>DATCAV010000080.1:0-12045 GCA_036512415.1 Candidatus Dormiibacterota bacterium | reverse complement strand
CGCGGCCCGGATGTTGTTCACGTTGATCGCGCCGCACAGGCCCTTGTCGGTCGTCACGAGGATCATCACCGCGCGCTTGCCGTCGCGCCTGATCAAGAAGGGGTGCTTGTATTCGGTCGCGCGTTGGCCGGTGGTTTGAAGCACCTCGACCATCTTCTCGGCGTACGGCCGGGTCGCCTGGACAGCGGCCTGCGCGCGGCGGAGGCGCGTCGCAGCGACCACCTGCATCGCTTTGGTGATCTTCTGGGTGTTCTTGATCGAGTCGATCCGCCGGACGATATCTCGAAAGGCCGGCAACTACTGAGCCTTTGGCTTGCGGGGCCGCTTGGGTTTCGGTTCGACGGCTGGTGACGCGGCCGCGGGTGCAGCCGGTGCGTCGGCGAGAGCCGCGCGGATCTGGTTCAGCTGAGACGGTCTCTCCTCGCCCTCGTCTTTGGGCGACGGCTGAGCCTTTGCTGCCGGCGCGGGTGCAGCTGCCTTGGCTTCCGGGGCAGGCGCCTCAGCCTTGGCTACCGGCGCGGGTGCAACCGCCTTGGCTTCCGGGGCAGGCGCCTCAGCCTTGGCTTCCGGGGCAGGCGCCTCAGCCTTTGCTACCGGCGCGGGAGCAGCTGCCTTGGCTTCCGGGGCAGGCGCCTGAGCCTTTGGTTCCGGCTTGACAGCCGGCGACTGCGCCTTCGGTTGCGCTTTGTCGCCCGGCTTGGCCGTATCGGCAGCCTTGGCGCCCGTCTCTGGCGCTGCCTTCGCGCTTTCGACTCCGAACTGGTGGTTGAAGGTTGAGATCGCGGCCTTGAGCTGGTCAAACAGCTTGTCGTCGAGCGCCTTCTTGGTCTCGATCGCTGCGAGCAGGTCTTTCTGCTCGCTCCTGAGGAAGCGGACGAAACCCGCCTCCCACTCGCGCACCCTCGCCACGGGCACCTTGTCCACGAAGCCCTGGGTACCGGCGTAAATCACCGCGACCTGCTCGGCCAGTGGCACCGGCTGGTACTTGTCCTGCTTGAGCAGCTCGGTCAGGCGTGCACCGCGCTCCAGCTGGTTCCGCGTTTGAGTATCGAGGTCGGAAGCGAACTGGGCGAAAGCGGCCAGCTCGCGGTACTGCGCGAGGTCGAGTCGCAGCTGGCCGGCGACCTGCCGCATGGCCTTGGTCTGGGCGTCACCACCGACACGCGAGACGCTGATGCCCACGTTCAATGCCGGCCGCTGGCCTGCGTTGAACAGGTCGGCCTGCAGGTAGATCTGGCCGTCGGTGATCGAGATCACGTTGGTTGGGATGAAGGCCGAGACGTCGTTTGCCTGCGTCTCGATCACCGGCAATGCGGTCAGCGAACCGCCGCCGTTCGCCGGGCTCATCTTCGCCGCGCGTTCGAGCAGCCTCGAGTGCAGGTAGAAGACGTCGCCGGGATACGCCTCTCGACCCGGCGGGCGGCGCAGGTTGAGCGAGAGCTCGCGATAGGCCCACGCCTGCTTGGTGAGGTCGTCGTAGCAGCACAGGGCTTCCTTGCCCTGCTCCATGAAGTACTCGCCCATCGCGCAGCCGGCGTAAGGGGCGATGAAGTTGAGCGATGCGGCGTCGGAGGCGGTGGCGGCGACGATGATCGTGTAGTCCATCGCCCCGTTCTCTTCAAGCGTCGCGGTGGCGCGCGCGATCGAGGCTGCGTTCTGTCCGATCGCCACATACACGCAGATCAGGTCCTTGCCTTTCTGGTTGATGATCGTGTCGAGAAGGACTGTCGTCTTGCCCGTGAACCGGTCGCCGATGATCAGCTCGCGCTGACCGCGTCCGATCGGGATCATGGCGTCGATCGCCTTGATGCCTGTCTGCACCGGGCTGTCCACGCGCTTGCGCGTGATGACGCCTGGGGCGATCCTCTCGATCGGCATCGTCTTGGTCGTCTTGATCGGGCCCTTCCCGTCGAGCGGCAGACCCAACGGGTTGACCACACGGCCGATCAGCTCCTCGCCGACCGGAACCTCTAGCAGGCGGCCGGTTGTGCGGACCTCGTCGCCCTCGTGAAGGTGGCCGTAGTCGCCCAGGATGACGGCGCGCACCTGGTCCTCCTCCAGGTTCAGGGCCAGGCCATAAGTCTCGTGAGGAAATTCAAGAAGCTCGCCGGCCATCGCGTTCTGAAGGCCGTAGATCTGCGCGATGCCGTCACTGGTGGCCACGATCCGGCCGACATCGGTCGCGACGAGGCTCGCGTCGAAATCCTTCAGACGCTCCCTGATGACCTCTGAGATCTCTTTGGTGCTGATACCCACTTGACTTGACTCCCTTCAGGACTGGTCCGCCAGGCGGCGGCGCAGCTGCTGCAATTTGGTGGCGACGCTTGCGTCGATCAGGTGGTCGCCGTACTGGAGCTTGAGGCCCCCGAGGATTTCCTTGTCGACCACGACGGTCATCCGGATTTCTTTGCCCAGGCGCTCGGAGAGCTGATGAGCGACCTTGTCACGCTCGGCTTGATCAAGCTCGACTGCCGTTGTGACGGTGGCGCGGACGCGCCCGGCCGCGGCATCGGCGAGTGTCTCGAACTCGTCTACGATGCCGCCGACCTGCTTCACGCGGTTCGACTCGATCAGGAGCCGCGCCAGGTTGGTTGCCTCGGGGTCGAGTTCGTGCGGCGCGGCGGAGATGAGCTCCATGCGGCGACTCACGGGGATGGTCGGGTTGGTGAGCACCGCGGCCACGGCCGGCTCGGACAGCAGGTCGCGAACGACGACCAGGCGCCGGCTCCACTGCTCGACCTGACCCTCCTCGGTGGCCAGCTCGAACACTGCGCGCGCGTACCGCTTAGCGGCTGCCGTCGCCACTGGCCACCTCGGCTATCGCCCGCTCGATGAGCTGCTTGTGCTTTGCATCGTCGAGCGTCTCGCCAATGACTTTCTCAGTCGCCGCTATGACGAGGCCGGCGACCTCATTGCGCACCGACTGGATCGCGCGTTCCCGTTCGGCCTCGATCTGCTTGCGGGCGGCCCCGGTGAGGCGCTTGGCCTCCTCCTCCGCCTTCTGCTTGAGCTCCTGGCGCAGCTGCTCTCCGGACTTGGTCGCGGCGTCGATCATCGTCTGCGCCGTCTTGCGCGCGTCATTGAACTTTTCTTCGGCCTCCTTGAGTCGGGCTTCCGCATCGGCGCGCGACTTCTCGGCCTCTGTGAGCTGCTCGGCGATCATGCGCTGCCGCGCCTCGGCCAGCCTGACGATCTCGGGGTAAACCCACCGCGCGAGGACCGCCATCATCGCGATGAACGTGATCAGCTCGACGATCACGGTGCCATTGATGTCGATGACACCGGCTACGCCCGCGAGAAACAGCATTACTTGATCGCCCCCTAGCCGCCTAGCCGACCCTGGACAGGAAGACGAAGCCGAAGGCCAGGTTGATGAAGTACATGGCCTCGACCAGGCCGACGATGGTGAAGAGCCAGGGAATCATCCTTCCCTGGGCTTCCGGCTGACGCGCGACGCCGCTGATGAACGCGTTCCCGGCGAGGCCGTCACCGACGGCGGCACCAATGGCGCCCAGTCCAAGGGCCAGGCCGAATGCGACGAGTGCTCCAGCGAGCTCAATACCGTGGTCTGTCATGAGTTCCTCCTAATGATGTTCGTGTTCGAGACCCTCACGGGCCGCGCCGAAGTAGATGACCGTCAGCAGCATGAAGATGAACGCCTGGATGAAGCCGATGAAGATGACGTCGAACGCCTTCCAGATGATGAGGAGGATGGCCCCAATCACCGTTCCGCCGACTGTGCCGACAACCGGTAGCTGAAGGCTCGCGAAACTTGCGATCAGACCGATCATGACAGCCCCGGCGAAGATGTTGCCGAAAAGTCGCAAGCCGAGTGTCACGGGCTTGACCGCCTCTTCGAGAATGTTCAGCGGGATGAAGAAGATTCGAGCAATTAAGGGCAGCTCGAAGGGCTTGGTGAAACGCTTCAGGTAGCCGCCGAAGCCCAGCACGCGGACGCTGTACCACTGCACCACGATGATCACGATCAGGCCCATCGCGAGGGTCTGGTTGAGGTCCGCGTTGGCGCCATGCAGGACTGGGAACAAGGCGAGTGGAAAGATCTCGATCCAGTTGCCGATCAGTATGTAAAGGAAGAGGGTCATAGCCAGCGGGATGACGAACAGCGCGTCGTCCGCGACGTTGGTCTTGACCAGGCCGCGCAGCTGGTCGTAGCCCCATTCGAATATCGCCTGGACCTTGCCGGGTCTTCCCTCCTGGAGCTTTGAGCGCACCCAGAACCCGATCGCAATGGTCAAGATGATCGCGATCAGAGACGAGATCACGCTGTCGTAGTTGATCGTGCAGAGCGTGCCGCATCCGAGATCGATGGTCGGATGCGTGCCGGGCGCCGCCTCCGTGAAGATCACGCTCGCAACCCCTGCCGCACGCCGGCGCCGACCATCACGAGCTGCGCGACGCCAATCCCGATCATGACCAGCCACGCGGAGATCCCAAAGACCAACGCTACGAGCAGCCCCAGCACGCTGAGGGTTACAAGTCGAAGCATGCTTCCGGCCAGAAACGGCGCGGCGTGACCGAGGAGGGCGTCGATTGCATAGCCGTTTGCGGATCCGAGAAGCAGGCCGGCGCCGAGGCCGAGGCCGAGGCCGATGTGGCCGAGAAGACCGGCAATGGTGGTCGCAATCAGAGCCAGGATCGCCGACGCGATCACCGTCTCCCGAAGCATCCCACCGACCCTCACTTCGACAGCTCCCTCACCTTCAACCAGATGGCGATACCGCCTGCGACCAGGCCGACAAACAATCCAATCAGAACGAACACGGGCGCCGTGTGCAATGCGCTGTCGAGCAGAACACCCCCGATGAGTGGCACCAGGACCGCGCCAGCCAGGTAGAGCCCGATTCCGGCCAGGTCAGACCCTGATGTTGGAGTCGAGGGGGGCAGCATGCCCGGCCGAATTCTAACCGAGCAGGGTGCGGAGGTACGGCACCCGCACCCGCCATCCGGTCTTCTGTAGAAGGTCCGCCGCGACGGTTGAGGCCAGCGCCGCCGACGTCGCCACGACGACCGCGAGGATTCGGCCATGGCCGAACAGCGTCAGCCCCAGGGCGCCAAGCATCGCGCTCGCTGCGTAGAACACGTAGCACGTCTGGCGCGGGTCCAGGCCGAAGGCCTGGAGGCGGTGATGGAGGTGCCTGAGGTCGGGCATGGCGACCGAGGTGCCCTGCCGCCGCCGGCGAAAGATCGCCCACGCGGTGTCGCCGATCGGCAGCGCCAGCGCCAGCACTGGCACCACCAGCGCGAAAGCGACGGCCACCTTGGCAACGCCAAGGATCGCGATGACGGCGAGCGCCGTGCCCAGGAAGTGGGCTCCCGAATCCCCCATGAAGATGCGCGCCGGGTGGAAGTTGAAGAGCAGGAAGCCCAGGCACGTGCCTGCCAGCGCACCCGCCATTTCGAGTGCCGGGAGGTTCTGCAGGCCGGCCGCCGCCAACATCAGCGTCAAGGCGACAATGAAGATCACGCCCGCCGCAAGTCCATCGACCCCGTCGAGGAAGTTGACGGTGTTCTGCATGCCTAGAAGCCAGAAGATGGTGACCGGAATCGCCAGCCATTGGAGTTGGACGACGTAATCGCCGGGCAGCCCGAAAGACGTGATCTTGAAGCCGAAGACCAGGATGGCGATGAGCGCTACCAGGAGCTGAAGCCCGAGCTTGATCGCGGCCCGGACCTGCCAGCGATCGTCGGCGATGAGTAGAAAAGTGGCCAGGCCCATCACCACAAGAACGCCGACGGTGTCCTTGTAGTTGGGCAGGAAGAACAGAAGCGCGGCGGCAAAGCCGAGATAGAGGGCGACCCCTCCTAGGAGCGGCGTCGGCTTCATGTGCGGATGGCGCTCGCCCGGGAGGGCGAGCATCCCGGTTCGCCGCGAGACCCAGATCATCAAGGGAACGGCAACAGCGCAGACGGCGAAAGCGACGAGCAGCGGCCAAAGTCCCGGCAGCAGGTGGTGGCGCAGGTTGGCGAGGGCGTCGCCGCCGATGAAGTCGGTCATGTTTTCAGTCCCCTACCCCTTCGGCAGGGGGGTGCACCCGGATCTGGCTCCGCCAGGCCGGGCGCCCCAAGGGGGGACGTCCCCCCTCAACCGGACGGGGTGGGGGGAGGGGCGTGAGCTGGTTCACGTGCCCGTCAGTCGAAGGCGTACGGGAGCGGGAATCTGCGGCACAGGTCGAGAGCCCGCTCGTGCACCGAGTCCAGCACCGCGCGGTCGTCGATTCTCTCGACCAGGTCGGCGATGCAGTCCGCGATCTCCACCATCTCCGCCTCGCGCATCCCTCGCGTCGTCACCAGCGGCGTGCCGACACGGACGCCGCTCGGATTGAACTTCGAGGCCTCGTCGAAAGGAATCGAGTTGCGGTTGAGCGTGATGCCCACCGTGTCCGCCACGTCCTGCACTTGCTTGCCGGTCCTCTTCTGTGCCCGCAGGTCGACCAGCATGAGGTGGTTGTCGGTGCCGCCGCTCACCAGGCGAAGATCGCGCTCCATCAGCCGCTTCGCGAGCGCCTTTGCGTTCAGCACCACCTGGCGCGCGTACACCCTGAACTCAGGCTTGAGGGCCTCGCCGAAGCACACGGCCTTCGCCGCGATCGCGTGCATGAGCGGGCCGCCCTGGATTCCAGGGAAGACCGCCGAGTCGATGGCCTTCTGATATTCGTTGCGGCAGAGGATGATGGCGCCCCACGCGCCGCGCAGCGTCTTCTGCGTGGTCGTCGTGACGATGCCGGCGTGAGGGATCGGTGATGGGTACTGCCCGCCGGCCACGAGGCCGGCGACATGCGCCATGTCGACGATGAAGGTCGCGCCTACCGCGTCTGCGATCTGGCGCATCCGGGCCCAATCGACGACGCGGGAGTACGCCGAGAAGCCGCCTATCAGCATCTTGGGCCTCACCTGCTCTGCCAGCTTCTCCATCGCGTCGTAATCGATCAGCTCCGTCTCGCGGTTGACGCCGTAGGAGTGGATCTCGTAGAACTTGCCGCTGAAATTCGCTGGGCTGCCGTGGGTCAGGTGCCCGCCTGCCGACAGGTCCATACCCATCACCCTGTCGCCCGGCTGGCAAACCGCCATGTAAACCGCCGCGTTGGCCTGCGACCCCGCATGCGGCTGGACGTTTACGTACTCGGCGCCGAACAGCTCTTTCGCGCGCTCGACTGCCAGCGTCTCGATCTTGTCGATCACCTCGCCGGTGCCGCCGTAGTAACGCCGCCCAGGGTATCCCTCGGCGTACTTGTTGGTCAGCAGGGTGCCGAGGGCCTCGAGGATCGCGGGGCTCGTGAGGTTCTCGGATGCGATCAGCTCCAGCGTCTCGGACTGGCGTTTGTACTCCTTGCGGATGAGATTGGCGATATCGGGATCGACCTTGTCCAGGGCCCGGAAGGACATCGTCGTCATTGGGGCAGCCATGAACTGAATGCTAGCTCCGTCAGCCCGCGTGAGACGGCGGCGGGCCCAGGAGCTCGAGGGTGGAGATGGCGCCCTCGCGGAGCACATGTGCCTCGGGGCCGGTCAGGTCGAGCACTGTCGACGCCGCGCCGCCGGGTGCTTTGCCCCCATCGAGCACCGCTGCGAGGCCGGGCAGCGCGCCGGCCTCCTCTGGCGTCATCGCCGGATCCTTGCCGTGCAGGTTTGCGCTCGTCGTCATCAGAGGGCCGGCCGCTCGAAGCAATGCGAGCGCGACCTTGTGCTTCGGAATGCGCACACCGAGGGTGCCGCCGCCGATGGCGTGGAGGATCAGCGTGAGAGGGCCCGGCCACCAGCGCCTGATTAGCGCCTCGGTGCGCGAGTCGACGTGCACCCAACCTTCCAGCTGCGACTCTGCCGCGACCATGAGGATCAGGGGCATGCCAACCGGCCGGCCCTTGATCCGATACACGCGTTTGGTCGCGATCTCGTCATCGGCCGCGGCGCCGAGTCCGTAGACGGTGTCGGTGGGAAAAGCGACCACGCCGCCGCCGCGGATCAGCTGCGCAGCGCGCGTCAGGCCCGGCCGAGTCGGCTTCAGGACCACGCTTCAAGCACCCGCTCGTGCCCGGCCAGATCCTGATGGACGCGCCGGCCGGCGAAGTTGCGATCCGCCACGTCGAGCACCGACGGCAGGATCGACGGATCCACCTCGAGGAGGACGCGCCCGCCTGGATTGAGCCGTGCCGGCGCTGTCTCTAAAAGCCTGATGACCAGGGCGGCACCGCCATCGCCTGCGTAGAGCGCAACGCTGGGTTGGGCCAACACCGCGGCCGGTAGAGGAACGCCGGCCACCAGGTATGGAAGGTTGGCGCAAACGAGATCGAAGCTTCCCGGCAGCGCTTCCATCAGGTCACCGCACGCGAGATGAATGCGCGGCTCCAACGAGTTCTTGGCCACGTTGCGCGCGGCCACCAGTAGGGCCTCGCTGCTGATGTCGCTCGCCCAAACCTCAACGTCGGGCGAATAGTGCGCTGTGGCGATGGCGATGCATCCACTGCCCGTTCCGACATCGGCAACGCGCAAGGGCCGTCCTGCTCCGCGCGCCCGCGCCACAGCGAGCTGTACGAGCAGCTCGGTGTCCGGGTTCGGCACGAGCACCGCCGGCGTCACCTCGAAGTCAAGGGTCATGAACTCCTTGTGGCCGACAACGTATGCGACCGGCTCGCCGTGGGCGCGCCGCGCGACCTGGGCCCGAAACACGCCAAGCTCCTCTTCAGACAGGGCTCGGTCGAACTGCAGGTAGAGGTCGAGCCGCCGCAGGCCGAGCGCGCCGGCCAGCATCACCTCCGCATCGAGCCGCCCCGAATCGGACCCATGCTTGCCGAGGTGCTCCGAGGCCAGCTTGAGAACCTCGAGGACTGTCAAGTCGTCAGTTCGACGAGCCGTTGAGACCTGCCGCCCGGTCGGCGTTGATCAAAGCTTCGACCAGCTCGTCCAGGTCGCCCGCCATCACCTGGTCCAGCCTGTGCAGGTCGAGGTTGATGCGATGGTCGGTCACGCGATTCGCCTTGAAGTTGTAAGTGCGGATCTTCTCCGACCTGTTGCCTCCGCCGATCATGCTGCGGCGCTGCGCGCCGAGTGTGGCCTGCTGCTCGGCCAGCTTCATCTCGTAAAGCCGGGCGCGCAAAACACGCATCGCCTTTTCTTTGTTCTGGAGCTGCGACTTCTCGTCCTGGATGCTCACCACCAACCCCGTCGGCTTGTGCGTGAGCCTGATCGCGGAGTACGTGGTGTTCACGCTCTGACCGCCTGGCCCCTGCGACGTCGAGGTCTTGATCTCGAGGTCTTCCGGCTTCAGCTCCACCTCCACGGGGTCTGCCTCGGGCATGACGGAGACAGTCGCGGCGGAGGTATGGATGCGTCCCTGGGCCTCGGTCTTCGGCACGCGCTGGACACGATGCACGCCACCCTCGTACTTGAGCTGTGAGTACGCGCCATGCCCGTGCACCTCGAAGACGATCTTGTCGTAACCGCCCTTCTCACTGTGCGACACGTCGACGACCTCGACCTTCCAGCCCTTCCGTTCGGCCCACTTGGAGTACATGCGGAAGAGGTCGGCTGCGAAGAGCGCCGCCTCCTCCCCACCTTCAGCGCCCTGGATCTCAACGACCACGTCCCTGTCGTCGTTGGGATCCTTGGGCAGCAGCAAGACCTTCAGCTGCTCGTCCAGCTCGCCGGCCTGAGCCGCAGCACGCCGCTCCTCCGCGCGCAGGTACTCCTGCATATCGGCATCCTTCTCGTGCTTCAGCATCTCGTGAGCCGACTCGAGCTCATGACGGGCACGCTTGAATGCCTCGTACTTGTCGACCGTCTCGCGCAGGGTGCGCAGCTCGCGAGCCAGCTTGGTCAGCTGGGCATGGTCGCTGGCGACCTCGGGCCGCCCCATCTCCGACTCGATCTCGTGGTACCGGCGGGCAATGCCCTCCAACCGGTCGATCAAGCTGCGGCTCCGGCCGTTTCCTCCTCGCCCTGGCGGGCGCTGTTGAAAGCGGTGATGGCGACCTCGAGCATGTCATCGGTGGGCTGACGCGTCGTGAACTTCTGAGTTCCCAGGACCGGCAGCAGCAACACGCGAACAACAGGGTTGTACCGGTGGCGCGCCATGAAGCGGATCAGCTCGAAGCCGATGCCCGCGATGAGCGGGATGCCGATGACGCGGCTGGCGATGAGCCAGAACCAGTTGGGGTGAAAGACGGCAACCACGCTGAACAGCACAACGCTGATGACCAGGACAACGACCAGGAATCCCGTGCCGCAGCGCGGGTGCAGCAAGCTCGCGCGACGCACTGACGCGACCTCCAGCGGCCAGCCCGCTTCGAATGCGTTGATCGTCTTGTGCTCGGCGCCGTGGTACTGGAACACGCGACGCACGTCGGGCAGCAGGGCGATCGCCGACAGGTAGCCGAGCACGAGACCGACGCGGATCACGCCCTCGACGACTACGAAGAGGAAGCTCCCGCTCCGATGCACGGCGAGGCCCGCCAGCACCAGGGGTAGAAGAAAGAAGAGGCCAAGGCCGAAGATGCCCGCGAAGACCATTGAACCGGTGATCTCCCTCTTGCCGATGACGATCTCGTTGCCGCCGGCGTTCATGTTTGCGGACCAGATCAGCGACTTCATTCCCAGGTGGAGCTGCTCGCCGATCAACGCGAGGCCCCGCAGGATCGGCAGCTTCCACATCGGGTTGACATAGATGGCGGCCTTGAGCTCGCCGCGGTCAACGACGATCTCCTTCGTTTTGGGCAGGCGCACCGCCACCGCGTAATGGTGCTTGCCGCGCATCATCACGCCTTCGATGACGGCCTGGCCGCCATAGAAGAACTGGTCTTTGTTCGGTGCGCTCACCGGACTGGCCGGGGAGCTCGCCTCAACCGCGATCTCTCCCGGGAGTGGCATCAGTTACGGGTGGACTTCGCCGCCCGCTTGCGGAACCGCTCGACCTGGCCGCCCGTGTCCACGATCCTCTGCGTACCGGTGAAGAACGGGTGGCAGACAGAGCAGATCTCGGTCTTGAGCTCTTTGCGCGTCGAACCGGTCGTGAACGTGTTGCCGCACACGCACGTGACGAGCGCGTCTTCGTAAAAGGCGGGATGAATCTGTGCTTTCAAGGTCTTATCTCCAGGTCAGTGAGTTTACCGAAGGAACGGGGTGAGCATGTGCTCGGTCTGAAGGAAGAAGAATGAGAGGTAAGCGACAAGGCCCAGCCATGCCAGGCCCATCGCGACTCGTGGGGCCGCGGGCCCCGAGGTGAGGTAAGCGTCCAGGGCCGGGTTGCGGAATCGCTGGTAGACCATCGGGAGGCCGATGACCAGGATGATGATGACCAGCGGGCTGATCCCTCCCGTGATCCAAAGTAGGGCGATAGCTGCCAGGCCCGCGACCTGCACCCACTTGGACGTCGGGGCAAGGATCCAGCCTCCGTCCAGCATCCCGAACGGGATCATGTTGAAAAGGTTGATCAGGAAGCCGTAGTACGCCCAGATCAGCAAGACGACCCAGTGGGTCTCGCCGTACAGGATGAGAGCAACCGTCGCTCCAATGGTTCCCGCGATCGGGCCGGCGATCCCGATCTGCGCTTGCCGCATCGGGCTCTGCGCGTGGGAGCGCTGGAAGATGGCGGCGCCGAGAAATGGGATGAAGATCGGCGCTGTCGCGGCCATTCCCTGGCGCCGGATCTCAACAACGTGTCCCATCTCGTGCACGAAGATCATCAACACGAGGCCGACAGCGAACCAAGGGCCGCCCAGGAACGAGTAAGCAACGACACTCACCAGTGCCGTGCCTGCCGTCAGGAGAAACGGGACCTTGACGAGGATCAGGAACGCGTACTTGCCGTAAGCAAGGGCAGCGACGAGGAGCGCCCCCAGGCCGCCAAGCAGCCCTTGGTTGCGCCTGGCCGTCGGGGCCGGCGACGAGTGATGCGGCGAGTCCGGCGGGATATCCGACGTGACCGGATACATCGGCGGAGGAGGCGGGAGGGAGTCCCCTCCCTGAGGGGGAAACGGGTTCCGTTCGTCCATGGTCTGTACTTGTGATACCCCCAGAAAGCGGTGGCTAATC
>DATCAV010000079.1:0-12436 GCA_036512415.1 Candidatus Dormiibacterota bacterium | reverse complement strand
CTCCCAAGACGCTCGGACATGGTTGGTAATCGCCGCGAGCCTGCCGCTGGTCGTGATTGGCTTGCCCCAGCTCACCTCTGGCTTCGATATCTGGCCGGCGCTGGCGCTGGAGCGCAACGTCCAATACGGCGACAGCTTCCTATTTGCCTACCCGCTGCCGATCTATCTGCCGTTCGCGCCGCTGGGCCTGTTGCCGGATCCCTGGCCGCAGTGGGTGGCGCCCGTGATCTGCCTCGCTTTCCTCGCGTCCGGGCTTTGGCTGTGGGGCGGCAGGCGCGTGCCAGTGCTGGTAACTGCGCTGCTGTCTCCAGTCGGCCTTGGAGTGCTCGTGAACTCGAATTTCAACAGTGCGGTCGCTATCTTCGGGCTGGGGCTTGCAGTCTGGGCAAAGCGCAGCGGTCACCCGCCTTTGCTGGGCCTCGGCGTGGCACTCAGCCTCTGGCGCCCCGCGAACTGTCTTCCGGCCATAGCGGTGCTGCTCGCGTCAGGATGGCGCTGGCGAGAGCTGGCTGGGGCGGTCGCCGGCGGGGCCCTGTTCATGGCTCCGCTCACTGCACTCGCGTTCTTGATCCAGCCCGGCTGGGTGGGCACCTACCGGTTGCTGCTCACATCGTTACTGGGTTGGTCGGGGCTGGGACCGCACCTTCTGAGTTACGCGGGGCCCCTCGTTTATGCGGGAGCGTACGTTGCGGTCGCTGTCGTTGGCATCTGGGTGCTCCACCGCCGCACACTTGGTGAGGCCATGGCCGTATCCCTGGCCCTGACTGTGTTCCTCGCCACGATTGGAGGCGCCTACAGCGGGTCACTGGCGCTGCCTGCGCTGGTCCTCGCCGCGGACGAAGCACGCTACGCCGCACTGCCGGCTCTGGCCGGCCTGGTCGGCTGGGTGCAGGCCGTCGTCCTGCTGCGCATCGGGTTCCCGGTCGGCGTGATTGCCTACTGGTTCGCCTTGCAGGCATATCCCCTACTGAGGCTCCCTCGGCCGTCGCCCGTTGCGGTCACGCCCGCAGGCCGGGTGAGCAGCTAATAACGCTAGACTTTCAGGCAACATGAGCCGAGCCGAGAACGTACCCGTACCCTCGCCGGCTCGGCCGCGCTAAAGCGACAATCGCGCCGGCGTTCATGATCCCCTCCGAGCAATCAAACACGCCCTTATGAACACGAGCGAAATGAACAAACCGACCGAGATGCCGAAAGCGTTTGGCCCACAGGCCATCGAGGCCGGCTGGTACGCGCGCTGGGAAAAAGAGGGCCTGTTCATCGCCGACGCGAAGAGCAAGAAGCCGAAGTACACGATCTGCCTGCCGCCGCCCAACATCACCGGCGAGCTGCACATGGGTCATGCGCTCAACCACACGCTGCAGGACATCTGCGCGCGCTACCGGCGCATGGCCGGCTACGAGGTGCTTTTCCTGCCGGGCATGGACCATGCCGCGATCGCCACGCAGAACGTGATCGAGAAGCAGCTGGCCGCGGAGGGCACGACCAAGGAGCAGCTTGGGCGCGAGGCCTTCGAGTCTCGAGTCAACGAGTGGTACGCCGAGGTCGGCGACACCATCGTCAGCCAGGACCGCATCCTCGGCGCATCGCTGGACTGGTCGAGGCTCCGCTTCACCATGGACCCGCGTTACGTCCGGGCAGTCATGACTGCGTTCGTGTCCTTCTATGAGAAAGGTTGGATCTATCGCGCGCCGCGAATCGTCAACTGGTGTCCGCGCGATCGCTCTGCCATCTCGGACCTCGAGGTCAAGTGGCAGGTTCACGACGACGCGCTGTTTTACATCAGGTATCCGATCGAGGACGGGGGCGAGGTGGTGATCGCGACGGTGAGGCCGGAGACGATGCTGGCCGACACCGGCATCGCGGTGAATCCCACCGACGATCGCTACAAGCACCTGATCGGCAAGACGGCGATCCTGCCCCTGGTGGGTCGCAAGCTGCCCATCGTTGGTGACGAGGCGGTCGAGAAAGATTTCGGCACCGGCGCCCTCAAGGTCACTCCCGGGCACGACCCGATGGACTACGAGATCGGCCAGCGCCATTCGCTGGAGATCGTCAATGGGATGAACCCCGACGGCACGATGCACGTGCCCGGCCTTCCGTATGACGGGCTGCCTGCACTGGAGGCGCGCCGCCGGGTGGTCGCCGATTTGAAGGCGCAAGGCCTGCTCGTCAAAGAAGATCCGTACACGCATGAGGTCGGGCATTGCGATCGGTGCGACGCCGTGATCGAGCCCTTGATCAGCGAGCAGTGGTGGCTGCGTATGGAGGTCATGCGCGACAAGGCGCTGGAGGCGTCCGCTGCAGGCAAGGTGCGATGGCATCCCGATCGCTACGAACGCACCTACCTCGACTGGCTTCGCGGCTTGCGCGACTGGAACATCGGGCGCCAGCTGTGGCTAGGCCATCGCGTGCCCGTCCACTACTGCGACAACGGGCACCAGATCGTGGCGGTGGAACACCCTCACGAATGCACGGAATGCGGAAGCACGACGCTGACGCAGGATTCCGACGTGCTCGACACCTGGTTCTCATCGGCGCTGTGGCCGTTCGCGACCCTGGGCTGGCCTGAAGAGACCGACGACCTCAAGGCCTTCTATCCGAACGACATGAACAGCACGGCCCGCGAGATCATCAACCTCTGGGTGAGCCGGATGATCATGTCCGGCCTCGAGTTCATGGGCGAGGTTCCGTTCGCCGACGTCGCCATCCACTGCCAGGTGCAGGCTGCCGACGGTAGGCGTATGTCGAAGTCGCTGGGCACGGGCGTCGACCCTCGCGGGTTGATCACGAAGTACGGGACGGATGCGGTGCGCGCATGGGCCGCATCGGTGGCGATGTCGAGCCAGGACGTGCGTTTCGACGAGAGCCGAGTCGAGGGCTACCGGCGCTTTTGCAACAAGCTGTGGAACGCGACACGGCTGGTGCTGGCATCGGCGGACGATGCCGCGGTCGCGCCGGCCGAACCAAAGGAGCTCGAGGACCGCTGGATCCTGTCGCGCTTGTCTCGCGCAAACGCCGCGGTCACTGGTGGCATCGAGGATTTCAAGTTCCAGGATTCGATGGCCGCCGCTTACGCATTCGCCTGGAACGAGTTCTGCGACTGGTACCTCGAGGCGGTCAAAGAGCGCTTGCGTTCCGGCGACGCGGTCGCACAGGGCATCGCGCTTTCGTGCCTCGACCACGTGTTGCGGTTGCTCCACCCGATCATGCCGTTCGTGACCGACGAGCTCTGGTCGCTGCTGCCCGGGCGGCGCGATTTCCTCATGCGCGCGGCCTGGCCCGACCTCCGGGCGGCCGACCCCGAGGCGGAGGAGACTTTCGGACAGGTGATGGCCATCGTCGAAGAGGTGCGTGGACACCGGCAGGCGGCAGGCGCGCCGCCTCGCGGCGGCAAGCTCTTCCTCGATCCGTCAACCGATCGGACTGTCGCCACGTTGGCGGCGAGGCTGGCCTGGACGGAGCTGTCATCGGACGCGTTCGACGACGGCATCCCGCTGGGCACCCGTCCCGGCCGTGTCAGCTTTCCCGTCGCCGCCGGCGACAGCCGGAACAAGGCCCAGCTGAAGCGCCTCACCGCCGATCTCGAGAAAACCGAGGCGCAGCTGGCCAACCCCGAGTTTCGCGCCAACGCGCCGTTCGACATAGTCAGAAAGCTGGAGGAACGCGCGGCAGAGATCCGCGCCGCAATCGATAGATTGAGCGCGTGACGCGGGTTAGGGTTTAGCTCATGCCGGCGCTCGCGCTCCTGGCGCCAGTCGCTCTTCCTCTGGTCGCCGGTGGATTGACGGCGGCTCTTGGACTCGCAGGGTTGAAGCCCGGGCGGGAGATCGTCGGCGCCGGCGCGTGGGGCGCGCTGCTCGTCCTCTTCATCCTGTGGCTGCCGATCCGTTCCACCGAGGAGCTGACCCTCGGACCGCTTGGCTTTGGGGCCGGCTTCGACCTGCGGCTCGATGGCGTCGCCTTTGCTTTCGGCCTCGTAATCCTGCTGCCCTCCGCCATCCTCCTCACCCTCCAGCCGCGAACTTGGCAGGAGGGCACCGTCGCCGCGCTCGGGGTCGCGGCCGCCGTGCTCGCCGTCGAAGCAGGCGGCGTGCTGCTCACCGCCCTGGCCGGCGGCACCGCCGCGACCCTGGCCGTGATCCAGCTGGACATCGAGGACATCCGCGCTCCCCGCCCTCCATGGGGCGCGTTGCTGGCAGCGTGGCTGGCGCTGAGCTGGGCAGGGGCGATCCTGCAGGTGGTGGGCGGGACGGCCGTCTACGCCGCGGTCCCGGTTTCCGCCCTGACCGTTCCCGTCTTCTCGCTGCTGGCCGTCGCCGCCCTCATGGCGTCCGGCCTGTTTCCCTGGCGCGGGTGGCCCGCGCAGCTCTGGTCCCGGCCTTCGCTGCGAGCCGCCGGCATGGCCGTCGCCACGCTTTATCCGCTGGGCTTCTACCTGCTGGTTCGGGCTTACGAGCTGGGCGACGGCCGCTATCCGCAGCCGGTGCTGGGCATCGCGTTGGCGTGCCTCGGCGTGCTCGTGTCGCTGGGCGTCGCCGTGCGCGCACAGGCCGCAGCGACCCGACGGGAGTATTTCGGCGAGGTGATTCCGGGGCTGGGTGGCTTCGCGCTCATGGCCATCGCCATCGGCACCCCTGTCGGCCTGGTGGCCGGGATCGTGGTGCTGGCAACGGTGGGCGTGCTGGCCGCCTGCCTGCCGCTGCTTCCCGACCGCGCCGGCCCACCGACCCTGCTGACGATCGTGGCGGCAGCAGGCGCGCCACCCGGACTGGCGTTCGGCGCCCTGGTCGTCGGGTTCGCAGCGACATTTGAAGCCGGGGACTTCATGGGCCTCATCGGCATCGCCGGCGCCGCGGTCTGGATCCTGCTCATGGTGGCCGCGGCGCGAGCGGCCGGGCTGCCGGCGGGCCGGGGCCACCCGGCGAGTGAGGCCTCCCCGCGAACGGCGACGGCGCTCGCCGCTGTCCTCCTAATTGCCGGCGCCGCCTTGCCGGTGGTTGTGACGTTGTTCGCCTTGCCCGCCCAGGCAGACGTGATGCCGCGCTCGGCTGGATTGGGTGGCGGCCTGGTGTCAGTGGCCACAGTTCAGACGGACCTGCCGGCACTCACCCTGTTCGCCCCGCTTCTGCTGCTGGCGGCCATCGCGTACGGCATCACGGGGGGCTTTGGTTTCCAGCGCGCTGCGCGTCGCGAGCCGGTGGCAGATCAGAAGGCGGCGTCCACGACCAAATCAGCGCGGGCCAGGCCTCCCGTGTTCGCCATTCCCGGCATGGAGGCGCCCAGGCGATGGCTCGACGCCGTCCGCCGCGCCGCGGTGCCCGAGGAGTATCGATCGATCGTGAATCTGCGCGCGCTGGAGAGGGCGGCTGCGGGGGGCAGGCCGTTGCTGTGGCTCGCCACCCTTGTCGCCCTCGCATACGCCGTCAACAGGTGAGCGCGGCTGCAGCTTTCGCCGCCTGGCTGGGCGCCGCGCTGATCGTCCTGTCCGAAGGCCGTCGCGGGCTCGCGCTTGGCCTGGCTCTGGTCACGCTGGGTTTTGCAGGCCTGGCGCTGGCGGGGGGCGAGGTGGAGGCGGCGGTCGCCCTGGTCGCCGGCGGCGGCATCGCGGCCGTCCAGCGCCTGCGCACCGGACGCGATGAGTGGGGTTTGATGCCACCCGGCTCGACCGCGAGGTTGGTGCTTGCCGCAGCCGTCGGGCTGCTCGCTTTATGGATCTCAACCTCCCTGATGAGCGGCCCTGGCGCGCCCCTTCGGTTCGCCGCGCTCTCGGTCCTCGGCCTGATGGCGGCTCGCGTGCTGACCCCCAGCAAACCTCCGCCGGTACTGACCGCGCTGGTGGCGCTCGCGCTATCCGTCGCGGCGGCGGCAGGCGTGGCCGACACCAGCCCCGGACCGGCGCTGTACGTGCTGGCGGCGATCGTTGCCGCCGGCATCTCCATGATCCGTGTGGGAGAGGTCGATGGAGCCTGAGCTCGCGATCGGTCTGCCCGCTGCGGGATCGGTCTGCGCTGCCGTCCTCCGGACGCGCCCGAGGGCGGCGCTGCTGGCCGCGGCCGTTCTCGGCTTCTTAGGCCTCGCGGCGGTCGCCTTGGCATCACCCGGGCGGACCTCGGACCAGCTCGGCATCGGCCTCTCGCTCTCGCCAGAAAGCCGCGCGCTGCTGCTCGCGGCAGGGGCGGCGTTGGCGCTCACCGTCCTCCTGGCCCCACTAGCGGCCGAGCGGACGATTTTATTGACCTGGGGACTGGCCGGGCTGGCCGGCATGGCCGCGATCGCCGCCGCCGGCAGCCTCGAGCTCCTGATCCTCGTGGTGCTCGTGCTGTCGGTGCTGCAGGCAGCGGCTGCAGGCGGTCGCTCGTTCGCCATCCGCTTGCGAGGCCCTGTGCTCGCGGTCGTGCTGCTGAGCCTGGCCGCTGTGTGCGCGCGCGCCGAAGGGCCCGAGTTCCTTTCGCGCTTCGCAGCAGTCGGCCTGGTCGCCGGTCTTTGCGCGGCTGTCGGCACTCTGCCTTACATGCACGAGTTCGATCCCAATGAGAGGACGGCGACCTCACCGATTCCGTGGATCGCCCTCATCGGTCCGGTGCTGGCGCTCGCCGTGCTCGCGCGTGCGCGCGAGCTGATCCCGTCGGAAGGCGGCGCCCTCGGCGCGATGATGATCGGCCTCGGGCTCCTCAACGTGGTGTGGGGGAGCCTCGCCTCGTGGCGCACCGAGAACGGCGCCGCGGCGTGGCATTACTCATTCATCGCCGATTGGGGGCTGGTGCTGTGCGGCCTCGGGCTGGCGATCGCCGACGGCCAGCGCGCGGCGATCCTGCTGCTTTACGGGATCCTGCTCAGCCGACTGCCGCTGTACCTGTGGTCGCGCCAGTCCCTGCGTGAGAAGCGTCCAAACGACCGGCCAATCAACCTGCTGGCGGCGGCGATGCTCGCCGGGTCCGCGCCCTTCGCGGGCTTTGCCGCGCGCGTCCTTCTCCTGCGTGGCGCGACCCAGCTTTACTGGCCGCTCGCGCTTGCGATCGGGCTGGGTTTGCTGCTGTGGCTGCCCCCGTCGCTGCGGCTCGGCCGGAGCCTGGGCCTGCCTCGCGGGCGCCAAGCGTGGGGTGTCGGCATCGCTCTCGCGATCAATGTCGTGATCGGGCTGTATCCGCAGCCGTTCCTCGCGCTGGCCGGCCTGTGAGACAGATCCTTTCGGCGCTCGCAACCCACACCGTTGCACTGGTCCTGTACCCCGGCCTGCTGACGATGGTGATCTTCGGGTTCGCGGCCGAGGTGGGCTGGACGCGCGTGGCCCAGGGCCGGTGGGTCCTTCCGTCGACGGTTCGCGAGCTGCGCTCGCCGGTGGTGGCGACGGTGGCGCTGTTCGCGGTGCTGGGGGCCGTGCAGCTCGCCGCTCCCTTCAACCCGGTGCCGTCGGTGGAGCGCAACGTGATCGTGGCCGCGATGGTGCTCGCATTCACCCTGTGGGCGGAGCTCGCACTGACCGTGGAGTTCGTCCCGGCGCCGGGCCTGCTGCTGGTCATCCAGTTCTGCTGGTTGCTCGCGGTGCTTGGGCCCGCGGTTCAGCCGGAGAGCCTTCGGCCCCAGGTCCTCGGCAACGTCCTGGTCTCGTCGCTGCTTCCCGTGAAGCTGGCAAGCGGGTTCCTGTACCTGCTTTGCCTGCCGGCGCTCCTCGGGCTGTGGCCGCTGACGCCACCCGGCGACCGGCGCGCCCGCCCTCGCTTTGACGCCATCCGGGCGCTGTGCTGGTTTCCCTATTGCGGGCTGTTCGCCACGCTGTTCCTTACACCCTCAGCGGACGATGTGCTGGGCCTGCTGCGCTTCTTCTTAATCACCATCGCGATCGCGATCCTGGGCATCCTGGCGGGGGCCCTGATGCTCCGGCGGGGCGTCGAAACGGTGCGCGGCCTGTACCGCCGTGCGGTTGCGCCGTACGCACTGCTGGTGCTCGTGCTGGTCGTGATCACCTCATTCCTCATGAAGTAGAAAAGTAAGAGGGAACCCAGATGGTTCCCTCTCACCGGCAGGCGCTTCGCGCGTGCCTGCTCTCTTTCCGGCATATCGATGGGATTTTTTGACGATTAGCCACTCCTCGCCACGCTTCTGGACATTCGGGACAAAGTCATGGCCGGGGGGACCCCAGCCAACCCTGCCACGCTGGTGGGCGCTGCTCATCGGTCTGGCCGACGGTATTGGTAGAATCGCTCTCGTGCCCAAATCGGATGGTTCGCTGACGGCTGTCGTCGTCAGCGGCGGAAAGCAGTACCGGATCGCCCCGGGCGACCAGATCCTGGTCGATCGCCTCGCCGGCGAGCCCGGCTCGTCGATCAAGCTGGATCGGGTCCTCCTCGTGCGCGACGGCTCGGACATCAAGGTGGGCAATCCGGGCATCGATGGGATCGACATCGACGTCAAGATCCTGGCCCACCGGCGCGGGCCCCGCATCGAGACCCTCCGCTACAAGTCGAAGAAGCGGGTTCGGGTGCACCGCGGCGGGCGCGCCGACCTCACGGCGATCGAGATCCTGGCCGTCGGCGGCCTGACCCAGGCGACGGGCTCGGAGACCAAGACCGAAGCCAAGCCGGCCGCGAAGACGAAGAGCGAGACCAAGAAAGCCAAGCCGGTGGCGGCTTCTTCCGAAACCGCCGCTGCTGCTGACGAGAAGGACGAAACCGTTACCGGCAAGGCCGAGGCGCCCGCCAAGCGCGCGCCCAGGAAGCCGAAGACAGACAAGGAGACCAAGTAATGGCGCACAAGAAAGGCGGCGGGTCCTCCCGCAACGGGCGCGACTCCAAACCGAAGATGCTTGGCGTGAAGATCTACGCAGGTCAGACTGTGAACGCGGGCACCATCCTCGTGCGCCAGCGCGGGAGCCGGATCACCCCGGGCGACAGCGTCGGCATCGGACGCGACCACACCCTCTTCGCGCTTGCCCCCGGCCTCGTCAAGTACGAGCGGGTGGGCAAGGACGGCAAGCGGGTCAACATCGTCGCCGAATAGAGGTCGTTCGCGCACCTTTGTCGATTCGGCCCGCGTAAACATTCGGGCCGGCCAGGGCGGCCGCGGCTCAGCCTCCTTTCGGCGCGAACCTTTCACCCCACACGGCGGCCCCGATGGTGGCGATGGCGGCAGGGGCGGGTCGGTGTGGATGAAGGCGACGACCAGCGTCTCGGATCTATCTCGCTACAAACAGAAACTTCGTTGGCAGGCTGAGCCCGGGGTGAATGGGGCGGGCGGCCGCAAGACCGGCCGTAACGGCAAGGACATAACCCTCGAGGTGCCGGTGGGCACGGTCGCACTCGATCCCGATGGCGCCGTGATCGCCGACCTCGAACATCCCGGCGCCAAGGCGGTGATCGCGCGGGGCGGCAGCGGCGGGCGGGGCAACGTGCACTTCAAGAGCTCGACGCGGCACGCGCCGGACTACGCGGAGCCGGGGCTCAAGGGCGAAGAGCTGGCCGTCACGCTGGACCTGAAGCTGATCGCCGAGGTGGGCCTGGTCGGGCCGCCCAATGCGGGCAAGTCGTCATTGCTCGCATCGCTCACCGCGGCTAAGCCGAAGGTCGCGGCGTATCCGTTCACCACGCTCGACCCTCAGCTTGGTGTGGCGGAGGAGTCGCGGGGCGGGCGCATCGTGATCGCCGACATTCCGGGCCTCATTGAAGGCGCATCGCGTGGTGTGGGCCTGGGCCTGCGCTTTCTTCGCCACGTGGAGCGGACGAAGATCCTGGTGTACGTGATCGACGGCACGTCGGCGGACCCGTGGAAGGATCTGGCGATGGTGCAGGCGGAGGTCGAGCAGTTTTCATCCGAGCTGGCGAAACGACCATTCATCGTCGCGATCAACAAGGTGGACATGGACCAGGCGAGAAAGCTGCGGACCCGATCGCGGCGCAGGGGCCCGATTCATTTCGTGTCCGCGCTGTCCGGGGAAGGCTTGCCCGAGCTGATCGACTCGATGGTCACCACGCTGGCGAGCGCTCCGGAGCCGAAGCCACAGGGACCCGTGCGGACTCACAAGCTGCTCGTCGCCGGTCGATCCGAGCTGGCGGTCGAACGCACGGGTTGGGGTTTTGTCGTCAAGGGCGATCGAGTCGAGCGGTTGGTGGAGCGGACGGACCTGGATTCGTCGGGCGGCCTCGCGAGATTTCAGACGGAGCTGGACAAGATCGGAGTTAATGCGGCCCTGGAAGCGGCCGGTGTTCAGCCGGGTGACACGGTTCGCGTCGGCGAGGCGGAGTTCGAGTACCAGCCGTGAGCGAGCGAAGGCTTGGGTTGCTTGGCGGCACGTTCGACCCGTTTCATTTTGGGCACCTGGCAGCAGCCGATGCGGCGATCGATTGCGCGAGTCTCGACCGCGTCGTCTTCATCCCCGCGGCGCACCCGCCGCACCGGCCACCCGCCATTGCCTCGCCGCAGCAGCGATTGGAGATGTGCCGACTTGGGATCGAAGGCGAGCCGCGGTTTGAGGTCTCCGAGGTGGAGCTGAAGCGAGATGGGCCGTCTTACACGGTGGACACGCTGGGGGAGATGCGGCGCTCGCAGCCTGAGGATGAGCTGTTCCTGATTCTCGGCTGGGACGCAGCGCGTCTCTTCTCGACGTGGCATAAGCCAGATGAGGTGCGCGAGCTGGCGACGATAGTCGTGGTGGCGCGCCCCGGTTCGGCAGCGCCGCAGGAGGAGGACCTGGAAGGGGTCGGCCTCGGCAAAGCAAAGGTGGTCCTGTGCCTGCGGACGACGCCCGACGTTTCGGCGAGCGAGATCCGCAAAGCAGTGGCGGCCGGCCAGCCGATCACGGGCAAGGTTCCACACACAGTGGAGAGGTACATCGCCTCGCACCGGCTGTACGCGGGATAATCGAGAAGTTGAAGGCCACCCGCACGACACCCCTGCAGCTGGCGAAGCTGCTGCGTGGTGCGGCGTCCGACAAGAAGGCGTGGAAGCCTGTGGTCATCGACGTGCGAGACAAAACCACGATCGCCGACTACTTCGTGGTGTGCGAGGGCGAAACCGACCGGCAGGTCAAGGCAATCGCGGACGGTATGGTCGATGCGGCGAAGGAAAGGGACCTGAAGCCGCTAGCGGTCGATGGCTACGAGGACGCGACGTGGATCCTACTGGACTTCGACTCAGTCCTGGCGCACGTGTTCTTACCTGGAGAGCGTTCGTACTACGACCTGGAAAGCCTGTGGGCGCCGGTGGCGAAGAGACGTCGGGCGGCGGCGGGCTAGTCCGTTCGGCGGAACAACCTCGGGCCACGCATCAGTTCAAGCGACATGGAGCAATTTCCCAAAGATGTCCTTGATGCGGTGGCAAAAGAGAAGGAAGTGCGCTTGACGACCAACGGTCGGACGACCGGCAAGGAGTCCAGCGTGACGATCTGGGTGGTCACCGACGGCAACAAGGTGTACATCCGCTCTGGGCAGGGGCTGAAGCGCCACTGGCCGAAAAATCTGCTCGAGCGACCTGAAGGCACTCTTGAGCTGGACGGTAAGAAGGTGCCATTCAAGAGCAGGCACATCACTGACCCGGCCGAGGCGCGACATTCGTCAAAGCTGTATGGCCCAAAATACGGCGACTTTGTCAAGCCATCAAACGAAAGCGACCCACTCACGCCGGGCGAGCAAGCAGCGTTCGAACTCCTCCCTGCAGACGTCTAGTAAGGCTGCTTGTCAAAACGTCCAGCTTTTGGCGGAGTCTAGGTTCCGAGCCGCACGCAGTTTAAGTGTCGCTTGGAGGTACTCCCGCCTTGGGCCGCCCAGCGCATTCCGGGAGCGCGCGCTCGTCTGAAGACCACGCGATCGGGCGGCACGAACCGAAACTCGCGGCCCACCTGCACCACCTGCCACCCGCCTTCATGCACGAGGCGATGGTGGAAGTAGCAGAGCAGGACCAGGTTGGAAAGGTGGGTCGGACCGCCCCGAGACCAGGCAACTATGTGATGCGGGGTTGACCAGTCGACCCGGCGATCACACCCGGGCCAGCGGCAGCCGTGGTCACGAGCCCGCAACGCCCGTCGCGTTGGCGCCGAGACCACGCGCGTCGCCCGGCCGACATCGATAACCATCGAGTCGACGAGCAGAACGCGCGAGATGGTGGAATCGCAGGCGATGCGCTCCAGCGTGCGGGTCGAGATCGGCAGCGAGAGCTCGAGGTCGGCCGCCGGCGCGCCAGGCTCGTTCTTCAAGCCCTCGAGGGTGGTGGTCAGGTTGATGTGCGGCTTGACACCGTTGCGCCGCGGCAGCTTGCCCTCATCCATCGCGTGGTGGACCAGTTCTCCAACCGAGTCAGCCATCCGCTGCTTGTGGCTGCGCTCGTCATCGGGGCCCAGCCGCTTGGCCAGCGACTCCAGCGCGGTCTTGAGCGCGGCACCCGACTCAGGGTCGAGGAGGCCATCGATGGCGAACAGGCCATCGCCCATCTGGCTGATGTCGAG
>DATCAV010000078.1:0-31251 GCA_036512415.1 Candidatus Dormiibacterota bacterium | reverse complement strand
AGGCATGCCCGCCGCCTCCAGGTAGCCCTCGACTCCTCCCCACCTCTGTTCCAACCGCTCCAGCACCGCGACGATGCGCTCGGGTGGGCAGCGCAGGTCTTCGCGCATCTCCTCGAGCTGCGCTGGTGGCGCCGCCGCCAGCCATTCCTCATATCGCGTCGCCATCTGAGAGTCGGTCTCGGCGTAATCCGCGGCGATCGAGTCCACATCGACTCCGGCCAGCGCCAGGCTCATCGCCGCCACCATTCCCGTCCTGTCCTTGCCGGCAAAGCAATGGAAGACGGCTGCGCCTTCGGTCCTAGCAAGGGCCGTGAAGATTTCGCGGAAGGCATCCGCGCGGTGATCGAGCATCATCAGGTACCGGTCGAACATGCCCGGCGCCTCGGCCAGCTTGCGCATGGTCGCGTCGTCGACGAGAGGAAGGTGCTTGTACGTGGGCGCCGGACCGCCAAAGGGCTCCAATGCGGCGAACGGGCTCGGCGAGGATGCAACCTCAGACTCGCTTCTCAGGTCGATGACGTCGGTCACTCCGTACGCGACCATCGCCTCCTGGCCGGCGGCCGTGAGGCTGCGCAGGTTGTCGGATCGGACGAGCATGCCGCTGCGCGTGAGACCGCCTGCCAGTGGAAGACCGCCAAGATCCCTTGTGTTGCGACAGTCCGGCCAGTCCAGCCGGCGCGATGGCACGACTAGCGCTTGGTGTACTGCGGAGCCTTGCGGGCCCTCTTCAAGCCGTACTTCTTGCGCTCCTTCATCCTGGGGTCGCGAGTCAGCAGGCCTGCCTTCTTCAAAGCGGGCCTGAAGTCCGGGTCGTACTTGATGAGCGCACGGGCGATGCCGTGCGAGATGGCGCCGGCCTGCCCGCTGGTGCCGCCGCCGACCACCTTGACGCTGATGTCGAACTTGCGCTGGGTGCTCGTGATGCGCAGCGGCGCGAGGGCTGCCATCTCCAGGACCCGTCGGCCGAGGTAGGCGAGGGTTTCCTTGTCATTGATCAGGATCCGGCCCTCGCCAGGCTGGATGCGCACGCGCGCGACTGCGTTCTTGCGGCGGCCGGTTCCCCTGAGAAAGGCGTCAGCCAAGTTTGATGTCTCCCTTTGAGTCGAAGGTGATCACCTTCGGCCTCTGGGCCTGGTGCCCATGCTCGGCCCCGGCGTAGATGCGTAGTCGGGTGAGCATGTCCGCCCCGAGCGTGTTGTGCTGCAACATCCCCTTCACCGCGTTCATCAGGGGGAAGGTCGGGTCCAGGTCCTTGGCCACCTGGAGGCTGCGCGTGCGCAGGCCGCCCGGGTAGCCGGTGTAGCGGGTGTAGTGCTTGCCGGTGAGCTTGGCGCCGCTGACCTTGGCCTTGGCGGCGTTGATGATGATCACGTGGTCGCCTGTGTTCAGGTGCGGCGTAAAAGTGGGCTTGTGCTTGCCCCGGAGGATCTTGGCCACGCAGCTGGCAAGGCGGCCGAGCACCTGATCTGTGGCGTCGACCACAAACCAGTCAGATTTCAACTCTGCCGTTTTTGCCGTCCAGGTCTTCTGTTTTGTCATCGAGATCCTTCAGTAAATCACTTCCATCAATGTCAGGCCGCCCGCCGGCGCCGTTCGGGACGCCAGGCGCCTGTCTCGCGCTGCCAGCACCTCGCCCACCCATTCGGGTGGTTTGCGGCCTCTGCCCACATCGGCAAGAGCCCCCGCGATGCTGCGCGCAAGGCCGCGGAGGAACCCCTCCGCCACCAGCTCCAGCTCGACGAAGTCTCCCTGTCGCGCCACCCTGGCGGAGCGCATCTCGCGCACCCTCCCGTCAGGCGGCTCGGAAGCCGAGCAGTAGGTGGTCCAGTCGTGCTTGCCCACCAATGCCTTCGCCGCCTCCGACATGAGGTCGACGTCCAGCGGGCCGCCCATGTGCCAGCAGCGCCCCCGCTCCAGCGCCGGCCTGGCCTTGCGGTCCAGGTAGCGGTAGCGGTAGCGCCTCCAGCGAGCGGAGTAGCGAGCGTGGAATCCGTCTGGCGCGACCTCTGCCGTCAGCACCGAGACATCTCCCGGGAGCCTGGCGTTGAGGGCTGCCACCAGCCGAATCGGCGTGATGCGCCCATCCATCTCGAAGCTGACCACCTGGCCTTCCGCGTGGGCTCCGGCATCGGTGCGCCCCGCCGCGTAGACCTTGTGCTCGGCGCCCGTGAGCTCACGCAGCGCCCGCTTCAGCTCGGCCTCGACGGTGCGGCCGTGCGCCTGCTGCTGCCAGCCGGCGAATCCGCTGCCGTCGTACTCCAGCACGACTTTGATATTCACTTTTTAACCGTAGTTACCGGCATCGAGCCGAGAACGCGCTCTAGTCGACGAGCTCGATGACCACCATCGGCGCTGAGTCGCCCAGGCGCGGACCCTTTCTGATGATCCGCGTGTAGCCTCCCGGCCTCTCGGCCAGGCGCGGGACGAGGTTTGAGAAGAGGCGCTCGACGACCTCTGGCTTGGAGACCTCTTCGCTCACCTTGCGGCGTGCGGTCAGGTCCTGGCCCTTGGCCGTTGTGATCAGGCGCTCCACCCAGCGGCGCAGCTCCTTGGCCTTCGCCTCAGTCGTCGTGATCCGCCCGCTCTCGAGCAACGACGTGCACAGGTTGCGCATCAGCGCCTTGCGCGCATCGGTGTCTCGGTTGAAGCGGCGGCCGCTCTTTTGATGTCGCATGGCTAACCGCGGAGGACGGTGCCCATCTCCTCAGGCTTGATGAAGCCCTTCTCGACGAGCTTCTCCTTGATCTCGTCGAGCGACTTGCGCCCGAAGTTGCGAAGCGACAGCAGCTCCTCCTCTCTCTTCTGGAGGAGCTGGCCGACCGTCTGGATCTCGTTGGCCTTGAGGCAGTTGAAAGCCCGAACCGAGAGGTCGAGCTCCTCGATCGGCGTGTCCATCAGGCGGTTCTGGCCGCCCGCGGCGCCCCTGTCCTTAGCCTCTTTCTCCGCGATCGAAGCGCCGAAACGAACGAACAGGGCAAGGTGCTGGGTGAACAGCGAAGCGGCGTGGCTGACTGCCTCCTCCGGAGACATCGTGCCGTCGGTCCAGACCTCGATGAGGAGCCTGTCGTAGTCGGTCGACTGGCCCACACGGGTCTTCTCGACGGTGAAGTTGGCCTTCTCGACGGGCGAGAAGATCGCGTCGATGGGGATGACCCCGATCGGCTGACCCTCGCGCTTGTTGCGGTCGGCCGGCACGTAGCCCTTGCCACGCTCGACGTTCAGCTCCATGCGGAGGTGGCCCTTCGAGGCGAGGGTGCAGATGTAGAGGTCGGGGTTGACGATGTCCACGTCGGAGTTCGCCTGGAGGTGCGAGGCGTGAACCTCGGCCGGGCCCTTGACGTCGAGCAGCAGGGTCACGGGATCCTCGGTGTGGCTCTTGAGGCAGAGCTTCTTAAGGTTGAGGATGACCTCGGTCACGTCCTCCTTCACGTGCGGGATCGCCGTGAACTCATGCGCGACGCCATCGATCTGGATCGAAGTCACCGCTGCACCCCAAAGCGACGAAAGCAGCACGCGTCGAAGCGTGTTGCCAAGGGTCGTCCCGAACC
Source organism: Candidatus Dormiibacterota bacterium (assembly GCA_036512415.1). Taxonomy (GTDB): domain Bacteria; phylum Chloroflexota; class Dormibacteria; order Dormibacterales; family Dormibacteraceae; genus Palsa-872. The sequence goes on along the minus strand of DATCAV010000078.1, from coordinate 27,703 downwards.
CGGGGTCGAGCGGTTCAATGTCGAACTTCCCGTAGTTCGCGCTCGTCTCGAGCTTGCGAACCTGCGGGGTAACTGTCATCTGAGTGTCAATAGCCAATTAGGAACTCCCTTTACCGTGAATAGAACTCAACGATCAACTGCTCTTCGACGCCCGACTCCATCTCATGGCGCTCCGGTCGGGCGAGAATCTTTCCGGACTTCTCCTCCGCGCTGAAGGAGAGCCATCCGGGCACCGGGCGCACCTTGGAAGCTTCCATTGCCACGTCGGTGACTGTATTCGCCGGTTTGACTTTGAGCACGTCGCCCGGCTTGAGCTGATACGACGGCACGTTCACCGTCTTGCCGTTCACCTCGAAGTGGCGGTGCGATACCAGCTGCCTTGCCTGCTTGCGCGACGCGCCCAGGCCAAGCCTGTACACGACGTTGTCAAGGCGAAGCTCGAGGTGGCGGAGCAGGTTGATACCGGTGACGCCAGGCTCGCGCTCTGCCAGCTCGAAGTAGTTCCGGAACTGCTTCTCGAGCAGGCCATAGGTACGTCGCGCCTTCTGCTTCGCGCGGAGCTGCAGGCCGTAGTCCGACGTCTTGCGCTTGCGTGCCTGGCCGTGCATACCAGGCGCGAAAGCGCGGCGCTCGATTGCGCACTTCGGCGTGTAGCAGCGCTCGCCCTTGAGGTAGAGCTTGGCGCCCTCGCGGCGGCAGAAGCGGCAGACGGGGCCGCTGTAGTTCGACATTGCTAAACCCTCCGCCGCTTGGGCGGGCGGCAGCCGTTGTGCGGGATCGGCGTCACGTCGGTGATGGCGCTGACCTCCAGGCCTGTCGCCTGCAGGGAGCGAATCGCCGCCTCGCGGCCCGCGCCCGGTCCGCGGACGAACACCTCGATCGAACGCATGCCGTGCTCGAGAGCCTTCTTGGCTGTCGCCTCAGCTGTGACCTGGGCCGCGTAAGGGGTCGACTTGCGGCTGCCCTTGAAGCCCTGGGCTCCAGCCGAGCCCCACGAGATGACGTTCCCGTCCACATCGGTGATCGAGATGATCGTGTTGTTGAAGGTGCTCTGGACGTGAGCCTGGCCGGCGACCACGTTTTTCCGCTCTCGGCGGCGTGTGCGAACAACTTTCTTAGTTTTTGCCATCACTTCCCGGCTTTCACCTTCTTCTTACCTGCGACAGCGCGCTTGGGACCGCGGCGGCCACGTGCGTTGGTGCGCGTGCGCTGGCCGCGAACCGGCAGGCCTCTGCGATGCCGGCCGCCACGATAGGAACCGATCTCGGTCATCCGCTTGATGTTCGTCGCCACCTCGCGGCGAAGGTCGCCCTCGATGAGGACCTCTTTTGCGGTGGCCATGCGGTCGATGATCTGGCGAAGCCGGCCGACCTCCTCTTCGCTGAGGTCCTTCACCCGCGTTTCGGGGCTGATGTTGGCCATCTTCACGAGCTTCTCGGCCGTGGTCCGCCCGATCCCGTGGATGTACATAAGGGCGATCACCACCCGCTTCTGCGGGGGTATGTCGATACCGGCGATACGCGCCATTTAGCCCAGCTCCTCTATTAACCCTGTCGCTGTTTGTGCTTCGGCGTCTTGGAGCAGATCACGCGGACCACCCCGTTGCGCCGGATCACCTTGCAGCTCGAGCACATCTTCTTGACGGACGGACGTACCTTCATCTCCAAATCTCTCGAATTCGCCCTCGCGATCGATCGCTGCTGGCAAGCTCGACCCCCACCTTGTCCCCAGCCAGTAGCCGGGTAAAGTGGGTGCCTGCACGATCGGCGACGTGAGCCAGGACCTTAGCCCCGTTCTCGAGCTCAACCCGGTAAACGCCGTTGGGAAGAGGTTCGACCACGACCCCCTTCACGAGCGGGGGGCGCTGGGGCACGAACGATGATTGTACGTCAAGTTCGTATTCACGGTCAGAGCGGGCTTCAGGCGACGTCTGGTTGAGGGGGGGACTCCCCCCTTGTGGCGTCGGGCCTGGCGGAGCCAGCTCCCGCCGCACCCCCCCTGGTCCCCTTGGTCGCCCGGGACAGGGTGGGCTGGGCTGTGAGAATCAAAGGGCCTTTGTCGGTGATCGCCACCGTGTGCTCGAAATAGGCCGAGAGGCCGCCGTCGACCGTGCAGATCGTCCAGCCGTCCGGCTTCATGTATACCTCGTGCGAGCCCGCGTTGACCATGGGCTCGATCGCCAGGGTCATGCCCGCCTTCAGCCTGGGTGGGGTCCCGGGAGTGCCGAAGTTGGGCACCTGGGGGTCTTCGTGCATCTGCCGTCCGATCCCGTGGCCCACGAACTGGCGGATCACGGAGAAGCCGCTGGCCTCGACGTGCTTCTGGATCGCCGACGAGATGTCGCCCAGCCAGCCGCCCGGCCTGGCTTGCTGGATGCCCACGTACAGGGCCTCTTCGGTGACCTTCAGCAGCTTCTCGGCCTCGGGGCTGATCTTGCCGACCCCGACAGTGATGCCCACGTCCGCCCAGAAACCCTCGAGCACCAGGCCCAGGTCCAGGCTGACCAGGTCTCCGGCGGCCACCTTGCGGTTGCCCGGGATGCCGTGCACGGCCTCGTCGTTGATCGAGACGCAGATCGAACGCGGGTAGCCGTGGTAGCCGAGGAAGCCGGGCGTCGCCCCACCCTCCCGGATCAGGCGCTCGGCGATCCTGTCGAGCTCAATGGTCTTGACGCCCGCTACGCAGGCCTCGCGGAGCGGAGGCAGCACAGAGGCGAGCAGGGTGCCTGCTCGAGCCATGAGGTCGATCTCGTGGGCGGTCTTGAGGTTGATCATCTTGGGGACACCTGGCCGTTCTGGCCAATCGCGGCCAGGACCTGGCTGCTTATCTCATCAATGCTGCCCCTACCGTCGATCTCCGAAACCAGGTCCTCGGACCGGTAGTGGTCGAGGACGGGGATCGTCTTTTGGAGGTAGATCTCGATCCTCGGCTGCACGGCTTCCTTCTTGTCGTCCTCGCGCTGGACCAGCTGCGTGCCATCGGCCTGGCATCGCTCGGTGCCCGGCGGGTACGTCCGCTGGCAGGCTGGGCAGACCAGCCGGCCGGAAAGGCGGCGGAGCAGCTCGGCGGTGTTGACCCTCAGGTATAGGACCCTGTCGAATGTCCTGCCCAGCTCTTTCATCAGGACGTCGAGGGCCTCAGCCTGGGGGATCGTTCGCGGGAAGCCGTCAAGGATGAAGCCCTTGCCGCAATCCGGCCGCCGGAGGCGGTCGCGGATCATTTCGATCATGATGCCGTCCGGCACGTAGCCGCCAGCGGCCAGGAGGGGTTGCGCTTGGCGCCCAAGCTCGGAGCCATGCGCGATCTCGGCCCTGAGCATGTCGCCCGTGGCGATGTGCGGGATGCCGAACTTCGATCGCAGCATGTTCGCCTGCGTGCCCTTCCCGCTGCCGGGGGCGCCGTACAGCAACAGGTTCATGTGATGAAGCCGCGGTATTGCCGCATCACAAGCTGCGTTTGTAGCTGTTTCATCGTGTCCAACGCAACACCGACAACGATCAGGATCGCCGTTCCTCCGAGGTACATCTGTTGATGCGGGATGCCGGATATCCCCGAGGTAATGATCGGGAGGACGACTGTGATGAACCCAAGGAAGGTCGCGCCGGCGAATGTCACCCGATTCATGACTGCCGCAAGGTAGTCGGCAGTTGGCCGCCCTGGCCGGATTCCCGGGATGAAGCTTGAATAACGTTTAAGGTTGTCCGCCACGTCGTTCACCTCGAACGTGATGGCCGTGTAGAAGTAGGTGAACCCAAACGTCAGCGCGAAATAAAGGCCGTTGTACGTAATGGCCATTGGAAGGTTGGCGGTGTCAGGCGTGAAGTTGCCTCGGATCCACGCCGCCGCCTTGTAGTACCAGGTGTCCGGCGGAGCGCCGGTGAAGTAGTTGGCGACGATCGTCGGCAGGAACATCACCGAGATCGCGAAGATGATCGGGATGACGCCGGCGTGGTTGACGCGTAGGGGCAGGAAGCTCGCACGGCTCTGCACCTGCTTCAACCCGACCGTTCGCTGCGCGGACTGGATGGGTATCTTCCTCACCGCCTGCTGCACCTCGATGATCACCGCGGTCATTACCAGCGCGATCAGCCCGAAGAGGATGAACGGGACGTAGTCGGCGAGGCCGCCGCCGGTCCCACGGGCGCTGAACACCGCCGCGACGCCCTGCGGGCCGCGCCCGATGATGCCGGCGAAGATGATCAGAGACACACCGTTGCCGATGCCGTACTCGGTGATGAGCTCACCGAACCACATCAGCATGACGGTGCCGGCGGTCAGGACCAGCACGATCTGCAGGCGCTGGAACCAGTCGAGTGGACCGAGGATTGGGGGGCTGGTGTTCTGGAACAGGACGGTGAATCCATACGCCTGCCCGGCGCCGAGGGCGACTGTCAGGTAGCGGCTCCAGCGCGTGATGCGGCGCCGCCCTGCCTCGCCTTCTTTGGAGATCTCCTTGATCCGTTCGGAGATCACCGTCATCAGCTGCATGATGATCGTGGCGTTGATGTAGGGGTTCATGCCCATGGCGACCACGCTGAATCGCGACAGGCCGCCGCCGGAGAACAGGTCCAGCAAGCCCAGCAAGGCCTGGCCCTGGAACAGCTGGGCCAGCGCGGTCTGGCTCGCGCCCGGGACCGCGATGTTGGCGAATAGCCGGAATGCGACGAGGATTCCGCCTGTGAACAGGAGCTTGTTGCGAAGCTCCGGCAGGCGGACGGCGTTGACCAGTGCTTCTAGGAGATTCATGGTGCAGACCTGACTGTGGACGCCGAGGGATTCGGTGTCCAGGTGGTCCAGATGCTAGGCGCGGCCGAGTAGCGCAGGGAGCGCATCAGTGGATGCGTGAGCGAGCAACGGAGGCCGCAACAACGCAGGTGGGCCGCATGGGCGCCGAAGCACCGGCGGCCATCGGTCAGGTCTGTACTCAAGGCGTCCCGCCCACTACTCGTCTGGGGGAGCGGCCTCCCCGGGCTCGTCCTTCTTGGCTGCAGGTCTCTCGCGCGCGGGCTTTCCAGATGTGCGCGTCGCGGGTTCGGGTTTCTCGGCTACGGGCTCCGCCTCTTCTGGAGGCGGCACTCTCTTCGCGGTCTTGGCCGCGGTGCGGCGCGGGCCGATCTTCCGCGGCTCGCCCAGGACTTTCACGCTGCCGCCACGCGCCTCGATCGCCTCGCGCGCGCTTAGGCTGAACGAGTGAGCTTCGACTGTGAGCTTGCGCTTCAGGTCGCCGGTTCCGAGGATCTTGATCTCCTCGCCGGGACGAGCCAGGCCGGCCTCAGCGAGGAGCGCGCCATCGACGGTCGTCCCGTCAGCGAAGCGGCTCAGCTTGGAGAGGTTGACCACGGCGTAGACCTTGTGGAACGGGTTCTTGAAACCGGGCAGCTTCGGGAGGCGCTGCGAGAGGGGCATCTGCCCGCCCTCGAAGCCGATGCGAAAGCCTTCGCTCCTGGCGTTCTGCCCTTTCTGGCCGCGCCCCGAGGTTTTGCCCCTGCCGGATCCCGTGCCGCGGCCGATGCGCCGCGACTTGCGGTGCGCTCCGGCGGCGGGCCTGAGGTCGTGCAGCTCCATCAGTTGCCCCTCTGGTGCTTCTTGTTCGAGCGCGACCGCCAGATCTTATAGCGGCTGCGGGCGGGCCGCAGGTACGGCTCGCCTTCGACCGCGACCAGGAAGTCGACAGCCTTCAACATGCCCCGGACCGCAGGGTTGTCGGGCAGCTCACGTGTCTGGTTCATGCGGCGAAAGCCGAGCGACACGACGGTGGCCTTGACCGAGGGTTTGGCTCCGATCGAGCTCTTCCTGAGGGTCGCCTTCAGCGTCTTGCCCTCCGTTTTTTCTGCTGACTTCGTGGTTTTGGTGGCGGCCACTACTTCGTCTCTCCATTGGTGCTCTCGGCCGCGCCGTTGGTCGCCCCAAGCTCAGCCTTGCCGTCCGCCTTGCGGTAGACATTGGCGAGGCGCCTGCCCACGATCTGCTCGACCTCTTTGCCGCGCAGCTCGGCGATCTGCTGAACAGTGCGCAGCTGCTGCAGGGCAGCCAGGGTTGCACGCACCGTGTTGATCGGGTTGTTGGTGCCGTGAGACTTGGTGAGGATGTCCTTGATGCCCGCGGTCTCGATGACTGCACGCATGGCGCCTCCGGAGATCACTCCGGTGCCGGGCGCGGCCGGCTTGAGCATGATTCGGGCCGCCCCCAGCTTGAGGCGAACCTCATGCGGGATCGTGGTGCCGACCATCGGCACCGTGATCATGTTTCGCTTGGCGACCTCCATCCCCTTGCGGATCGCTTCGGTCACCTCACGCGCCTTGCCGATGCCCGCGCCGACACGCCCGTTCATGTCGCCGACCACGATCAGCGCGCTGAACGAGAACTTGCGGCCGCCCTTGACCACCTTGGCCACGCGGTTGACGCGAACTACGCGATCGGCGAGCTCCGAACGCTCTCCGCTCGAGTGCGGGTATCGAGATCCCATTTGTTCCTAAAACTCCAATCCGGCTTCGCGCGCGGCGTCCGCCAGAGCTTTGATTCTGCCGTGGTAGAGGAATCCGCCCCGATCGAAGACGACGTTGCTGACGCCGGCCGCCTTGGCCTTGGCTGCAATCGCCTTCCCCACCTCGATCGCCTCGGCCATGCCGTTGCCCTTGGACTTCAAACCGACGGTGGACGCGGCGGCAAGCGTGCGGCTGCCGTCGTCGTCGATCAGCTGCGCATAGACGTGGTTGAGGCTGCGGAAGACCGCCAGCCTCGGGCGCTCTTTCGTGCCGCTCACGTGGACGCGAACGCGCTTGTGGCGCTTAAGCCGGTTCACCTTGCGGTCGGTTTGCTTGATCATCCGGCCGCCTTGGCACCCTTGCCGGCCTTGCCGGCCTTGCGCCGGATCTTCTCACCGCGATACATGACGCCCTTGCCCTTGTAAGGCTCGGGCGGTCGCATCCCACGGATGTTGGCGGCCACCTGGCCCACGTCCTCGATCGAGATCCCATTCACCGAGAACTTGGTCTGGTCCTGAATCTCGATCGACACGCCCGGCGGCGGCTTGTACTTGATGGGGTGCGAGTAGCCGAGGCTGAGCACTACCTCATCGCCCTGCTTGGCGACGCGGTACCCGACGCCGACCAGCTCGAGGTGCTTGGTGAACCCGGTATTCACACCCGTGACCATGTTGGCCACGAGGCTGCGGGCCAGGCCGTGAAGCGCACGATGCTTGTAGCCATCGGAAGGCCGCTCGAAGACCAACTGCCCGTTGGACTGCTTGACAGTGATGTCCGCCGGCAGGGTGCGCTCGAGCTTGCCCTTCGGCCCTTCAACCACGACGTGGCCTGGCTGCAAGGTGACCTTCACCGCGCCCGGCACGTCGATCGGCAACTTTCCAATCCGCGACAAGTTCTCTCTTTCTTCTCCTACCAGATGTATGCGAGCACTTCGCCACCGACGCCCTGGCGCAGCGCCTGGCGCCCGCTCATGACGCCTTCGGCTGTGCTGAGGATGGCGATTCCGAGCCCACCGAGGACCCTGGGGATCTCCGTCTTGCGCGCATAGACGCGCAGGCCGGGGCGGCTGATCCTCTTCACCCCGGAGATCACGCGCTCGCGATCGGGCCGGGACTTGAAGATGATACGCATCGTCTGGGATGCCCCGTCAGCTTCGACCTCGAAGCCGGCGATGTAGCCCTCGTCCTTTAGCACCCGGGCGATTTCGAGCTTGAGCTTGGACGCCGGCACTTTGACCTCGGGGTGCCGCGCGCTGTTCGCGTTGCGGACGCGCGTCAGCATGTCTGCGATCGGGTCGCTGATGACCCCTATCGGAGCTCTCTTGACGGGTTTCGCGAGTTTCGCGACTGCCGTGGCCATCACCAGCTCGACTTCGTTATGCCTGGGATGCGTCCCTCGGCGGCAAGGTTGCGGAAGCAGATTCGGCACATGCCGAACTTGCGAAGGAAAGCGCGCGGGCGCCCGCACAGGCGACACCGGTTATGGAACCGAACCTTGTACTTGGGGTGTACGAGGTCTCTCTTCCAGCGCTCGAGCGAAGATTTCTTGGCCAAGCTTTCTCTTACCTCTTCCTAAATGGCATTCCGAGCCGTGTCAACAGGCTTCGGGCCTCGTCATCGGTGCGGGCTGTGGTCACGATCGACACTTCCAGCCCGCGGAGTTTGTCGATCTTGTCGTAGTCGATCTCAGGAAAGACGACCTGCTCGCGCAGGCCCAGCGAGTAATTGCCGCGGCCATCGAAACCTTCGGGGCTGACGCCGCGGAAGTCGCGGATCCGAGGCAGCGCGACGTTGAGGAGCTTGTCGAGGAAGTACCACATGCGCCGTCCGCGCAGCGTGGCTTTGATGCCGACAGTCTGGCCGGCGCGCAGCTTGAAGGCGGCGACCGACTTGCGTGCTTTGATCAATGCAGGCTTTTGCCCGGTGATCGTGACGACGTCGCCGACAGCGGCATCGAGGGCCTTGTCGTTGTCCTTGGCCTCGCCGATACCGATGTTCACGACGACCTTAGCGACGCGCGGCACCTCCATCGTATTGGCGTAGTCGAACTCCTTGGTCATCTGAGGGACTACCGAGTCGCGGTACGCCTTCAGCATTCGTGGCGGTCCTTCAGCACGCGTCGAAGGACCCTGTGACACCGCCGGCCGCGAGTCGGCCTTCTTCTGCCTGGGTGCGGTCTTCTGCTTGCTCACTGGGCCTCCGTCTTGCGAACACGTTCGTACGGCTCGCCGCAGTGGCGGCACACGAGGGCGCGCGCGCCCGACTCGAGCACGATGTGCTTGGTGCGGGTCGCCTTCGAGCATGAGGGGCAGACGAGCATCACGTTGGAGTAGTCGAGCGGCGCCTCGAAGTCGACGATGCCACCCTGCGCCACGTTGACACCGCCACGGGACTGTCCCGCTTTGGTGTGGCGCTTGAGGATGTTGACACCCTTGACCACGATCTTGTGCTTGTCCGGCAGGGTGCGAAGAACCTCGCCGTGCTTGCCCTTGTCCTTGCCGGCCACGACGATCACGGGATCGCCGGGGGCGAGGTCGAGCCAGCGACGCTTGGGTTGAACCTTGTTACGCAGCATGGTTGGTTAGAGGACCTCCGGTGCGAGGCTGATGATCTTCATGAAGTTGCGCTCGCGCAGCTCGCGTGCGACCGGTCCGAAGATGCGGGTGCCTCGTGGGTTGTTGGCCTGAGCGAGCAGCACCGCGGCGTTCTCATCGAAGCGGATGAGCGAGCCGTCAGGGCGGCGGTATTCCTTGGTGACGCGGACGACCACAGCTTTCACGACCTCGCCCTTCTTGACCTGGCCGCCCGGCTGTGCCGACTTGACGGTGGCCGTGATGATGTCGCCCACCGAGGCGTACTTGCGATAGTGGCCTCCGGCCACGCGGATGCACAGGAGCTCCTTCGCTCCCGAGTTGTCCGCGACCTTGAGGCGTGTTTCCTGCTGGATCATTTAGCCTTCTCGACGATCTCAAGTACGCGCCAGCGCTTCTCCTTGGAGATGGCGCGCGTTTCGGTGATGCGAACCAGGTCGCCGACGCCGCACTCGTTCTTCTCGTCGTGAACCTTGAACTTGGTGCGCTGGCGGACGGTCTTCTTGTAGAGACGGTGCGCCTTGGCGGAGCCGACCTGGACGATGACCGTCTTGTCCATCTTGTCCGAGATCACAGTGCCCAGCCGGACCTTGCGCTGGCCGCGCGTGGAGGTCTCGACTTCGGTCGGGGTCGGGGTCATCACGCTCATGAGCCCTTCTCCGCCTTCGCCTTGCTCGCCTTGGCGCCGCGCTTGGGCTTGGTGCCTTCGGCGGGCTCCGCCGCGGCCTTCTCGACGACCTTCTTCGCCTTGGGCTCGGCCACGGCGACCGATATGGCTTCGGGCGCAACCTGGGCGACGATGCCGAAGGCTCGCTCCTGGAGCACCGTCATGATGCGCGCGATGTCGTGGCGAACCTTGGAGATCTGGCTCGAGTTCTCGAGCTGGCCGACGGCGTGCTTGAACCGGAGCTCGTAGAGCTCCCTGCGGGCAGCCTTGAGCTTGCCGCCCAGCTCGTCGACCTCCAGGACTCTCAACTCGTCAACCTTCATCGGCCCGCTCCCGCAGCAGCCGAGTCCACGCTCACGAAGCGGGTCTTGATCGGCAGCTTCGAGGCGGCCAGCTTCATCGCCTCTTTGGCGATCTCTTGCGTCACGCCGCCCATCTCGAAGAGGACGCGACCCGGCTTCACCACGGCCACCCAGCCTTCAGGGTTGCCCTTGCCAGAGCCCATTCGGGTCTCGGCCGGCTTCTTGGTGATCGACTTGTCAGGAAAGACGCGGATCCAGATCTGGCCGCCGCGCTTGACGTGGCGGGTCATTGCCCGGCGGGCCGCTTCGATCTGGCGGTTGCTCATCCAGCACGCTTCCATCGCCTGCAGGCCGAAGTCGCCGAACGCGACAGTGGCGCCGCGCGTGGCGATGCCCTTGCGGCGGCCGCGGTGCATCTTGCGGTACTTGACGCGCTTCGGCATCAACATCAGCTCTTGTCCTTTGTCGTTTTCTTAGCCGCCGGTTTGGCCTTGGTCGTCACCTTTGGGGTCCCCGCGCCTTCGGCGCGGGAGGCGCCCTTTGCGGCTGTCTTCGTTTCGGCTTTGCCCTTGGCAGCGGTGGCCGTCTTGGCAGGAGCCTTGGTGGCCGTCGTGGCTTTGGCCGCGGGCTTCGCCGTAGCTTCGGCTTTGGCCCTGGGCGCCCGCGCCTTGGGCTCCGCAGCTGCCGTTGCGGCGGCGGGCTTAGCGGCAGCTCTCGCGCGCTTCGGCGCGGCAGCCGCGATCTCCGCCTCAGGCTGCACGGCAGCGACTGGCGCGACCTGCGGCTCTGCGATCACTTCCAGGATCTCCGGCTGCGGCGCGATCACGTCGGCGATTGGAGCCCCATCAGCAGTGACAGGCAGCTTCTTCGGCACCGCCACGTCCTTGTAGATCCAGCACTTGACGCCGATCGCGCCGAAGGTCGTGCTCGCGGTGGCTCGGCCGAAATCAATGTTGGCGCGCAGCGTGTGGAGGGGCACGCGGCCCTCGCGGTCCCACTCGCGGCGAGCCATCTCAGCACCGCGCAGGCGTCCGCCGCAGTAGATGCGCACGCCCTTTGCGCCTGCGCGCATCGTCCGCAGGATCGCTTGCTTCATCGCGCGCTTGTAGCTGATGCGGCGCTCGATCTGCGAAGCGATGTTCTCGGCTACAAGCTGGGCGTCCAGCTCGGGCTGCTTGATTTCCTGGATCGAGATGCGCACCCGGTTGCCAAATCGCTTCTCGAGATCTTCGCGCAATTGGTCGACCGAAGCGCCACCCTTGCCGATCACGATGCCCGGCTTGGCGGTGTGGATCGTCACGGTCAGCTGCGCGTTGGACGAGCGCTCGGTCTCGATCTTGGCGATACCCGCGTTGCGCAGGCGCGCCAGGATGACCCGGCGCATCTCCAGGTCCTCGTGCAGCATCTTCGTGTAGTCCTTGGGGTTGGCGAACCAGTTCGCCTCCCAGGGCCTGAAGACTCCCAGTCGGAACGCGTTCGGATGGACTTTATGACCCAACTATTTCGACCTCTTGATTTGTGCGCCCTGCGCGCGCTCGGCGTCGGAGCGGTCTTCGACGACCGCTGTGATGTGGCAGGTACGGTGGAAGAACTCGTGCGCCATGCTCCGGCTGACCGGCCGCCGGCGCTTGAAGGTCGGGCCCTCGTCGATGAAAACCTGCTTGAGGACCAGGTCGTCGCGGTTGAGGTTGAAGTTGTGCTCCGCGTTGGCCGCTGCCGACTTGATCGCCTTGGCGACGTCGCGAGCGGCGTGCTTGGGCGAGAACTCGAGCTGCGCGAGGGCGTCCGACACTTTCATGCCCTTCACGGAGTCGGCCACCAGCCTCGCCTTGCGTGGCGCGCGCCGGACAAACCTCTGTACTGCTGAAACTTCCATCGTTGCCACTCTTCTACTTAAGCGCGGTTGACTTTTCGGTGTGGGTGCCGTGGCCGCGGAAGTGACGCGTCGGCGCGAACTCGCCCAGCCGGTGGCCGACCATGTTCTCGCTGATGAACACGGGCACGTGCTTGCGCCCGTCGTGCACGGCGATCGTGTGCCCGACCATGTCCGGGTAGATCACAGACGCGCGCGCCCAGGTGCGAATCACCTTCTTGTCCTTGGTGGCGTTCATCTTGTCGACCTTTGCCTTCAGCTGAGGGCTGATGAACGGTCCCTTCTTTAGCGAGCGCGACATCTATTTTTTGCGTCCTTTCTTTTCGCGGCGGCGGATGATCAGCTTGTCGGAGGCCTTCTTCGGCTTGCGCGTGCGATAGCCGAGGGCAGGCTTGCCCCATGGAGTCTTCGGGTGGCCACCCGGTCCGGTCTTGCCCTCACCACCACCGTGCGGATGGTCGCGGGGGTTCATCGTCGAACCGCGGACTGTCGGCCTTACGCCCAGCCACCTGCTGCGGCCGGCCTTGCCGCCTGACTCGTTCTCGTGCTCGATATTACCGACCTGGCCGATCGTGGCCTGGCATCGCACGTGAATGCGGCGCAGCTCACCCGACGGCATGCGGACGACGGCGTAGTCGCCTTCCTTCGCCAGGAGCTGTGCCGAGGTGCCGGCGGACCGGACGAGCTGGCCTCCACGGCCGAGCGTGAGTTCGATGTTGTGGATGGTCGAACCGACAGGGATGCTCGCCAACGGAATCGCGTTGCCGATGCGAACCGGCGCGTCCTCCCCACTCTCGATCGGGTCGCCGACCTTGAGGCCGAGCGGCGCGAGGATGTAGCGCTTCTCGCCGTCCTTGTAATGGATGAGCGCGATGCGGGCGCTGCGGTTCGGGTCGTACTCGATGGTCGCGACGCGGCCCTCGATGCCGTGCTTGTCGCGCTTGAAGTCGATCTTGCGGTAGAGCTTGCGATAGCCCCCACCCTGGTGGCGCGTCGTGATGCGGCCCTGGTTGTTGCGCCCCGCGTGCGACGGAATCGACTCGATGAGTGTCTTCTCCGGCTCGTCGGTGGTGATCTCGTCGAACCCGGAGATCGTCATGAAACGACGTCCTGGGCTGGTTGGCTTGAACTTGCGTAGTGGCATGTCTTTCTATACGCTCCCGAACAGCCCTTCGATCTTTTGGCCGGGCCCAAGGGTCACAATCGCCTTCTTCCAATCGGCCGTGTGGCCGATCGAACCGATACGGCGCATGCTGCGGCGCTTCTTGCCTCGCATGCTCACGGTGTTCACGTCTCGGATCTTGATGCCCTGCGTCTCGTACTGCTCCTCGAGTGCCTTCTTGATCTCGGTCTTGGAGGCCTGCGCGGAGACGCGGAACGTGTAGCGGCCCTGCGTGTAGAGCTGATAGGTGCGCTCGGTGATGACGGGGCCGATCACGATCTCTGAGGCCGCTCGAGTTGTCACTTCGCTTCCTCAACCTCTTCGTGATCGACTGCGTGGTTGGCGTGGGCCTTGGACTTCGAGCGAGATTCAGGCCGTCCGAAGTTGTCTTCGAGCAGCTCCAGGCAATCCTTCGCGAGCAGGAGGTACGTGTGGGTGAACAGGTCGCGAATGTTGAGGTTGCGGGCCAGGATGATCTTGGACCCGGCCAGGTTCTCGAACGAGCGGCTGACCACGTAGCTCGGCGCGGGAAGGACTATCAGCGTGGTGTCATCGAAGCCGATCGCCGCGATGAGCTCTGCGGCCTGCTTGGTGCGGGGCTCCTCGAAACCGAAACCGTCAATCACCCTCACGCGGCCCTCGATCGCCTTCTGCGAGAGGGCCGAGCGAAGCGCAAGACGGCGCATCTGCTTGGGCATTCGCTGGCTGTAGTCGCGCGGATGGGGTCCGAAGACCACGCCGCCGCCCTTCATCGAAGGTTCGCGGATGGAACCGTGGCGTGCCCGTCCGGTTCCCTTCTGGCGGTATGGCTTGGCGCCTCCACCCGAAACCTCTCCTCTCCTCTTGGTCGAGGCGGTGCCCTGGCGCGCGTTCGCCATCTGCCGCACATAAGCCTGGTGCATCACCGGCGCGTTCGGCTCTTCGGCGAAGATGTGCTCGGGCAGCTGGACCTCGCCCTGGCGGGCGCCCGCGGAGTCGAAGAACGGCACCTGGAGTGGATCCTCGTTCTCTTTGTCCTTTGGGGTCCCAGCGCTCTTAGCGCGGGGTGGTGCTGCCTTCGTGGCGCCCTTCGTCGCCACTGGCTTCTTGAGAGTGCTCTTCGCCGCAGTGGTTCGTGCCGCTGGCTTTGCCGCGGACCGGGTAACGGGCTTCTTGGCCGCCATCAGACCTTTCTTCCTGTCGGCTTGCCGGCGGGGCCCTTCACCTTTTGCGGCTTGGTCGACTGGCGAACGAGAACCAGTGCCCCCTTTCCTCCGGGAACGCCGCCTTCGACGAGGAGCAGATTTCTCTCCGGGTCTACGCGCACGATCTTGTACGCGCGGGCGGTCGTCCTGACGTTGCCCATCTGTCCGGCCATACGGACACCCTTGAAGACACGGGCGGCATCGGTGGCGCCGATTGAACCCGGCTGCCTCACGTTCATTGAGCCGTGCGACTCGGGACCACGACTGAACTTGTGCCTCTTGATCAGTCCCTGGAACCCTTTGCCCTTGGAGTGGGCGGTGACGTCCACGATCTCGCCTGCGGCGAAGATCTCGCACTTCAACTCCTGCCCCGCCTCGAGACCTTCGTATCCGCGAATCTCGACGATCTGGCGGTGGGGCTCGAAACCCGCCTTCTTGAACTCGCCGAGAAGCGCCTTGGTGAACTTCTTCTCCGGCGCAACCTCGAACGCGATGCGCGCCGCGGAGTAGCCGTCCTTCTCGGTGGTGCGCAATCCGAGCACCTTGCAGGGGCCGGCCTCGAGCACGGTTACCGCCGAGGTCGTGCCGTCAGGGTTGAATAGCTGAGTCATGCCCAGCTTTCTCGCGAGCAGGCCCTTCATGCGGGGTCCCCGAACAATCGAAGATTTTTTGGGGTGGTCACGACTTGATCTCGATGCTGACGCCGGCCGGAAGGCTGAGTCGCATCAGGGCGTCGACCACGCGCGGGTTGGGGTCGAGGATGTCGATGATGCGCTTGTGAGTGCGCATCTCGAATTGCTCGCGCGAGTCCTTGTCGATGAACGGTGAGCGGATGACGGTCAGCTTGGAGATCTCTGTGGGAAGAGGGATGGGACCCGCTGTGCGCGCGTTCGTACGGCGTGCTGTGTCCACGATCTTGTCCGCAGCCTGATCCAGCACTCGGTGGTCGTAGGCCTTGAGCCGGATCCGAATTTTTTGCGCCACCTTGCGGTCCCTTTCCCCTTCTACTTACTTGATGACTTCCGTGGCGACGCCGGCGCCCACGGTCTTGCCGCCTTCGCGGATGGCGAAGCGGAGTCCCTGCTCGATGGCGATCGGCTCACCAAGAGTGATCTCCATCACGACGTTGTCGCCCGGCATGCACATCTCGACGCCGTCGGGGAGCTTGACCTCGCCCGTGACGTCGGTGGTCCGCATGTAGAACTGCGGCCGGTAGCCGGTGAGGAATGGCGTGTGACGACCACCCTCCTCCTTCGTCAGGACGTAAACCTGGGCCAGGAACTGGGTGTGCGGCTTGATCGAGCCGGGCTTGCAGAGCACCTGCCCACGCACCACGTCTTCGCGCTTGACACCGCGCAGCAGCGCTCCGACGTTGTCGCCGGCCTGACACTCGTCCATGTCCTTGTGGAACATCTCGATGGCGGTCACGACCGTCTTCGTGCTGTTCGGGTGAATCCCGACGATCTCGATTTCCTCGTTCCTCTTGAGCTTGCCGCGCTCCACCCGGCCGGTGGTGACGGTGCCACGACCCTCGATCGTGAACACGTCCTCGATCGGCATCAGGAAGGGCTTGTCGACGGGCCGCTCCGGCACGGGGATGTAGGTGTCGACCGCGTCCATCAGCTCCATGATCTTCGGGCTCCACTCGGGGTCCCCCTCGAGGGCCTTGAGCGCGGAGATCCGAACGATCGGGATGTCGTCACCGGGGTACTCGTACTTGGTCAAAAGCTCACGCAGGTCCAGCTCGACCAGCTCGATGAACTCCTTGTCGTCGACCATGTCGCACTTGTTGAGCGCAACCACCAGGAAGGGCACGCCGACCTGGCGCGCCAGGATGATGTGCTCACGGGTCTGCGGCATGGCGCCGTCGTTGGCGGCCACGACGAGGATCGCGCCGTCCATCTGGGCAGCGCCGGTGATCATGTTCTTGATGTAGTCCTGGTGTCCCGGGCAGTCCACGTGCGCGTAGTGGCGCTTCTCGGTCTCGTACTCGACGTGAGTGATCGAGATTGTGATGCCACGAGCCTTCTCTTCAGGCGCCTTGTCGATCTGGTCGAATGCCTGGAACTCGGCCAAACCCTTCTCTGACAGAACCCTGGTGATGGCAGCAGTCAGCGTCGTCTTGCCATGGTCGATATGACCGATGGTCCCGACGTTCAGGTGAGGCTTTGTCCTCTCGAACTTCTTCTTCGCCACTGTTTCCTCCTAACTAACTTCGCGACGTGGTACGGCGGCCGACAGCTTCGGCCAGGTTTCCGGGCATCTCTGCGTAGTGACTGAACTCCATCGAATAAGTCGCGCGCCCCGAGGTCATAGACCGAAGTTCGGTAGCGTAACCGAACATCTCGGCAAGGGGCACGCTCGCCTTGACGTTCTGCGAGGTCCCGCGTCCCTCCATGCCGAGGATGTGTCCCCGGCGCGAGGAGAGGTCCCCCATCACGTCACCGAGGTGCTCCTCGGGCATGACGACGTCGACCTTCATGATCGGCTCCAACAGATACGGCTGGGCCTTGTGCATGCCGTCTTTGACCGCCATCGATCCGGCGATGTGGAACGACATCTCGCTCGAGTCGACAGCGTGGTAGGAGCCATCGACCAGGGTGACGATGATGTCAACCACCGGGTAGCCACCGACCACGCCGGACTGGAGGGCCTCCCTGATTCCCTTCTCAACGGCGGGGATGTACTCGCGTGGGATGCGGCCCTGGGTGATCTTGTCTTCGAAGATGAACCCGGTCCCGGTCTCGCCGGGACGAACGTCCACCTCGGCGTGGCCGAACTGGCCCTTGCCACCCGACTGGCGGATGAACCGCCCAACACCGTGCGCGGGCTTCTTGATCGCCTCCTTGTAGGCGACCTGTGGCTTGCCCTGGTTGGCGTCCACCTTGAACTCGCGCATGAGGCGGTCGATGATGATCTCGAGGTGCAGCTCGCCCATGCCGGCGATGATGGTCTGGCCCGTCTCGTCGTCGGTATGGACCTTGAAGGTCGGGTCTTCTTCCGTGAGACGCTGCAGCCCGATGCCGAGCTTGTCCTGGTCGACCTTGGTCTTGGGCTCGATCGCCACCGAGATGACAGGCTCGGGGAAGGTGATCGACTCCAAAAGGATCGGATGGCTCTCATCGGACAGGGTGTCGCCGGTGGTCGTGTACTTGAGACCGACCGCGGCGGCGATGTCGCCCGTAAACACCTCGTCGACGTCCTCGCGCCGGATGGCGTGCATCCTCAGGATGCGGCCGATCCGCTCCTTGCGTCCGTTGGAGGCGTTCAGCACGCCAGATCCGGCCTTCAGACGGCCTGAGTAGACGCGGAAGAACGTGAGCTTGCCGACCCCCTGGGGGTCCATCTGGATCTTGAAGGCAAGAGCCGAGAACGGCTCGCTGTCGTCGTGCTCGCGCACCACCAGCGTGCCGGACTTGGGGTCGGTCCCCTCGACCGCCGGAACGTCCGCGGGCGACGGCAGGTAGTCGATGACCGCATCCAGGATCGGCTGCACGCCGCGGTTGCGCAGCGCGGCGCCGCACAGGACAGGCACGAGATGCCCGGCGACAGTGCCCTTGCGGAGGGCAGCCATGATCTGCTCCTCGGTGGGCTCCTTCTCGTCGAGGTACAGGTGCATGATCGCGTCGTCGAAGTCGGCGACCGCCTCTATGAGGTCGTGGCGGTGCTGCTGGATCAGCTCGCCCATCCCAGCGGGAATGTCAAGGGACTCCGTGTTGGTGGTCCCGAGGTCGTCGGTGTAAACGATCGCCTGCTTCGTGATCAGGTCGACGTACCCGATGAACTCGTCCTCGGCCCCGATCGGCAGCTGGATGGGCACGGCCCTGGCTCCCAGCCGGGTGCGGATGGAGTTCAACGAGCCGTAGAAGTCGGCTCCGATGCGGTCCATCTTGTTGATGAAGGCGATGCGGGGCACGCCGTAGCGGTCGGCCTGGCGCCAAACAGTCTCGGACTGTGGCTCCACGCCCGCGACGGCATCGAAAACGGCGACCGCGCCATCCAGCACTCGAAGGCTGCGCTCGACCTCGACCGTGAAGTCCACGTGCCCGGGTGTGTCTATGATGTTGATCGTGTGGTCGCGCCACATCGCAGTGGTGGCGGCTGACGTGATCGTGATCCCGCGCTCCTTCTCCTGGACCATCCAGTCCATGGTCGAAGCCCCCTCGTGGACCTCTCCCATCTTGTGGATCCGGCCGGCATAGAAAAGGATGCGTTCGGTCGTCGTCGTTTTGCCCGCATCGATGTGGGCCATGATCCCGATGTTCCGGGTCCTCTCGATCGACACCGGCCGCTCCGCCATCTTCAGTGCCAAGCTCATCTCTCTTATCTAGTACCGGAAATGGGAGAAAGCCTTATTGCTTTCAGCCATCCGATGGGTTTCCTCTTTGCGCTTGACGGCCCCACCCGTGTTCTGGGAGGCGTCAAGAATCTCGAACGCAAGCTTCTCAGACATACTTTTCCCGCCCCGGAGGCGCGCAAAACGCACGATCCACCGGCGCGCGAGCGCGAGCCTGCGCTCCGGCCTGATCTCGACGGGCACCTGGTAGGTGGCGCCGCCGACTCGCCGAGGCTTCACCTCCAGCAAGGGGGTGGCATTTCGCAACGCCGACTCGAACACCTCGAGCGGCTCCTTCTTGGCCTGCCGACTGGCCCGTGAGAGCGCCTCGTATACGACCTTTTCGGCAGTCGAGCGTTTGCCTTTGCTCATGACCACGTTCACGAACTTGGCGATCGCCTCCGACTGGTAGACAGGATCGGGCGCGATGACACGCTTGACAGGACTGCTTCGGCGCGGCATCTAGGCTGCCTTGCTCTTTTCGCGCTTGGCGCCGTACTTCGAGCGCGCCTTCTTGCGGTTCTTCGTGCCGGCCGTGTCGAGGGTGCCGCGGATGATGTGGTACCGCACGCCGGGCAAGTCCTTGACCTTTCCGCCCCGGATCAGCACCACCGAGTGCTCCTGGAGGTTGTGTCCGATGCCGGGAATGTATGCAGTCACCTCGATCCCTGTGGTCAGCCTCACGCGGGCGACCTTTCGGAGGGCGGAGTTCGGCTTCTTCGGCGTCTGGGTGTAGACGCGCACGCAGACTCCCCGCCGCTGCGGCGAGCCCTTTAGCGCCGGCGCCTTAGACTTCGTTCTGGCCGCCTTACGTCCGGTGCGGACCAGCTGTTGGGTTGTGGGCAAATGCATCTCCGAATAACGGCTCAAATCCCACGCGGCAGCAGCCGATTGGGCGACAAACGATGAGTATACCCAAAAACCGACCCCCCCTAGCGACCTCTACTCTGCGCTCCCGCCCTGCGGGAGGCACGGTCAAGCGCGCCCACTACTTCGACCCCGTGCCCGAGGTCGAGTCGAAGCGGCGCACCCTCCGCCTGAGAACCGGGGACGTCGCGGCCGAGCTCCAGGCCGACCGGGGCGTTTTCGGTTCTCGTGCCATCGACCTGGGGACCCTCACTCTGCTCAAGGAAGCTCCGCTGCCCCCGGCTGAAGGCGAGCTGCTCGACCTCGGCTCCGGATACGGGCCGATTGCGATTGCGCTGGCCAGGCGGTCCCCCGCCGCCAGGGTGTGGGCTGTCGACGTCAACGAGAGGGCGCTCGAGCTGACGCGGGCCAACGCCGCCACGGCGAAGACCCCCAACGTCGTCGCCTCAATCCCCGAGGGGGTGCCCGACGAGCTGAGGTTCGCGGCCATCTACTCGAACCCGCCCGTCCGTGTCGGCAAAGCCCCTCTGCACGACCTGTTGCTGCGCTGGCTGCCGCGACTGGCCCCCGGAGGCAAGGCTTACCTCGTGGTGCAGCGCAACCTGGGCGCCGATTCCCTGGCCACCTGGCTCGAGTCACAGGGCTACCAGGTACAGCGATTGAAGTCGAAAAAGGGTTATCGGGTGACGTCAGTCTCAGCCCCTGGGGAGTCTGCCGAGAACTCCTAGGGGCCTCCTCAGAACCCTCGATCGAGCGACGCCGCCCGCAATCTTCTGCCGACATTAAGAGGCGACTCGCCTCGGTAAGCCGGCGGGCGGTTGGAATTCCGAGAGTATATTTCCCGCGATGGCTACCGACCTGCTGCGCGTTCAGGATCTGGTAACCGAGTTCCGCACTGATGATGGCGTCGTGCATGCGGTGGATGGAGTTTCGTTCAACATCCGCCAGGGCCAGACATTGGGCCTCGTCGGCGAGTCGGGCTGCGGCAAGAGTGTGACCGCGTTGAGCATCATGGGCCTGATCGAACATCCGGGCATGATCGCGGGCGGACACATCATGTTCGAGGGCAAAGATCTCGTTGGCCTCAACCAGGAGGAGATCCGGCATGTGCGCGGCAAGGAGATCGCGATGATCTTCCAGGAGCCGATGACATCCCTCAACCCCGTGTACACGGTGGGCGACCAGATCGCGGAGATGGCGAGGCTGCACCTGCACATGGATCGCAAGCACGCCTGGGAGCACGCGATCGAGATGCTGAGGACGGTCAAGATCCCGTCTCCCGAGAAACGAGTCTCTGACTACCCGCATCACATGTCGGGAGGCATGCGGCAGCGCGTCATGATCGCGATGGCCATATCCTGCACGCCCAAGCTCCTGATCGCGGACGAGCCGACGACCGCCCTCGACGTGACCATCCAGGCTCAGATCCTTGATCTCCTGCGCGACCTGCAGAGAGAGTTCCAGATGTCGATCCTGATGATCACGCACGACCTCGGGGTGGTGGCAGAGATCTGCGAGAACGTGGTTGTCATGTATGCCGGCAAGGTGGTCGAAGAGGCTCCGGTCCGCGGCATTTTTAATTCCCCGCAGCATCCCTACACGGAAGGCCTGCTTCGCTCGATCCCCCACCTCGGGATGACGTCCGCGGCGAAGTTGGCGGTGATCAAGGGCACCGTGCCAAGTGCGATGAACTGGCCCCCTGGGTGCCGCTTTGCTCCCCGATGCAGCCTGCGCTTTGAGAAGTGCGTCGAGGACCCTCCGCTCTTCGACGTCGGCGGTCAGCAGTCGGCCTGCTGGCTGAATGAGAGCGGGAGACGTGCGACCAGCAAGCGAGTGGTCAAGGCGGGAGAGCTGTGACTGCAGAGGCTGCCAAGCCGCCCCTGGCCGTTGCCGACGGTGGTCAGCCCTTGCTTCGTATCAGGGGCATCAAGAAGTACTTTCCGGTCCGCCGAGGATTCCTCCAGCGTGTGATCGGCTACGTGAAAGCCGTCGACGGTGTGGACCTCGACGTGGGACATGGCGAGACTCTCGGGCTGGTGGGCGAATCTGGATGCGGCAAGTCCACGCTCGGCCGGTCGATCCTGAGGCTGATCGAACCCACTGAAGGAACCATCGAGTTCGAAGGCCGCAACATCACCAAGCTGGATCGACGCCATATGAAACCGGTCCGAGCCGACATGCAGATCATCTTTCAGGATCCTGTCGGCTCTCTCAACCCGCGCATGTCGGTCGGCGACATCGTCGGCGAGGGCCTTTTGGTCCACGGTATGAAGGACCGTAAGAAGCGCCAAAAGATCATCCGTGACATCCTCGAAAAAGTGGGACTGCGGCAGGAATACGCCAACCGCTATCCCCATGAGTTCTCCGGAGGCCAGCGTCAGCGCATCGGCATTGCCCGCGCCCTGGCCCTGTCGCCCAAGCTGATCATCGCCGACGAGCCGGTCTCCGCACTTGACGTGTCCATACAGTCGCAGGTGCTGAACCTGCTCGTCGACCTTCGTAAGGAATTCGGCCTCACATACATCTTCGTGGCGCACAACCTGGCCGTCGTCTCGTACATCTCGGACCGTGTTGCTGTCATGTACCTCGGCCAGGTGATGGAGCTCGCGGATGCGGAGGAGCTGTACAAGAATCCGTTGCACCCCTACACGCAGTCCCTGCTGTCAGCGATCCCGCAGCCCGACCCCGACCACCCCCGTAATCGGACGGTGCTGACCGGCGACGTGCCCAGCCCGTTCAACCCACCTTCGGGCTGCCCGTTTCGCACGCGCTGTCCGCTGGCGCGCGAGAAAGGAACCCAGAACGGCATCTGTGCCGAGGAGCGGCCCCCTCTAATTGAGAAGAGAGTGCCCGGCCACTTCGCCGCCTGCCACTTCGCCTAAAGGCGCTCCGCCCGCCCGGATCGTGGGCTAGTTGACGATCTTGGGGTCGAAAGCATCCCGCAGGCCGTCGCCGATGAAGTTGACGCAGAGAACCGTGGCGGTGACCATCAGGCCAGGGAAGGTGATCCACCACCAGTTGCCGACGATCAGGTATTCCTCGGCGCCGCTCAGGATCGATCCCCAGCTGTACTCAGGAGGCTGGATGCCGAACCCGAGGAAGCTGATGAAGGCCTCGAGCACGATGTTGCCCGCGATACCCAAGGTGAACGCGACGACGATGGGACCAATCGCATTCGGCAGCAGGTGGCGGAAGATGATTCTCGCCGGCGGCACACCGAGGGCACGCGCCGCCTCGGTGAACTGCATCTCGCGCAGTGAAAGGAACTGGCTTCGAACGATACGGGCGATCGATTGCCAGCTCAAGAAGCCAAATATGAGCGCGATGTAGAAGGGATTGTCGGCGGCAAAGATGCGGGTTGCGAGCGGCACGATGAGGAGTGCCGGCAGGGTCAACAGAACGTCCGTGACGCGCATCATGACGGCGTCGGAAAAGCCGCCGAAGTAGCCGGCAAACGCGCCCACAGCGACTCCCAGTGCGGTCGCCAGGATCATCGAGCCCACCCCGATGATGAGCGACAGCTGGCCGCCGTAGAGGACCAGGCTGAAGATGTCATGCCCGTTCAGCGAGTCGGTGCCGAAAAAATGCCTCAGCGAAGGGCCCTGACCAGCCTGGGACGGGTCGAAATCTGAGGGGGCCTGGATCAGGTTCGGGAAGAGAGCGTGCCACAGCGGCGCGCCATAGCACCCAACGACGATGAGGACCAGGCCTAAGACGCCCCACCTGGCGAGGGGGTGGCGTATGAACCGCCGGTAAACGATCTCACGCAGGCTGTACTGCTTGATCGCGACGTCATAGTCGGCCCCAGTCCCGGGAGAGCTGGCCCCCTGCTGATCGAGCCGGACCTGTTCCTCGATCGCGCGCTCAAGCATAGGAAATCCTCGGATCTGCAATCGCGTAAGCGAGATCGGCGATAACGTTGAAGAAGATGACCAACAGGCCTGTGAGGAAGAGGATGCCCATCATCAGCGGGTAGTCGTAGCCCTCCAGCGCCTGGAAGAAGAGCTGTCCCATACCTGGCCAGGAGAATATCCGCTCGGTCACGACAGCGCCGGAGAAGAGGATCGGCAGCTCCAGCGCGATGTTGGTGATCAGGGGGAGAAGAGCGTTTCGCAGGGTGTGCTTCAGGATCACCGATCGCTCCGTCAGGCCTTTCGCGCGAGCCGTCCTGACGTAGTCCTGGTGGATCGCGTCGAGCATCGAAGCGCGGACGAATCGAGAGTCGAAGGCGATGCCTACGATCGCGATGGTGAGAGCAGGAAGGATGATGTGCTTGGCCACGTCGAGCGTCCCCTGAAGCACGTGCTGGCCAAACCACGCGTTGTATTGAGGTGTCAGGAAGGGCGCGCCCGCGACCCTGATGTCGATGACTCCGCTGATCGGGAGTATCCCGATGAACACTCCGAAGATCATGAGGAGCATCAGGCCCAGCCAGAAGGTGGGCATCGAGTTGCCGACATATGCGAAGAACGTCACCACCTGGTCGAAGAAGGAGTAGCGCTTGAGTGCGGCGAGGATTCCTGCCGGGATTGCCAGCAGCTCCTGGAACGCGTAGGCGACGGTCATGAGAAGAACCGTGGCGGGCAGGCGGGCGAAGATCACCTGATTGACCGGTGCGTTGAGAAAGAAGGAATTCTGCCAGTCCCCGGTGAACATGGCGCCAACCCACCTGAAGTACTGCTCATACACCGGTAGATCAAGACCCCACCGGTGGATGATTGCCAGCTTCGCCGCTTCGGATTGATGAGAGTTGAAGGCGAGGGCCGCCATCGGGCCACCGGGGATCGCCTGCATGATCGCGAACAGGACAATCGACATGACGATGATCGTCGGCACCGTCTGGATCAGTCTGCGGGCTGCGTAACCGACCATCTAGAGTTTCCGGATCGTATCACTTCCGGCTTCCAGCTTCTTCTCTATAAAACGAAGGGGGGCGGCCGCGTGGCCGCCCCCCTCTAAAACTGACTCGCTCGGTTAGGACTTGCCCTTCGTGTTGAACCAGTCAGCAGCGTTGCAGGTGGCAACGCAGGTGTTGACGGCCGCCGCGAAGTTGCCGAAGTTGGAGGCGACGCTATAGACCTCGGGACGCTCGTAGAGCTCGATCGTCGGGAGGTAGTCCTTCCACTCGGCCTGAACCTGCTTGTAGATGGCGATGCGCTTGGTGACGTCCACCTCGCCGAAGCCCTTCGCGCAGAGGCTGTCCAGGGTCGGGTCGGTCGCCCGGGACCAGTTCTGGCCCGACGGGCTCGCGTTGCTCGGAATCTGGTTGGATTCGACGATCCCACACCAGCTGTCCGGGTCCGGCGCCCAGCTGTTGGCGTAGAGACCCATGTCGAACTGGCCGGTGGCGAGGATGCCGCCGCCCTTGAAGTCGTTGAAGAACTGTCCCGCGGGCCAGTTCTTGGTCGTGACGGTGGCGCCGATCTCGCTCCAGTTCTTGATCAGCTGCTCCTCTTCCGCAGCCCGCTGGCTGTTGCCGGAAGTGGTGCTAATGACCCACGCAAGCTTGCGTCCGTTCTTGCTGCGGGTGCCGTCGGCGGCCTTGACCCAGCCGTCTGCGTCAAGCAGCGCAGCGGCCTTGACCAAATCGCGCTGGAAGGCCGGGATCGTTGTGTCGGTGTAAGGCGACAGAGCGCTGACAAACGGTCCGTTCATCGGCTTGCCGATGTTCTGCACAAGGCTCTGGTTGATGGCATTCTTGTCGATCGCGAGAGCAACCGCCTGGCGCAGCGACTTGTCGTCTTTGAAGACGGTCGGCGTTTTGCCGTTGCTGCCGAGGTTCAGGTTGAGGAACTCGTCCAAGAGTCCGGTGGCGGTCACCGTCGTGTAGCCGTTGATCCCGGTCACGGCCGGGAGGTCGTTGGCGATCAGGTCAAGCCCGAGGTCGGTGTCGCCTGACTTCAGGCCGGCGATCTGTGACGGCTTGTCGCCATAGATCTTGTAGATCAGCTTGTCGAGGTACGGCGCGTGTCCGAAGAAGGCGGCGCCGCTGCGGCCGGCCGCGTAGTTCGGGTTTGGAACCATCACGATCTGGGCGGCAGGTCCGGGCGTGAAGTTCTGGACCATGTACGGGCCGCTGGTCGCGGTGGGGAGCTTGACGAAGTAGTCGGAAGTCGCCCAGTCAGCGTGCTTGATCGATCCGAGGATGTGGTCCGGGACCGGGGTGAAACCCATCGCTGAGATGTACGGGGCGTAGATGCCAGAGGTCAATGGGGCCTGCAGGCCGCAGCGGTAAGACGCGCCGTTGTTGGCCGACTTGGTCGCTTCTGGTCCGAAGTGCCAGACCTCGACCGTGTCGCTGGTGTCGGTGACTGACGCGATGTGGTCGTATCCGACCTGGCTTGCGGCTCCGGTGAGGGGGTCGCAAATCGCGTTGATGGTCGAGCTCAGGTCCTTGGTCGTCAGGGGCTGTCCGTCAGACCACTTGAGACCCGACTTGAGCTTGATTGTGACATCCATGTGGGTGAGGTCGATGACCTTGACGTCGCCGTTGGCGACGGTCGGGACTTCGGACACCAAATCTGCCTCGGCGTTGCCCTGGGGGTCGAACACCCACAGCGATGCCCAGATGGGGCCGTCGGCTGCCTGGAGGGTTGTCTGGGCAGTCGAGGACAGCACGTTCAGGTCCTGAACTGATTCCCAGTCGGAGTAAACCAGCTGCCCGCCCTGTACGCCAGCTACCGGATGGTAGGCCGTCACCCCGCTGATGCTGGTGCCGCCGCCGCTCGTGCCACACGCGGCAACCACGAACAAAGCGGCTGATGCGAGCGCGACTGCTCGGAAACGATTGCCTAAATGCATACGCGTCTTACCTCTCTTGATTGACGATCCTGCGGCCTTCTTCCCGGGATCCACGGACTTCGGGGCGAGAGTGCGCCGGCAGCAGGTCTACTCACACAGCCTCTTCGGCTTAGACGAATTCTCTGGCTCCCCACCAGTGAGTGTCAAGTATGGTCTATCCAGACCGGAACGTCCGTTCGGTTCGGGCCTTATCTCGGCGCGATATAGATCTGAGTTGGAAACAAAGCGCCAGGCCACTCGTCGATCGAGGTCGGGGTGATGCCTTTGACATACGGGCGCACCAGGTCCCAGCTGACGGTCTGCGCCAGGAAGGCCACCGGAGCGTCGCTGACCAGCATCGCCTGCGCCTGCTGGTACTCCTGGTCCCGCCGGTCCGGCTGGAGGTCGCCGCTCGCCGCTCGCACGAAATTGTCGTACTGCGGGTTCTGATACAGGCCGACGTTGTGGAAGCTCGTCGTCAAGAAGACCGGGTACCAGTCAGAGGCGTCCGGATAATCCGCGGTCCAGCCGCGTGGTCCCGCAATTTGGAAATCGCCGCTCGTAAGGCGAGAGCTGAACGTGTTGGTGTCGAGTGCCTGCAAGGTGATGTCGATGCCCAGGTTTGCCTTCAGCTGGGCCTTGATGAAAACGGCAGTGGCCTTCTGGAAGTCGGACGAGCGGTCGTACGAAAACTTGATTCCGGAGAGCTGCCTGGTGCTCACACCCGACGCTGCGAGCGAGGCGCGCGCCGCGGCAACGTCCGACTTCTGAGCACTCCCCCCCACTCCGGGTGCGTAGCCCTGCATACCTTGCGGAATGAACGACTCGGCCGGAATCGCCTGGCCCTGGAAAACCTGGGCGACGAAAGCGGCCCGGTCGATCGCCTCCGCGATCGCTCTGCGAACCCTGACATTGTTCAGCGGCGGCGAGCTGACGTGGAACACCAGCCAGAAAACGCTCAGGGATGCCGTCTTCATGAGCTCATGGCTCAGCGTGGCGTCGCCGGCAACGCCTGCCGCTTGCGCCGGCTGGACGTCGATCACGTCAACCTGACCGCTCCTGTACTTCGCGAGAGCGGCCGCACCGTCGTTGACGATCACGAAATCGATCGATGTCAGAGTTGGACGTGGTCCCCAGTAGTGCGGGTTCTGGAGCACCTTGATGTGGTCCGCCACCATCTCAGAAACCTTGAAGGGGCCGTTCGTCACGAGGGTGTCGGGTGAGGTCGCCCACTTATCGCCCGACGTCTTGATGACATCTGGCCGTATCGGCGCGCCGGCCGGCATCGCCGCGAGCCAGATGAAGGCCGGATCAGGGTGCGAGAGCGTTACCTGGAACGTGTAGTCGTCCGTTGCCTTCAGCCCCAGCGAGGCGACCGCCGCATCGAGCTTCGACGCGTCTCGCCGTGGATCGAGCAGCGACACCTTGTCGCCGTTCAGGACTGCGTCGGCGAAGAA
>DATCAV010000077.1:0-7219 GCA_036512415.1 Candidatus Dormiibacterota bacterium | reverse complement strand
GCTCCCAGCTCGTGCTTGAGTGCCTTGACAAAGGCTTCGTTGCGGCTCATTCCGCCGCAGAAGGTGAACTCGGGCTCCATGCCGACGCGCTTCATCAATTGGTGCGCGCGGCCGGCCAGCGAGAGCACGGCGCCGTACATGATGTCCTCCGGTCTGGTGCCGCTGGTCAGGTGGTTGATGACCTCTGATTCAGCGAACACCGCGCACACGCTGGAGATCGTCACGGGCTCCATGGAGACCATCGCCAGCGAGCCGATCTCGGCCGGGTCGAGTCCCATGTAGCGGGCAGTCTTCTCGAGAAAGGCGCCGGTGCCGGCAGCGCACTTATCGTTGAGGCGGAAGGAGCGAACCTTGCCGCGGTCGTCGAGCTTGATCGCTTTGACGGTCTGACCGCCGACGTCGAGCACCGTCCGGGTGTTCGGGAACTGGTGAAAGGCGCCCTTTGCGTGGCAGGTCAGCTCAGTGATCTGGAGGTCACGCATGGGGACGACGTAGCGGCCGTATCCAGTCGAGGCGACGTAGTCGACCTCCTCTTCGGAGAGGCCCGCCGACCCGAGCACCTCGGCGTATCCGCGCTCGGCGGCCCCGGCCAGGTTGAAACCGGTCTTGACCATCGAGCGGCCGATGATGTTCTTGTCCTCGTCGAGCACGAGCGCCTTGGTGTAGGTCGCGCCGACGTCGATGCCGACAACCCTGATCATCGCTTCGCCGCCTGCGGCAGCCGGGCGACCTGGATCAGCTGGGGCGGCTTGGCCAGGCGCTCCTGCGCCTCGCTGAACCTTCGATCGGGGAGCTCGGGGCAGACCTCGCAGTCACCGACCAGAGCACGAGTCGAGTCCAGTTTGGCGCCGACGGTGATCGCCTCGACCGCGCCGGCGGCTCCCGACTGCGCCTTCTCGAGGGCGAACAGCGATGCGCCAATCGCGCCCATGTAGTGGGCCTCCTCGCTGACGTTCAGGTGAGTCTCGAGCATCTCCTCGAGGATCTTCACCATCGCGTTGTTCCGGGTGACGCCACCGGTGAAGGTGACCTCGTCCTCGACGCCTACGCGGCGCAGAAGTGAGATGCTGCGAGTCGCGATCGCCTGGTGGACTCCCATCAGGACGTCTTCCACCTTCTTCCCGCGCGCGAGCCAGTTGATGATCTCCGTCTCGGCAAAGACGGTGCAGGTGGTCGTGATCTTGACCGCGTTCTTCGCCAACAGCGCCAGTGGACCCAGCTCGCCGAGCGGGATGTCCAGTGCCATGGCGGCGGCACCGAGGAACCGACCGGTCCCCGCGGCGCACTTGTCGTTCATGCAGAAGTCGAGGACCTGGCCCTCCGGCCCGATCTTGATCGCCTTCGTGTCCTGGCCGCCGATGTCCAGGACGGTGCGGGTTTTCGGGAACAGGTACTGCCCGCCGCGCGCGTGGCAGCTGATCTCGGTGACCTGGGTATCGCCGAAGGTGACCTTGTAGCGGCCGTAGCCGGTGCCAACCACGTAGGCCACGTCCGGGCGTTCGACGCCGGCGTCCGCGACCGCAAGCTGGAACGCGTTCTCGGCGGCGGCGGTGATGATGCCACCGGTGTCGATCAGCGAACGGCCGAGCACTCGGCGCTGGCCGTCCATGATGACCGCCTTGGTCTGGGTAGAGCCGACGTCAACTCCTCCTACGAGCATTGGTTCACCTCTTCGCCGCCACCAGGGCGGCCGCTTTACGGGCTCCGAGCGCCTCGAAGAAGGCGTCGATCCGGTTCTTGAACTGGGCCTCCGACCACAGGCGCGGGTCGACGAGGTCGGATTCGACGAAGAGCGACGGGACATCCTTGGTCTTGGTCAGGTACTCCCGACTGTCGGCCATCCCCGTGCTGACGGTCCGGCAGCTCTTGACAGAGTGATAGACGATGCCGTCGCACTTCCAGTCGCGGACGGCGTCGGCAAGCTGGTCCTGGCTGAAGAACATGTTCGACATCGAGCGCCGGCCGGTGATCAGCAGCTGCTCGGCGAGGCTCTCCAGCGGCCGCTCGACATTGAACTGGATGCCCTGGTCGAGCCCACCGCCGGCGTAGGCGAGGTATTCGGAGTTGACGTAGACCGCGCCCCACTCCTGGAACAGCTCCAGGAAGCGCCGGAAATACGCGTAGCAGGCGGGACCTACGCCGTGGAGGCGGAAGCGCTCCTCGGTGATGGTGCCGATCCCGTTCTGGACCTTGTACTCCATCTCCTGGCGCAGCTCGGCCATATAGCGAGCCCCGATCTCGGTGCCTCGGTAGGCGCTCAGCACCCCCATGTACGCGAGGCCGTCGGCCATGGCGTTGAAGGGCGCCGGGATGTTCTGGTTGAGCTTGAGCACGGCGCTCCAGTCGGCCGCCATGCGGTTGACGTGGGCGAGGTTCTCCTGCAGGCGTTCGATCTTGAACGGCTTTCCAGTTACCGCCACGCAGGCCTCGATCAACTCTTCCAACTGGCTCTGCACGTAGCGCCGGTCGTTCTCGAACTGTTCGCTGCCGGGCTCGCTGCTCCAGCCGATACCCCGCTGGCCGGGGATGTCGAGGACGAAGACCTTGCAGCCGTACATCCGCTGCCAGATCTCGACCCACTTCACGTAGGTGTTGCACATGTTGGTCGCGACCACGATCGACGGCTTTGGGATCCGGCCGTTCGGGTGCTTGCGGCCGTCGAGGTGCATGCCCACGTCGGCCTTGACGTAGCCGCAGACGTCGGTCGAGTAGCCGTAGTCCTCCGCCTTGTTGAGGTACTCGAGCGAGACCTTCCGGACGGCCATCTGGAGCGAGTTGATCTCCGGAAAGACAAGGTTCAGGTCGAAGGCCTTGAGGACCTCGGCCGCCGAGCCCATGACGAACACGTAGGCCGAGGGGTCGCCCGACTCGGCCGCCGCGTCGAGCTCCGCATACCACTCCTTGAAAAGGCGATTGCCGTCGCGCCGGCCACGGCCGACCAGCTCGCCTTGCTTTTGCGGCGCGGGAGCCTGTGTGACGGACATTTCGGGCATTTGGTTCACCTTCCCTTCAGTCGAAGAGGATCGATTCCACGAAGGTCTCGACCTCCATTCGCATCCGCTCGAAAGCGGTCATCTTCTCCTCGAAGTCGAGGAGCAGGAACGGGATCTGCTTCGCCTCGAGGGTCTTCTGGTACGCGACCTGCTCGTCCAGCCCGGGTTCGCACATCTTGGCCGCGGCCAGGATCACCGCTTGAGCGCCGGACTCCTCGACCCTGCGCAGCAGCATCTCCTCCTTGGGCTTGCGGTCGTCGTGCTGCACGCAGCTGTAGGTGGAACGTTCGAGGTAGCTCTCCGCCAGCGCAGACAGGGGGTCGCCGGTCTCTGGGACGTCCTCCACGATCCAGCGCATCCCGATCAGGAGGTCGTCATCGACGATGTAACAGGCCTCCTCGATCAGCTGCAGCATGTCCAGCGGAGGTTGCTCGCAGAAGCCGCCCTCGAACACCACTCGGACCCGGTCCTGGCGACGCGCTTCCCGGTTCGGAATTTCGGCCAGCGCCGAACGAAGGATCTCGTTGTGATCCTCCCGAGGCATCACGGTTCCCACCTTGGCCAGGACGTAGGCCTCTGTGGTGGAAAGGAGCCACGGCGTCTCCCTCTTGTAGCGGTACAACTCACGTAACAGCCGCCGGTTCTCGTTGTAGACGCCGATGCTGCGCCGCAGATCGGCCTCCTCGATAGGCCGGCCGGAAATCCGCTCCAACTCGGCTAGAACCCGTGCGTATTCGTCGCGCAGGTACGGCACCGCCTGCTTGGCATTCGCGTTCTGCGGCAAGTAGAGGATCTCCGCCGTCATACCCTTGAAGTTGCGTCCCCAGATGCCGGCGAGGTTGCGCGCCACGTCGCATATCGGGGTCGTGTAAAAGGCATCCAGGAAGCCGACCCGACCGCTGAAGCCGAGCTCGAGGGAGGTGCGGCAGATGGAGCAGATGAAAGACCCGATGTGAGAGTCGGCCTGCTTGGCTTCGAGCCGTGAGCCCGCGCCCATCAGCGTGACCGGCAGCATCCCGGCGGCGTGAATGAGCTCTTCCGGGAAGTAAACCTGAAAATGGCCGACGGCATGGCCGCCCGGGTGGCCTTCGCGCCAGCGGCTGACGCTCGGGTAGGTGACGTCCTCCGCCAGCTCTGAGCACTGCTCGAGGATCGCTTCGAACGCGGGCCGCACCTGAACCGCCATGGGCAGATCTTAGACTGACCAGTCAGTCAAGTCAATAGGTAACGGCCGGCAGGGCGCGCCTAGGAGTGCTGCTCAGGCGGCCGGTGAGCCTGGGGTCCGGGCTAGATAGGCAACCGCCGTGCGCTTGCAGGTGTCGCGGTACCAGGGATGAAGCCGCTCCCAGTCGGCCTCCTGCAGCCACTGCAGAAAGAGCCCGTCGATGATCGCCCGCAACGCCACCGCTCCCTCCTCAGGATCCGCGACTGCGAATGCCCCCTCCGCGACGCCCTGAGCGATGACCTCGACGTATAGAGCGTTGACGACTGCATGGAACGTGGCGCTGAGCTCGGTGAAGTGCCGGACCCGGGCCGCGTGGCCGGCGAGATCGAGATAGAGGAGATAGAAGCGGCGGTTGGTCTTCGCGCCGGACCAGATCCCGTCGATCATAGCGAGCACTTTGCCGTTCGGCGTGGAGGCTTTCGCCATCGCCTGCCGGACCCTTTCCGCGGTGATGTCCAGCGCCCAACGCATGGTGGCCAGGACCAGGTTCTCCTTGGTCTTGAAGTAGTAGAGCACCAGGCCTTTGCTGAGGCCGGCCCCGGCCGCGATCTCGTCCAGCGGCACCCGATGCACGCCCTTCTCGCTAAACAGCCGGTAAGCGGTTCGGATCAAGTCGACCCTGCGATCCGGGGCGCCGGCAGGTGCGGCTAAAGGGGCGTTCTTAGGCATCGGCGGTAGTCTAACCGTCCGGTCAAACAGTTGGATACGTCCCGATCGCGGCCTCCCGTGCGTTGCCCGTCGCTCCGAGCAAGACCTTGACTCCCATTCGCTCCAGCATGTGCACCATGGGCGGACCCATGTGGCCCGCCACCACTGCCTCGACGTGGTGCTCCTTGAGGAAACGGGCCACCCGCGC
The DNA here is from genome assembly GCA_036512415.1 of Candidatus Dormiibacterota bacterium. GTDB lineage: Bacteria > Chloroflexota > Dormibacteria > Dormibacterales > Dormibacteraceae > Palsa-872. Next base: position 2,145 of record DATCAV010000077.1, on the reverse strand, counting down.
GTGATGGGAGCCTTCGGTTCCCGCATCGTGGAGGGCGTCCCACCCGACCTGGTACTCCTGCCAGGATCCGATCCCTTCGGCGCTCACCTCCGTGATCGCCACCCGATCCGCGCGACCCCAGCGTGGGTCGATCAGCCCTTCCGTCGTGACGGGAACGCACACCACCATTCGAATCACCAACGTCAATGGTGATCCCTTCGAGGCTCGATGCTTCTGCGCGGTCCGACAGAATAGGTCTGAATGCAGACCGCTTCCGAGCTCAAGCTCACCGGGCACGCGCTGACTCCAGGCGCGCAGCGCAGCTGGTGGCTGCGTGAAGCATTGGCGTCTGAGGATGCGGCGCCATGCCCGCCCCTCATTGGGAACGCGACCGCAGACGTTGTCATCGTCGGGGGCGGGTTCACGGGGCTGTGGACGGCCTACTTCCTTAAGGAACTCCGGCCAGAGCTCGGTGTAGTGGTGCTCGAGCAGGACATCTGCGGTGGCGGGCCGAGCGGGCGTAACGGCGGCTTCGCAAGCGGTTGGTGGGACGAGCTCCACGGCCTGGTGCACCTGTATGGCGCCGACGCCGCGGTGCGCGCATGCCGCGAGATATCGAATTCGATCACCGGCATCGGCCAGTTCTGCGATCGACACGGAGTCGACGCCTGGTTCAGGCGTTCGGGCTACGTGTTCGCGGCCACAGGACCTCGACATGAGCTCGTGTGCGAACACATGGTGCGGGCTGCGGCCGATGCCGGCGCGCCAGAAGAAATGCGTGCACTCACGCGCGAAGAAGTACGGGCACGCTGCGCATCCCCGGCGTTCCGAAGTGGGGTCTTCATGCAGGACGGCGCTTCTGTCCAGCCTGCGATCCTGGCGCGCGGCCTGCGGCGCGTCGTGCTCGAGATGGGCGTGACGATTCATGAAGGCACCAAGGTCATCCGCTTGAACGCGGGTCCTGAGGCTGTGACGGATCGTGGAACCGTTCGCGCGCGACATGCCGTCCTTGCCGTCAACGCCTGGGCCACGGCGTGGCCCCAACTGGCGCGCCGCGTGGCGGCGTGGAGCACGTACATCGTTCTCTCCGCGCCGGCACCAGAGAAGCTGGCCGCGATCGGCTGGATCGGAGGTGAGCTGATCAGCGACCTTCGCCAATCGCTGCGCTACTTCCGCACGACGCGCGACGGACGGATCGCCTTCGGCGGTGGCGGCGGTCGCGCGGCGCCACGCATCGGCGATTCGTTCACGCACGACACTCGCGCGGTTCGGGAGGCGGCCGAGGGCTTCCGACTGTTCTTTCCGAGTTGGTCCGAGGTCCCGATTGAAGATGCGTGGGGCGGACCGATAGACGTCTCGCCGACCCACCTGCCTACCTTCGGCACGCTCGAGCCGGGGAATGTGCACTATGCCCTGGGCTACACAGGCAACGGCGTCGCGCCTTCGCATCTGGCCGGCAGAGTGCTCGCCGACCTGGCGGTCGGCGCCAACTCGGACCTGGTTCGGCTACCGATGGTCAATGCCCGGTCGCGGCTGTTCCCGCCCGAGCCACTGCGCTCGCTCGGTGCGGCCGTGGTGCGCCGCGCGATCATCGCGTACGACACCGCCGAGGAGCGAGGACGCCGGCCAAATCCGTTGGCGTCGGCAGTCGCACATCTGCCGCGTCGCCTTGGCTACCTCCTCGGGCCGTAGCCTGCCACGAGGGCAGAAGGCAGAGCCACGCGATGAGTGAGCGCCTCTCTCTTACGCCAATTCGAGTCCAGTTTTGGCTCCCCTTAGTGGACGCTCTTCGAACCATGCCCATGACAAACCCAGCACAATCGCCGCCGATTCGCTGTCGAGCGGACCGGCGATCACCGCAGCGCTCAGGGGTTGTCGTTCAGCGCGGCTAGCTCCTCGTCGGAAAACACTCGCGATCTAATGACGAAGTGCTTGTCGTCGCCAGCCTCAAGCGAGAAGCCTTCCGGCGCCCCTTCGCCCACATCAACGACGAGTTGGGTGTGTTTCCAAACCTCGAACTGGCGTGCATCGATGTAGAAGGGACAGCCACCCGGGGTTCCAAGCAGCACGTCATGCGCGCCGATCACGAACTCCCCGTCTTTGAAGCACATCGGAAGGCTGCCGTCGCAACACCCACCCGACTGGAAGAACATGACCGGACCTCTA
>DATCAV010000076.1:0-2198 GCA_036512415.1 Candidatus Dormiibacterota bacterium | reverse complement strand
GGTCTTCCCTGGAGGAACTCGACCGCTCGCTTCTGACGTCAACTACCTTGCCGGAGGGACCGTTCCCAACCTGGTGGTTGTGCAGGTCAGTGCGACAGGCACTGTGAGCGTGTATGTCGGCGGCCATGGCGCCACCAACCTCGTAATTGATGTAGTCGGGTGGTTCGGCTAGCCGAACACCACCCGCTCGTCTGTAGTCGATAGGGGCTGGGTCCTCCGGGGAGGGCCCAGCCCTTCGCTATTCAGGGGGCCGCGCGCTCAGGCGCGCCCTAAAGTTCCGGTGGCGCTACTGGTCGGGGCCCAGGAGGCCGAATATGTCGATGATGAAATTGGTGGTCGCGCCGCCGCTGCGGACTATGAACTTGCCGTCGCTCACCTTCCCAAGAGGAATCGTGGTGGATCCAAACCGGCACATGAAGAAGTTCGCCACAGCTCCGGATGAGCCAAGGAAATTCACGTTGGAGACTGCGGTCGCCGCGACGAAAACTGAGTCAGATGGCCTGACCGACAGATATCCTGCGCCGGTCTGCGACACCGCCGTTATGTTGCCGATGATGCCGTAGTAGTCCTCCCAGGTGAACGTCGTCGAGCCGGGGTAAGGGTACGGGCCGACGATCGTCTCCCCGCCGTGGCCGATTTTGGCGCTCCCGCGGGTGTCGAGTGCACGTTCGGGGGAGAAGTACATGCCGATCGTGTTGCCGCTGCCGGCTGCGAGCACGCGAGGCGCTCCTAAAGCGGCGCTGCCTGCGGCGCCCAGGGCGGCCGCGCCTGCCAGCTTGAGCACATCGCGCCGGGTGGTCTTTTTCTGGCTGGGATCTTCCCTCATATCGAAACCTCCAACGTGAATCTGGAACGTGTGGATGCCAACTTTAAGCCCGTAGTCAGCAGCTAAACCAAGTAGTTACGTCTGGGCAGGTCCGATGTAACCCTCTCGCTCGAGATGGAGAATGATCTGCTGGGCGGCTTCGGCCGGCGTGACGCCCGTGGTGTCGATGACCAGGTCGGCGTCGGCCGGCTTCTCGTAGGGGTCCGAGACCCCGGTGAACTCTTTCAGGATGCCCGCGCGCGCCTTCGCGTAGAGACCCTTTCGGTCGCGCTCCTCGCAAACCTCGATCGGCGTCGCAACGTGGATCAGAACGAAACCTCCGCGCGGCTCGACTATGTGGCGCACCTCTTTGCGGGTTGCGTCGTAAGGCGCGATCGGGGCGCAGATCGCAATGCCACCGTTGCCAGTGATCTCGGAGGCGACAAAGCCGATGCGGCGAATGTTGAGGTCGCGGTGTTCCTTGGAAAAGCCGAGCTCTGAGGAGAGGTGTCGCCGAACAATGTCTCCGTCCAGCAGCGTCACCGGCCGGCCCCCGATCTCCAGGAGCTTCACCAGGACCACGTTGGCGATCGTCGACTTGCCTGAGCCCGAAAGGCCCGTGAAGAACAGCGTAAAACCTTGCTTCGAGCGCGGAGGGTAAGAGCGTCGCAGCTCTGCCGCGACAGCTGGTGGTGTGAACCACGAAGGTAGCTCGGCCCCTTCGTTGAGACGGCGTCGCTGCTCGGTTCCGGATATCGACAGGACCCTCGCGCCCTTCGGAACTTCGTCATCCGGCATGTAGGTGTCGCGATCCTCGACGTAAACCATCTCCTGGAATGGCACCATCTGGACGCCGAGCTCATCCTCGTGGAGGCGGACCATCTCCTGTGCCTCGTAGGGCCCGTAAAAAGGCCGTCCCAACGAGTCCTTTCCTGGTCCAGCGTGGTCGCGTCCAACGATGAGGTGGGTGACGCCGTGGTTGCGACGGATGATCGCGTGGAGGAGAGCCTCGCGCGGGCCGCCCATGCGCATCGCGAGCGGAAGGAGTGACAGCATCGCGGTCCCGGGCGGATAGCTCGGCATGATCGCCTGGTAGCAGCGCACCCGCGTGTAGTGGTCGACATCGCCCGGCTTCGTCATGCCGACGACGGGATGGATGAGTAGATTCGCCTCGACCTGCTTCGCCGCTCGAAGCGTGAGCTCGAAATGGGCGCGATGAAGTGGATTTCGAGTCTGGAAGGCGACGATCTGGCGCCACCCGCGCTGCTGAAAAATTGCGCGCAGCTCAGCCGGCGTGTGACGCAGGTCGCCATAGTCGTAATGGAGAGGGACCTGCAAGCCTTCCAGCTCGCCGCCGACGTAGTAGGGCCTGGTGCTGTCAAGGAGCATCGCC
>DATCAV010000075.1:0-9867 GCA_036512415.1 Candidatus Dormiibacterota bacterium | reverse complement strand
CGCGGTGATCTGGATAGCGTTTATCACCGTTCTCTTTGTGCTGCCCCAGTTCGCACCCGGCAACACGCTGACGACGTTCAACTACGCCCCAGTCGCGGTCGGGGTAGTGTTGATCTACTCGGGAGGCTACTGGTTCCTCTCGGCCAAGAACTGGTTCAAAGGACCAAAGGTCCAGGGGACGCCGGAAGAGCTTGCCAAGATCGAAGCCGAACTCGCCGCCGCTGGATAAGGACACCACGAACAACGACGCGCGCCCGAAGATCGGAATAACGACGAGCCCGAAGCGGGAGGCGGATTACTACCTGACGTATGGCCGGGCGGTGGAGGCGGCCGGCGCGGAAGCCGTCTACCTTCCGCCCGGCACCGGCTCGGTGGCCGACCTCGACGGGCTGCTGCTGCCTGGCGGTTGGGATGTCGACCCCGCTCTTTACGGTGAGAAGCCCGACCCCAAGCTGGGGGACATCGACCCTGAGCTGGACGAGGCCGAAATCCGGCTTTTCAAGCTTGCTCGGAACGAGCAGATCCCGGTGCTTGGCATCTGCCGCGGGCAGCAGGTGATCAACGTGGCGATGGGTGGAACCCTGATGCAGCACCTCGACGGCCATGAGGTCCGCGCGTTCGGCCGGAAGCATCTTGCCCACACCGCGTCGGTCGATCCCGCGTCAGAGCTGGGGCATGCGGCGGAGGGCGGGCAGATCAAGGTCAACAGCTTTCACCACCAGGCGGTTCGATCGGTGGCGCCGGGGCTGAGGCAGACGGCCACGGGAGACGACGGCACGATCGAAGGTCTCGAGACCGACGACGGCCTGGTCGTCGCCGTCCAGTGCCATCCCGAAGAGCTGACCGGAGACCTTCCATGGGCCACAAAGCTGTTCGAGCGCTTCGTGGCACGCGCCAGGGACGGTCGTGCCGGCTAACGCCCCTCACCCCGACCCCTCTCCCCGTTGGGGAGAGGGTTTTGCCTTGATCACGTGCTGACCAGAGAACAGCTCGGGGCCGCGGTCAAGAAAGGGGAGATCGACACAGTCGTCGTCGCCTTCACCGACATGCAGGGCCGCCTCATGGGCAAGCGCGTAGACGCCGATTACTTCATGGAATCGGCGGCGCACGGCGAGCCGGTCGAGGGATGCAACTACCTCATGGCGGTCGACATGGACATGAACCCGGTACCGGGCTACGCAATGGCCAACTGGGAGAGCGGTTACGGGGACTTCGAGCTGGTGCCCGACTTTGCGACTCTGCGACGGATCCCCTGGCTGGAGGGGACCGCGCTTGTGCTGAGCGACGTGATGTGGCACGACAGGGTGCCGGTGAAACCTTCGCCGCGACAGGTGCTGAGGGCGCAAATCGAGCGCGCCAAGGCGATGGGCTTCGAGCCCATGGTCGGCACCGAGCTCGAGTTCTACCTGATGAAGGAGACGTTCGCGGAAGCGCACGCCAAGGACTACTCGAATCTCACTCCGTCGGTTCCCTACATCCTCGACTACCACGTGCTCGCGACGAGCTACGACGAGCCGTTCATCCGCGCGGTCCGCAAAGGCATGAAGGAAGCGGGAATCAAGGTCGAAAGCTCCAAGGGCGAGGCGTGGCCTGGCCAGCAGGAGATCAACTTCCACTTCGCGGACGCGCTGACGATGGCCGACAACCACGTCATCTACAAGAACGGGATCAAGGAGATGGCGCACCAGCACGGCTGCTCGGTGACGTTCATGGCCAAACCAGACCACACATGGATCGGCAGCTCGTGCCACGTCCACTCGAGCCTCTGGAAGGACGGCCGCAACACGTTTGACGGCGAGTCCGACACGTTCAAGAGGTACCTCGCCGGCCATATCGCAGGAGCGGCAGAGATCGCGATCTTCCTGGCGCCGAACATCAACTCCTACAAGCGCTACGCCGCAGCGTCGTGGGCGCCGACGACCCTGGCGTGGGGCCACGACAACCGGACGTGCGGATTCCGCATCGTCGGCCACGGCCAGCACCTGCGCACCGAATCGCGCATCCCGGGCGCCGACGTCAATCCTTACCTGGCCATCGCAGCGCTGATCGCCGCAGGACTCCATGGCATCGACCAGAAGCTCGAGCTTGGGCCTGCGTTCAAGGGCAACGCGTACGAGTCGGACGTCCAGCGATTCCCTCACGCGCTCCGAGACGCCATCACCGCACTGGAGAAAGGAACGATGCTTCGGAAGGCCTTCGGCGACGACGTTGTCGACCACTATCTCAACTACGCGCGCACCGAGCAGGAGCAGTTCGACAAGGTGGTCACCGGTTACGAGCGCGAGAGGCTCTTCGAACGAGGATGAGCAGCACTCTGGAAGTCCTCAACCCGGCGACCGAGAAGCCCATCGCCCAGCTGGAGCGCGCAGGTATGGAAGAGACCGATCGCGCTGTCGCCGCCGCCCGCGCCGCGTATCCCGCCTGGCGCGCTGTGAAACCGGCCGACCGTGCGAAGCTGCTGCGCCGGGTGGCGGCGCTCGTCGAGGAGCACATCGACGGGCTGGCGCGGCTGGAAACTTCGAACGTCGGCAAGCCGCTCGGCGACTCGCGCTGGGAGATGGGCATGGTCGCCGACGTCTTCCACTTCTACGCTGGCGCGGTCGAGAAGCACTACGGCGACACGATCCCCGTCGCCGGTGGCGTCGACATGACGTTTCGCGAACCCCTTGGCGTGGTCGGCCTGATTGTCCCGTGGAACTTTCCCCTGATGCTGGCCAGCTGGAAGCTCGGTCCGGCGCTTGCGTGCGGCAACACCGTCGTCCTCAAACCCGCTGAGCTGACCCCCCTCACGGCCCTTCGCTTCTCCGAGCTGGCGCTCGAGGCCGGAATACCCGAAGGCGTGGTCAACGTGGTCGTCGGTCCTGGTTCGGTGGCCGGCGAGCGGCTGATCGCCCACCCGGACGTCGCCAAGATCGGCTTCACGGGGTCGACGGAGGTCGGCCGGCACGTGATGGAGGGCGCCGCCAAGACGATCAAGCGGGTGACGCTCGAGCTCGGTGGGAAATCGGCCAACGTGATCTTCGAAGACGCAGACCTCGAGCGAGCGGCCGCCGCGGCGCCGGGCGCGGTCTTTGGGAATGCCGGGCAGGACTGCTGTGCCCGCTCGCGCATCCTGGTCCAGAAGTCGGTCTACGACCGCTTCTTGAAACTTCTCGTCGATGCGACGTCGAAGTTCCGGGTCGGCGACCCCGAGAAGGAAGGCACGGACATGGGACCGCTGATCTCAGCCGACCACCGGCGGAAGGTCGCTGCCTTCGTCAACGGCACGCCGCTCTTCAAGGGCAAGGTTCCCGAGGGCGACGGCTTCTGGTTTCCGTGCACGCTCGTTGCCGCCACCAACCAGGACCCGGTCGCTCGCGAAGAGGTGTTCGGGCCGGTCGCCGCAGTGATCCCGTTCTCGGACGAGGAAGACGCGGTGCGCATCGCCAACGACACCCCATACGGCCTTTCGGGCTCGATCTGGACTCGCGACGGCGCTCGTGCGCTGCGCGTGGCGCGGGCGCTGGAGACCGGCGTGCTCTCGATCAACTCGAACAGCTCGGTTCGCGTCACCACGCCTTTCGGCGGCTTCAAGCAGTCGGGTTTCGGCCGCGAGCTCGGCATGCACGCCATGGCGGGCTACTCAGAGGTCAAGAACGTGTACATCTCGACGGAGGCATAACCGTGGGAAGGCTCGACGGCAAGGTGGCGGTTATCACTGGGGCCGGTGGGGGCATCGGCCGCGAGGCCGCGATCCTGTTCTCCAATGAAGGCGCGCGGGTTTGCGTCGCCGACGTCGGCGTTGAGGCAGGCGAGAAAGCGGCGGCCGAGTGCAGGGAGGCGTTCTTCTTCAAAGCCGACGTCAGCGACCCCAAGAGCGTGCAGGCGATGTACGCGGAGACCAAGAAGCGATATGGGCGCATCGACATCCTTTACAACAACGCGGGCATCATGCCGGCCGACGACGATTCGATCCTCACCACCGAGCCCGACGCGTGGGACAGGGTGCAGGCCGTCAACGCGAAAGGCGTGTTCCTCTGCTGCAAGTACGGCATCCCGTACCTGCTGGAGGCGGGTGGCGGCTCGGTGATCAACGTGGCCTCGTTTGTCGCGCTCATGGGCGCCGCCACATCGCAGATCGCGTACACGGCTTCAAAGGGCGCGGTGCTCTCGATGAGCCGCGAGCTCGCGGTGCAGTTCGCCCGGCAGGGGGTGCGCGTGAACGCGCTTTGTCCGGGCCCGGTCGAGACGCCGCTGCTCATGCGTCTTTTCTCACAGACGCCTGGAGCTTACGAGCGGCGCCGCATACATCTGCCGATGGGGCGCCTGGCCAAGGCGAGGGAGATTGCCACCGCCGCGCTGTTCCTGGCGAGCGACGAATCGAGCTACGTGAATGGTGCAACGTTCCTGGTCGACGGCGGCCTGAGCGCTGCTTACGTGACGCCGGAATAACGATTTCGTAACCCGGTGCGGTATCGGGATGTGTCCCTCGGAAATATTCAGGAGCATCCCAAATGCAATCGAAACTTCTTGTTACAGCGGCAACAGTTTTCACGGCCGTGATCGTGTCTGCCTGTGGAGACACGATCACGTCTGCAGTCGCCAGCCCATCGCCGGCAACAAGTCCTTCCAGTCCTGCAGCTGCGGCAGGGACCATCATGGTCGCCACCGACGCGAAGCTGGGCGCGATGCTCGTTGATGGCGCAGGCACGACGGTTTACCTGTTCGTCGCGGACAAGGGCACCGCGTCCACGTGCTACACGAGCTGCGCCACGGCCTGGCCGCCTGTCCTCACCACCGGCGCTCCGCTGGCCGGCACTGGCGCCACGGCCGGCTTGCTGGGGACGACGACGCGCACCGATGGCAAGGTCGAGGTGACCTACGCGGGCCATCCGCTGTACTACTTCATCCGGGACAAGAACGCGGGAGACACGACAGGACAGGGCGTCAACGGCTTCGGCGCCCTCTGGTGGGTCCTGTCTCCGGCGGGGGCGGCGATCACCACCAAGTAACTCGCGCGACGCTGCATCGATCGGCTGGTGCGTCTTGACGCCCTTCACCCCAACCCTCCCTCTGAGGGGGGGAGTCCCCCCTTAGGGCATCGGGCCTGGCGGAGCCAGTTCCCGATGCACCCCCCTGCCTTCGGGTGGAGGGAGATTAACGTCTGCAGGTGGCTGACGCGGTATCGAGTCCGGCCCGCCGGAAAGTGATTCGCGATGCGCTGAGCATCGCGATCGCATCCGGCGCTTACTCACTATCGTTCGGAGCGATCGCGACCACCTCGGGGCTGTCCCTCCTGCAGGTAATGAGCCTGTCCCTCCTGATGTTCACGGGTGCATCGCAGTTCGCGCTCGTCGGCATCGTTGGATCGGGCGGCAGCGTTTGGGCGGGAGCGGCCACCGCAGCCCTGCTTGGTACGCGCAACGCGCTTTACGCCGTGCGCCTGTCATCGCTCCTCAAGGTCAGCGGCCTTCGCCGCTTCGGCGCCGCGCAGTTCGTCATCGACGAGTCCACTGCGATGGCGATCGCACGGGACGACGAAAACGACGGCCGGTTTGCCTTCTGGGCGACGGGTCTGCTGCTGTTCGCGTTCTGGAATCTCGGCACACTGATCGGGGCCCTCGCGACCACTGCGCTCTCCGATCCCAGGGTGCTTGGCCTCGATGCGGCGCCACCGGCTGCCTATCTCGCCCTGCTGGCTCCGCGCCTCCGGGCGCGCGAACCGTTGGCGATCGCCCTGGCGGCAGGGCTCGTCGCGCTGATCTGCATCCCATTCGTGCCGGCCGGAATTCCACTGCTTATCGTCGCTGCGCTCGTCGCCCTGTACGGGCTGTTTGGTAAGTCAGCATGATCTGGGCGGGACTGCTGGTCGCGTCGGCCGCCTGCTATGGGCTCAAGCTGGCCGGCCTCTCGCTGCCCGCGCGATGGCTGCAGGACGCCCGCATCCAGCGGACGGTTCCGCTCCTTCCTGTCGCGCTGCTGGCAGCCCTGATCGCGACCCAGACCTTTTCGCTGGGGCAGCACCTCGTAGTGGATGTGCGCGCGGCAGCCCTGGGTGTAGCGGTAATCGCGGTCCTTCTGCGGGCTCCTTTTCTAGTCGTGATCGTGGCGGCCGCTGCGACGGCAGCGCTGCTGCGGCTGCTATAGACCGGACCTGGACCTGGCCGCGACAAGCTCCTCGAGACGGTCGACCATGCCGGCGAGGGCTGCGAAAGCCGACGCGATGGGCTCGGGCGATGACATGTCGACACCCGCCAGCTTGAGGCCTTCGAGTGGGTACCTCGAGCCGCCGCTCGTCAAGAAGGCAAGGTAGTTGCGCACAGCACCCGCGTCCCCGGCCGCTACTTTCTCGGCGAGATGGTTGGCGCCCGCAATCCCGGTTGCGTACTGGAACACGTAGAAGTTGCTGTAGAGATGGGTGTGAAACTGCCCCCACGTGGAACCGACGCGCTCGCGATTGCGCTCACTCACCTCCACCTCAGAGCCGTAGACCTCTGAGATGAGGTCGGCCATCAAGTTGTTGAGGGAGTCGGCGGTCAACGCAACGCCCCTCTCGACGCGCTCGTGAATCTCGAGCTCGAAACGCGCCAGGGTCGGCATGATGAAGAAGTAGCGATAGAAGTTGGCCATCGCCTCATCGATCACCGCGATCTGAAACTCCGGATCCTTGTAGGTGGCCAGCAGGTATCGCCGTGTTAGCGCCTGGTGCATGTTCGACGCCACCTCGGCCTGGAACAGTCCGTAGCTGGAGTAGACGTAAGGCTGCGTCTTGCGCGTGTAGTACGAATGCATCGAGTGCCCGAGCTCGTGAGCCAGCGTGCTCATCGAATAGATGTCCTCGTTGTAGCTCATGAATATGAACGGATATGTTCCCGGCGTGCCGGTTGAGAAGGCTCCCATCCGCTTCCCTTTGTTGGGGTAGATATCGACCCACCGCTCCTCGAGCGATCCCTTGCGCATCACATCGACGTACTCGTCACCGAGCGCCTTGACACCTTCGGAGATCCAGTCCACAGCCTCCTCGTACGGAACATTTCGTTTCGACATCCCGAGCCGCGCCTGGAGGTCGTATGGCTCGAGTGCAGAAACACCCAGGGCCTTGCGGCGCAGACGCCAATAGCGGTGCCACGTCCCCAGGTTGTCGCGGAAGGCACGGATGACGTGGTGAAAAACCGCGGCCGGGATGTGGTTGGGCTCGAGCGCAGCTTCGAGGGAGGACGCGTACGCGCGCGCGCGTGAATAGAAGACATCACGTTTGACCCCGGCGGCGAGGTTCGCCGCCGTGGCGTGCTGCATCGCCAGGTGCGCGTCTGCATAGCTCTCGAAAGCGGTCCGGCGCAGCTCGCGGTCGGGGTTTGTCAGCAGCGCCCCGATCGTCCCTTGGGCGACTTCCTCTTCCTCGCCTTCCGTCCCTCTCGCGGGCGCGAACCTCAAGTCAGTGTTGGCGAGGACCGAATGCACGGAGAGCGCGGTCGCGAGAGGATCCGACGCCTGCGACAGGAGCTCTTCGACCTCGGGGCTGCGGACGTGGCTCCGCAGCTTTTCAAGTCGGTCGACGAAGTGGCCGAGGTGGCTGAGCCGAGGCGAGCTCGCCACCCACTCACGGAGCGTCGGAAAGCCGATCGAGATCATCTCCGGGACCGCGAAGGCCATGGCAGAGCCCAGCCGCGCGTAGGTCGTGCGCGCGCGATCCGCCCGGGCCGCCGCGACCTGATCGCCCGCATCGACGGAGTAGGACATCGTCGCGTACACGACCACCTTGCCCATCAGCAAATGGGCGCTGTCCGCCGCGTCGAACCAGTCGGCGAGCATGTCGGGGGACTCGCCCAGGTGTCCCTTGAACTCGGCCAGGTCTGGAAGCTTGGCGAGAATCGCGCTGACTGCCGCTTCCCAGCCGGCGCCATCCGGGAACACGCTCTCGCTGTTCCACGTGAACCTGGCATCCACGTCACCCCGATTGGGCAGCGACTTGCTCACGGCCCGTAAGCGTACCTAGTCAAGGCCCGGCGGTACGATTCAGGGCATGCCCCGACTCAAGGCCAACGGAATCGAAATCGAGTACGAAACTTTCGGCGATCCAAAGGCGGCGCCCTTGTTGTTGATAGGGGGTCTGGGCTCGCAGCTGCTGAGCTGGGACGAGGAGTTTTGCGAGCAGCTTCGCGACCGCGGCTTCTATGTGATCCGGTACGACAATCGAGACGCAGGCCTCTCCACCAAGATGGAGGCCGCTGGAGAGCCGGATCTTTTGGCGGCTTTTGCCGGCAACGCCAAACCGGCCTACCACCTCGACGATCTCGCCGCCGACGCGGTGGGCGTCCTGAGCGCCCTTGGCATTGGGTACGCGCACATCGTCGGCGTATCGATGGGAGGCTTCATCGCCCAGCTGGTCGCCATCAACCATCCGGACCTCGTCCTCTCGCTGACGTCGATCATGTCCGGTCCGGGAGGCGAGGACGGCGTTCCGCCCCAGCCGGAAGGCGCTGACGTCCTGACGCGAATTCCACCGCAGACGCGCGAGGGGCAGATCGAGCATGGAGTCTGGATCCGAAAGATCCTCAAGGGATCCGGCGATCCTTTCGACGAACCAATCGAGACGCGCCAGGTCGAGCGAGCGTACGACAGGTCCTACTACCCGGTCGGGACCGGTCGTCAGCTGGTCGCGATCCTCGCGGCTGAGGGCCGCCTCGAAAAGTTGAGCCGCGTCAAGGCGCCTACGTTGGTGATCCACGGCACCGACGACGTCCTCGTCCCTGTCGAAAACGGACGCAGCGTCGCGAATGCAATACCCGGCGCACGGCTGCTCGAGTTCGAGCACATGGGGCACAACCTGCCGGAGCGGGTCTGGCCGGAGGTCTTCGACGCGATCGAGGAGCTGACCCGACAGACGTCGGTGCCGCAGCCCGGGTAGGCAGGCGTGCCAACTCTGGACGGCATCAGCCCGGCCATCGCATTCCTGGCCGGCCTGGTTTCGTTCGTGTCCCCCTGTGTGCTGCCGCTGGTGCCCGCATACCTCGCTTACCTCGGAGCGCGCGCCGGTCAGCCGGCAATCGCAGCCGGCCCGGGGGCTGCCGCGATTCCAGCCTCGCCATCCCTTCCCGTCGCCGCGGCGGGGGCGGGTTTCGTCGCGGGGCTCTCGCTGGTCTTCATTCTTTTCTTCTACGTCTTCTCGATCGCAGTGCAGCCGATCCGCAGCTATGTGCCGGTGGTGGCCGGCGTGTTCGTCATCGCGATGGCCCTGCATGTCGCGGGTGTGATTCGAATCCCGTTCCTTTCTGGTGAGTACCGGGTCATGAAGAAGGCCCCGACTGGCGGCGGCGTCGCGGGCGGATTCGTTTTGGGAATGGGCTTCGCGAGCGGGTGGACGCCCTGCATCGGGGTGACCCTCAGCGCGGTGCTCAGCTCCGCGGTGTCCGCGGGCACCACGGGGCAGGGCCTGATCCTGATGATCGCCTACTGCCTGGGCCTTGGCCTTCCGTTCATCGCCCTGGCGCTCGCGCTGGAGAGGGCGCGCCCGCTGGTTCGCCTCGTCAACAGCCACCGGCGCGCCATCGACCTCGCGTCGGCGGCGGTGTTGCTGGTGATGGGCCTGCTCCTGCTGACGAACAAGCTGACGATCCTGGCCGCGGGCATCTCGCAGCTGGTCCCGTCCTGGCCGTCGCCCACGCTTTGATCGAGCTCGCTCGCGTTGTCGGGCCACCGATATTCTGAGGCGCACCAAGCGGCTGATTCCGTTCTTGATCTAGGCCTTGCCCAGAAGCACGGTCCTCATACTTGCCCGAACGGCGCCTGGGCCGATTAGTTATGGACCTGGCTCGATTGCGTCGTAGAGACGGCGGCTGTAGATCATCGGTCTGACGCTTTCGCGGTGGTCGCCCTCGGTGACCAACC
>DATCAV010000074.1:0-2308 GCA_036512415.1 Candidatus Dormiibacterota bacterium | reverse complement strand
ACCTTGCCGGCAATCCCGAGGTCCACTCCCGCATCCTAATCAGATGCTGCCGCCGACCGCGATCAACGACGGGCCGCCTGTCACCCCACGCCACTCGGCCACGGTGCTGCTCGTCCGCGGCCGAGAACCGTGGGAGCTGCTGCTGATGCGCCGGCCTGGCGGAGCCGACTTCGCCCCTGGCGCATACGTGTTTCCCGGTGGGACCGTGCGCGAAGACGACCAGGCGTCAGGCGACGAGATCCGCGCCGCGGCGGTGCGCGAGCTGTTCGAGGAGGTCGGAATTCTGCTCGCGCGCCACGGCAAGCGATTTGCCCGCGAGGACGATTCGGAGAAGGCGCGGCACCTGATCGCAAATGGAAAGACGTTCGGCGAGGCGCTTCGCGAGCTCGGCCTGGAGCCGGCTTTCGACCGCCTTGTGATGTTCGCGAGGTGGGTCACCCCGGCCCAGCTTCGCCGGCGCTACGACGCTCGCTTCTTCCTGGCCCAGCTCCCCGCCAACCAGGCCATCAGCCCTCAGGAAGGCGAGGTGACGGATTGGCTGTGGATCGAGCCGCAAAAAGCGCTGGCGAGCCGGGACCTGACGCTGGTATACGCGACGCGAGCCGTGCTGGAATCGGTGGCATCGGACGAGGACGCGGCCAAGCTCCTGTCCCGGGCGCGGCGCCTGCGCGAGATTCCGACAGTTGAACCGAGGTTGGTGCAAACAGAATCAGGTTGGGAGATCGTGCGCTGACCGGAAGGAGGCCTATTGGACTCAAATGGCCCCACCCCAAAACGTTGAGTTCGCCCCCCGGAGACGCGACCAAATGTGCCCGAATGGCCCCCCAAAGCCGCGAGACGCGACCAAATGTGCCCGAATGGCCCTCCTTGCCGCGAGACGCGAGAGGCGAACCGAGCGGGCGAGACTTACTTAGCTCTTAGCGCCACAGGTCGCGCCACTGGTCGTAATGCTCGACCTCGACTCCGCCCTGGCGGAGCACGTCGAGGCCGGCCGGGTCGCGGTAAGCGTCGCGGTAGTAGACCCGGGCCACGTTGCAGTTGATGATCGATTTGGCGCACATGACGCACGGCGAGGCGGTCACGAACATCAGCTTGCCAGGCAGCTGCGCGCCGGCCTTGACCAGGCTGTTCAGCTCGCCGTGGATGCAGCCGCAGGAGCCCGGCTGGCTGGAGTCGCAGCGGTTCGGCAGCCCGCGCGCGTTGCCGTTGTAGCCGATGCCCAGCACCTGCGTCAGGTCGCCCGAAGTGATGACGCTGCCCACTTGCAGGCGGGCGCAGGTCGACCGCTTCGCCAGCTCTTCGGCCATGCGCATGTAGACCTCTTCGAGCGGGATTCGGTCGGGCGCAGGCTGGTTCTCGGCTAGGGGTTCGGGGCGTGCCATTTAAGTCAGATTAACAGGCTTGTTTATACCCACTTCGCGGACTACAATGCCCAACATGTCGCTGCTCGAACTCTTGTTCGCCCTCCTCCTTGTATGTGTACTGCTCGCGGTTGGCGTCGTGGCCGCCCTGGTCTGGAGCCTGGTGAGGCGGGCCGACGGGCAGGTCCGGGACGTGGCGGAGCTGCGCAGCCGCCTGGAGTCCGGAGGCCAGACCCAGGAGTCACAGGCGGCGGAGCTCCGCGAGCGCCTGACGCAGACGCAGTCGGTGGTCGAAGGCCTGCGCTCGGCCATCAGCGCCCGCCAGCCCGTCGAGGACGAGGCCCGGGCCAGCTTGCGCCGCCTCGAGAGCGTCATCGCCGGCAGCTCCACGCGCGGCGCCGCGGGCGAGAACATCCTCGAGGAGACCCTCAAGCACCTACCCCCTGAGATGCTGCAGCGCAACGTCTGGGTGGGCGGCAAGGTGGTCGAGCTGGCGCTCCGTCTGCCCGGCGGCAAGCTGCTGCCGATCGACTCCAAGTGGGTCTCCAGCAACGCCCTAGAGCAGCTGGCAGAGCCTGGACTTGACGCTCCGCGGCGGGCCCAGCTCAACGCGCAGGTCGAGCGCGAGGTCGAGCGCAGGGTGCGCGAGGTAAGCCAGTACATCGATCCCGCCACCACGTCTCCCTTTGCCCTGGCGGTGATCCCGGACGCGGCCTATGACGTGTGTCGCGGCGCAATCGTCGGCGCCCACCAGCGGCACGTGATGGTGGTCGGCTACGCGATGGCGCTTCCCTACCTCCTGACCCTCTACCAGCTGCACCTGCAGTTCGCCCGCAGCGTCGACATGGAGAAGCTGCAGTCGGCCCTCATCGACGTCGAGAGGCACCTGGACACGCTGGAAGGCGTGCTGGAGAATAAGCTCCAGAGGGCCGTGACCATGCTCCAGA
>DATCAV010000073.1:0-5224 GCA_036512415.1 Candidatus Dormiibacterota bacterium | reverse complement strand
GCTGGGCGTGAAGACCGAGCTCAAGAACATCAACTCGTTTCGCGCGCTGCACCGCGCGATCCAGTTCGAGGTGGCGCGCCAGGTCGAGGTGGTGGAATCGGGTGGCACTGTGGTGCAGGAGACGCGGGGTTGGTCGGAGGCAGAGCAGCGCACGTTCTCGCAGCGCAGCAAGGAGTTCGCGGAGGACTATCGCTACTTCCCGGAGCCGGACCTACCGCCGCTCGAGCTTGACCCGAAATGGATCGAAGCGCTTCGTATCGGCCTGCCCGAGATGCCGGGTGTTCGTCGTTCTCGCCTCATCTCCGAATACGGCCTGCCCGCAGCCGATGCCGGCCTGATCACGGCCGATGTCATGTTGGCGAACCTGTTTGAGGCCGCGGTCAAGGCTGGAGCGCAAGCGAGACCGACCGCGAACTGGATCATCGGAGAGGTTGCGCACTCGGGCAAGGTGCCGACCCCGGCGGTCCTGGCCGACATCGTGAAGCTGGTTTCCGGCGGCAGCATCACGCGAGACCAGGGCCGTCAGGTGCTGACCGAGTCGCTGAACAGCGGCCGCGCCCCGGCCGAGATCGTCGCGGAGCGGGGCTTCGCCCAGGACAGCGATGAAGCGTCGGTGAAGGTGATCGTCGAAGCAGTTATGGTCGCGAACCCAAGGGCGGTGGAGGACTACCGAGCCGGCAAAAAGCAAGCACTTGGCGCGCTGATGGCCGATGTCAAGAAGCGCGCTCCCCAAACGAACCCAAAGGTGGCGAGCGAGCTGCTGGTGAGGCTCATCGGCTAGCGTTACCGCGCTCGGGTGGCTACCGTTCGGTACGCCATGAAGCCAATGCCGCGGCCTCGCCCAATCCCAGCGCGATGCCTTTGCCAACGCCCCGACTTGCGCCAGTGACGACAGCGACCTTCCCATCGAGCGTGCCCACAGCGGCAACGATAAGCAATCTCCTTGCGGCGCTTGACGGCATCTCAGCCGGTTGGCTGCGTGGGCGGGCGCCGGCAGGGCTCGGCGTAGGCTTGGGCGGTTGATGAACCGTCCCAATTTGAGGAGTACGCAATATGTCGATCGCCGAAGTCATTGAGCTGCCGAGGGGCAGCAAGGAAAAATACGACGAGGTAATCAAGGAGGCGGGGCTCTCAGGCTCGATGCTTGCCCCAGGTCAGCTCGTCCACTTCGCCGGCCCTTTGCAAGGTGGTGGCTGGCAGATTTTCAACGTGTGGGAATCGCAGGCCGCGTCCGACGAATGGGAGAAGGTCCTTAGACCTGCGCGTGTCAAGGCCGGATTGCCGGCTGTGATCCCGCCCACCAAGGTGTTTGAGGTGCATCGCCTGGCGAAATAGCCGGCCGGCGGTCGTCGAGCGGGCACAACACGCCGAAGGCCGTGCTTCTCTTAGCCTTGTCCAGTGCCACCGCCTCCCGACATGCACGTGCATACCGAGTGGTCGTGGGACGCGCCCCGCGGGCACATGGAGCGCAGCTGCGAGCGCGCGATCGAGATCGGGCTTCCCGCCCTGGCCTTCACCGAACACGCGGACTGGGCCCTCGTCCACGAAGGGCAGCACTCGGTCGACATCGTCGGTTACCTCGACGCGGTGGAGCGATGTCGGGCGAAGTTCAAGGGACTGCGCATCCTCACCGGCGTCGAGCTCGGCGAGCCGCACTTGTTTCCGCGCGAAACCGCCGAGGTCCTGGCGGCCGCGCCGCTGGATCATGTGCTCGGATCCATCCACAGCATCCGGATCGGTGGTGAGCTGCTCGATGCCAGCCAGTTCCGAAAGAAAGAGGGTCTCGACTTTCCGAACGCTGTGCGTGAGTACTTTCGCGAGACTCTTGCAATGGTTGACAGCGACCAGCCGTTCGAGACCCTTGCGCACATCGACTACCCGAAGCGCTACTGGGTCGACGGCGCAGCGCCGTACCGCGAGGAGGACTACGAGGAGGAGATCCGCGCGATTCTTGCCTCGGCAGTGCGCAGCAGTAGGGTCCTCGAGGTCAACACCACGCGCGGCTCCATACTCTGCCCCGACATCACCGTCGTGAGATGGTGGCGAGAGCTGGGCGGCCACGCAGTGTCATTTGGAGCCGACGCGCACCAGCCAGACAAGGTGGGAGCGGGCTTTGAACTCGCGACGCAGATGGTGCAGGCCGCCGGGTTCAAGCCCGCAAAAGACCCGATGGCGCTCTGGCGCCGGTGATCCTGAAGCCGACCTCGCCCGCGCACGGTGGTGCAAGCATCGCGCGCGACGACGAGGGCAGGGTGTGGCTGGTCAACTACGCGCTGCCGGGCGAGGTGGTGGAGGCCGAGCCGCGCGGCAAGCAGGGCGGAGTCGCGGTTGCTGCCGCCACGCGAGTGATCGAGCCGTCGCCCAACCGAGTTGAGCCCCGATGTCCGTACTTCGGCGCGTGCGGCGGGTGCCAGTGGCAGCACGCTTCGTATCCGCAGCAGCTGGAGCTGAAGCGACAGGTGGTGGAGGAGGCCTGGGCGCGCGCCGGGCTGCGATTGCCACCCGACACGCCGGTCCTTGGCATGGACGACCCGTGGCGGTATCGGATTCGGGGTGAGTTCGAGGCGGTGCCCACGGGCGAGGGGTGGCGTTTTGGGTTCCACCGTCTGCGCTCTCATGCAGTGCTGCCGATCGCAACGTGCGACATCCATAACCTGCGAATCGAGAAGGCGCTGCCGGCGTTCGCGCAAGCAGCCGGCGAGCTGCACCTGACAAACCTGCAGAACCTGCTGCTCACCATCGAGCCAAACGGCAAAGGCCTTTTGTGGCGGCTGCGCCATAAGGGCAAGGAGCCGGTGTGGCCGCGGGACGAGTTCGCGCGGAGGGTGGGGGAGCTGCTGCCGGATCAGGTGCTGCTGGACGATGCCATGACCCTGGAGTTCTGGGACATGAGCTTTCGAGTGCGCAGCGACACGTTCGTGCAGACCAACTACCAGCAGATGCTCGTCCTCTACCAGGCGGCGCTGGACATGCTCGCGGTGGGGGAGGAGGACCACGTCCTCGACCTGTATGCGGGCATCGGCACGATCTCGGTGGCAGTGGCGCGAGCGTGCGCCGGAGTCACGGCGATCGAGGAAAATCCGCGCGCAGTGCAGCTGGGGCATCTGAACGCGAGGATCAACTCGGCCAAGGTCCAGTACATGACGGGGAAGGTCGAGACGGTGCTGCGCCAGGTGCGGATGGGGCGGCACCAGGCGGCGATCCTGGATCCACCACGTGCGGGGTGCGAGCCGGCGGCGCTGGCGGAGCTGCTGAGGTTGGGACCGGAGCGGCTGGTCTACGTGTCCTGCGAGCCGTCAACCCACGCGAGGGACCTGATCGGACTGGTCAGGGGCGGCTACAGGGTCAGGAGAGCCGCGATCGTGGACATGTTCCCGCAGACGTACCACATCGAGACGGTGGCGCTGCTCGAACGAGGTGCCGGCTAGAGCGTCCCCTCCGGCCCTTCAGGCCACCTCCCCGGCAAGCGGGGAGGACGAGCAGGCTAGGCGCCCGCCGAGTGGGCCTAGAAAGCGTTCAGGCTGTGGCCCAGCTTCAGGAGGGCGAGGCGAAGACGACCAGGGCGTAGCTGTCTAACCGCGAATGCCAGAGCGGGCCTCAGCAGCAGCACGTGTGGTCCAACGTTGAGAAGACGTTTGCAGTTACGGGCACCGAGGGGCCAATCCTACAGAAAGGGACCGGCCGGTGGGTCAGGTTAGTAAAACCTGGGGCTGTGGGCGAGCTTGACAACGCTCAGCCGCAGGCGACCCGGTCCGAGTGACTTGACGACCAATCCGAGGAGGATTCTGACCAGCACATCAGCCAGAACGCCACCTTGCCGGAGAACGTTACGAACGCAGCCTGACGAACTCGGCCAGTCGGCCCACGCCCTCTCGCAGGTCCTGGTCTGAGCTGGCCAGGCTGATCCTGACTGCGCCCTTGCCAACTTCCCCAAAAGCCGAGCCGGGAGCGACCGAAACGCCCTTCTTCCGCAGGAGCTCGAAAGCGAAGGCGCGCGAGTCGAGACCGCTGGGGGAGACGTCGGCCATCACATAGAAGGCGCCCGCAGGCTCGGCGATGAAGAGGCCGGCCTCGCGCAGCAGATCGACCACGAGGTCGCGGCGCCGGCGGTAGGCCGTGACCATCTCGGTCACGCAATCCTGCGGCCCATCCAGCGCGGCCTCGGCTGCGACCTGGCTGATGGTCGAGGTGCACGAGGAGTTCGACTCGAGCACCTTGGTCACAGTATCGATGAGCTCCGCGGAGCCGGCGACGTAGCCGAGGCGCCAGCCGGTCATCGAGTAGGTCTTGGAGAAGGTGAAGACCGAGGCGATGCGGGGATCGTCGGGCGCCAGGCTGGCGGGGCTGGTCCAGGTGCCGTCGAGGACGATCTGGTCGTAGCACTCGTCACTGATCAGCCAGAGGTTGTGGCGCTGCGCGAGCTCGACGAGCTCCTCGATCGTCCTGCGCGGGTAGATCGCACCGGTCGGGTTGTTGGGGCTGTTGACCACGAGCAACTTGGTGCGCGGAGTGATGAGGCGGGCGAGGGCGTCGAGGTCGGGCTGAAAACCGTCCGCGGGGCGGCAGGGGTAGAAGACGCCTTTCGCGTCGGTCCAGGACAGCATCATCCGGAAGTTGGGCCACCCGGGGTCGGGGAGCAGGACCTCGTCGCCGTCCTCGAGCACAGAGGCGAACACGGCGGCGATGGCGCCCACGCCGCCAGGGGTGCACGCGATGCGGTCGGGCGTGACGTGGATCCCGTTGACGCGCGCGAGCTTGGTGGCGAGCTTCTCGCGCAGGGAGAGCAGCCCCTGGGTGTGGGTGTACCAGGTCATTCCGTCGTCGATGGCGCGCTTGCCGGCGTCGCCGATGTGGTCGGGGGTTCGGAAGTTGGGCTGACCGACATCGAGACGGATGGCACCGGGCGTGCGAAGCGCCTCGTTGGCGATCTCGCGAATTCCGGAGTGGTGACTTTCAGCGGGCCCGTGCGCGAGAGGAGGCAGAGAGAGTCGAGCCACGGTCTCATTGTGCCGGAACCTGCGGCTACGCTTCGGGCGTGCGAAAGCTGGGAGGAGGGATTCTGGTCGTGCTAGCTCTAGCCAGTTGCGGCGGCCCGCAGGCGAGCTCGTCTGGGTCACCTAGCCCAACCAGCGTTTCGCCCAATCCGTCCATCTCGCCAAGCCCCAGCAGCTCCCCAGTGGCGACGGTTCCTGACCCGAAGCTCACCTGTACCACTTTGCCGGTG
>DATCAV010000072.1:0-8340 GCA_036512415.1 Candidatus Dormiibacterota bacterium | reverse complement strand
TCAGCCGAGCACGTTCATGAGGATCAACAGCTGCACGATCCTCCACAGGAACAGCGCTGCACACACGATTCGGATCAGCAGCCCGATCGAGCTCCAGCGGCCCACGAACCAGAACACCAGCGCCAGGACGCCAAGGTAGAGCAGGTTGCCGATCCAGAAGCCGGCTGTGAAGGTGTCCATGGTGTCATCACCCTTGACGGGACGCGCTATCGGAAATTGCGCTAGCGAGAGGCGGCGGAGATCAGCAACCCCGCATCGAGCATCAGGTTTGCCGAGTTGAGGATGATCCCGATCCCAGCGCGGTTTTTGCGAATACCGGTCCTCCAGCCCACCACGCCCGCTATCAAACCCGTCGCGAACACGATGACTCCGACCAGGACCAGCCCGCGGTCCACGATCGAGATCAATGCTCCCACGATCGACAGGGCAATCGACGCAGTCGACCAGTCAAATCCCCGCCGGCGGGCGGGAGGGGGCGGCGCCACGCCGGAACTATATGTGGCAGGTGGAATTAGCGGGCGGCTTTTGTGGGTATGCCTTACTGATGAGCAGCACATACAACGACTTCAACCGAACCCTGATCCAACATCTGCGTGAGAACAAAGGCAAGGCCCCGGCCGGTCCATTCGAAGGCCGCTCCCTCGTGATCCTCACCTCCAAGGGCGCCAAGTCGGGCGCGGTGCACGAGAGCCCGATCGTCTACTCCCGCGATGGCGACAAGTACGTGATCGTCGCCTCCAAGGGTGGCGCCCCGACCAACCCCAACTGGTATCACAACCTGAAGGCCCATCCCGAGGTAAGCGTCGAGATCGCCGGCGAGAAGTTCACGGCTCGCGCCCACGAGGCAGGCGATAACGAATACGAGCGCCTCTATCAGAACCACGCTGAAAAAATGCCGGCCTTTAACGAGTACCGGAAGAAGACCACTCGCCATATCCCCTTGATGGTGCTGGAGCGGCTTAATAAGTAGCGACCCCGCGTCAAACCGGGTAACCTTCGGCCCGGTGCCGATTTGAACCATCTGTGGCAGCGCTTCCTGCTGGCTAGCTCGCTGATCGTCGGCCTCTTCATCGGGGTGGCGACCACGGTTTTCGGCTACAGCAACCTCGCGACCGTGGACGTCCACTGGTTGGTCTTCCACATCAACGGCGTCCCTCTCTGGGCCGTGGTCGTCGTGCCTCTCGCGCTCTTCCTGATCGCCGGAACCCTCTATCACTGGATGGACGGCCTGCACCACTTCACCGAGCACATGCGCCACCGGCGCAGGGTTCATGAGCTCGAGGCGGAGGTCGCCACCCTTCGCGGCCACCTCGACCAGCTGCTCGAGATGCCGGATCACTCAACCCCGCAGCTGGCCGACAGGATTGCGACCACGGCCTTGCCGGCCGCGGGCAACGGGACCTCCGACGTCACCAGCACCGAAGCGCCAAGCGCCGAAGTGGAGCCGGTGCAGGTCATCAGCACCAAGAAATCCCGTGCTGCCCAGCGCAAGCGCCTCGCGATGGAGGTCGACGGCGGAGCGCCCGCGCCGGCCGCATCCGATGACGGCGCATCGGCTGAAGAGGCAGAGCCCGCGGAGTCAAGCGACGCCGTCGAGCGGGAGTCCTAGGCCGGGTGCCGAACCGCCGCCGAGCCGGCCGCCTTGTCCTTCCGTCGCAGCGTCCGCCCGCGGACAAGATGCTGCTCGAGCGCAGCACCATCGAGGAGCTGGCTCACCACGCAGACCCGTGGCGCGTCCTGCGCATCCTCTCCGAGTTTGTGGAGGGCTTCGACGCTCTCAACGAGGTCGGGCCGGCCGTCACAGTCTTCGGCTCGGCACGCGCGACCCCCGACGACCCGTATTACGCCGCCGGCCGCACTCTCGGAGGTGCCCTTGCGCGACGCGGTTTCGCAGTGATCACCGGCGGAGGCCCCGGGATCATGGAGGCGGTCAACCGCGGCTGCCAGGAAGCGGGTGGTCTCTCGGTCGGCTGCAACATCGAGCTCCCCGACGAGCAGGAGCTGAACGCGTACGTCGACCTCGGTGTCGAGTTCCGATACTTCTTCGTCCGCAAGAACATGTTCGTCAAATACGCTCGCGGCTTCGTCATCTTTCCAGGCGGGCTCGGAACGCTGGACGAGCTCTTCGAGTCGCTGACCCTGGCGCAGACAGGCAAGATCGAGCACTTTCCGGTCGTGCTGTTCGGCACCGAGTACTGGAGCGGCTTGCTCGACTGGATGCGCAAGGTCGTGCTCGGCCGCAATGCCATCTCACCGCAGGACATGGACCTGATGACTCTGACCGATGACCCCGAGGAGGCCGCCGAGATGGCGACGAGGCCGCTGCCGATCGGAACGGACGAACCGCGAGAGGATCCCGGCGAGCCAGAGGTCAAGGCGTCGCGATAGCCGCGGTTCCCTCGACCGACTTCTTCTTTCTCACTGACGGAGGCCAGACCGCAGACTCGGTCGCAGCAAGGATCGCAGGGTTCCTTGACGGCGCCATGAAGACCATCGACATCGCCATCTATGACCTCCGACTGGAGGCCGCCCCATCGACCACCGTTCTCGCTGCGTTTGACGCAGCGCTGAAGCGCGGCGTCACCGTGCGCTTGATGTTCAACCACGACCATCCGGACACGATCCCGGTGCCGCCGCCCGCCCAGGTCGACTGGGCTTTCATCGACCAGCTGAAAGCGATGGGAATCGCGATCAAGCCGGTGGAGGGCGTCCCCGACCTGATGCATCACAAGTACGTGGCTCGCGACGCGGCCACGCCGCAAGCGGCAGTGCTGAGTGGTTCGATGAACTGGACCAACGATTCATTCACGCGCGAGGAGAACGTGTCGTTCACCATCGCGTCGCCGAGCGTCGCCGCGGATTACACGCGGAACTTCGAGGAGCTCTGGCAGCGACCCGTGGTGGCAACCTCCGGGCGCTTCACCACGCAATGGGCGACGCTCGCCGACTCGACAAAGGTGAGGACGTACTTCTGCCCGGGACGCGGGGTCAAGCTCTCGCACGCGATCGCCAAGTCGATTTCGTCGGCGAAGGTGAGGCTGCGGATCTGCTCACCGGTCATCACCTCCGGCCCCATCCTTGGCGCGCTCGGGGATGCTTGCCTGCACGGTCAGGCGGACATCTCCGGTGTGTACGATGCGACCCAGATGGACGAGGTGAAGAGCCAGTGGGCAAACCAGGCGACGGCGTCCTGGAAGATCGAAGCCTTCGAGAGCATCGTGAAGGCCGTGCACTTCGGTTCCAAGCGCTCGATTCCGTATGCGAAAGGCTCATTGCATGACTTCATGCACGCCAAGATCCTGGTCGCCGACGACTTCGTCTACTCGGGCAGCTTCAACCTGTCCCACAGCGGCGAGCAGAATGCGGAGAACGTCGTCCAGTTCGAGAGCCCGCAGATCGCCAACCTGTGCGCCGCCTACATCGATGCCATTGCGGCCCGGTACGGCGGCCGCCCACTGACCGGAAGCTAATCATCCCCAGGTCGCGGTATCTCTGGGGAGGCGCGCTCGTCGCTGCACTGGTGATTGGGGCGGTGCTGATCGTGCTGCCCAGGCTGCAGCCGGCGACAGGCACTGTGCTGGTCATCGGAGCCGGAAAGACGGCAGGGTCGATCGCGCCGACGTCCCTCGAGCTGCACGGCAAGGCGGGATGGACCGCACTCGGCCAGGTTTCGGGCGCAGTCCCTGCCGCGCCAGACCAGCGCGAGCTTCTGGCGCTGCCGGTGGCGGTCGGCTCTTACGACGGCGTGCGTGTCGGCGACGACCAGGCGACTCTGCCGGTCGTGGTGACAGCAGGGCAGGTCGAGCCGATCCTCCTCGGTCTCGAGGCGGGACGTCTCCTGCCTGGCGCCGCATACGCCGGCAACGACCAGGTGAATCTCGGCCTGGGCGAGCTGTCCGGCAAGTTCGTGGCGATGCCGCCATTCAGCCTTCAGGACCAGCAGGGTCACGCATTTGACAGCAGCACCACCGCAGGCAGCGACCTGGTCATCGCGGCCTTTCACACGACGTGCCACCAAACCTGTCCGCTCTATACGGCGCTGTTCTTCCAGCTGCAGAAGCAGCTGCCGCCTGGCGTCATGCTGGCGGAGGTCACCACCGATCCCGGCACCGACACACCCGCGGTCCTCGATACGTACAGACAAAGCATCGGCGCGAGCTGGACGTTCGCCACCGCCTCCGCGGCGGTCCTGGCCGCGTTCTGGAAACCATTCGGTGTTCAGCTGGCGACCGGTGACAGCCACGTTTCGACCCTCGCGTTGGTCGACCGGCACGGTTACGTGAGGCTTGTCTATCGGGGCGTGCCCGACGTCGGCAACGACATCGCACCGCCGCTCGTCACGCAGTTAGGCGCCGAAGGACTGAGGGAGCTTGCATCACACGGCGATGGGTGGGGCGCGCCAAGCGTCCTCGAGTCGCTGTTGACGATCACGGGACCGGAGCAGGTGGCGCCAGGTGGGGGAGGCCGCGCTCCAGGCTTCACGCTCACGAGCACCGATGGCAGCCGGGTCAGCCTGGCCGACCTCGCCGGCAAACCACTGGTGATCAACTTCTGGGCGAGCTATTGCCCGCCATGCCGGGCCGAGATGCCATTGCTCCAGCGGCGCGTCGCCGCCTCGAGCGGGGTTCGCCTCGTGATCATCAACGAAGGCGACAGCAGCCAAAGTGCGCGCGACTTCTTGAGCGCGACAGGAATCCAGGTGCCTGCGCTGCTGGACACGAACCTGGCGGTCGGGCGCGCGTATGGCGTGGTTCCTCTTCCGACCACAGTCTTCGTGCGCGCCGATGGGTCGATCGCAGGACGGCAGGTGGGGGAGCTGGACGACCGCGTTCTGGCCGCATGGCTGTCGACTCTGACCACTCAGTAGACTTCGCGGGTGTCCCAGGTGATCTTGTTTCGGCGCCTCGCGGTGGTGACCACCCTGTTCGCCTATCTCCAGATAGCGCTGGGCGGTCTGGTACGCGTCTCGGGCTCGGGCCTCGGGTGCCCCGACTGGCCGCTCTGCCACGGCCGGCCTTATCCGCCGGCCGACGTGCATGCGATCATCGAGTACTCCCACCGTACGGTCGGAGGGATCACGGGCGTCCTCGTCATCGCCACCGTGGTGGGAGCCTGGCTTGTATTCCGTTCCCGCCGCCCGCTCGTGGCGTGGCTTGCCACCGCATCGCTGGTCGCCATCGCCGTGGAGGCTGCAATTGGCGGCCTCGTAGTGGCCACAGAACTGCCGCCGTGGATCGTGGCCGTCCACCTCGGCCTCGCGATGGTGATCCTCGGCTTCCTGCTCGCCTCGGCAGTGCTATCGATGCCGGCATCCAATGGCGTCCCGGACCTGACGTTCCGCCGCCTGGCAATCGCCGCCACCGCGGGGACCTTCCTGATGCTCTTGAGCGGGTCGAGCGTAGTCGCGAGTGGTGCCGGCGCTAGCTGCAACACCTGGCCGCTGTGCGGCAACGGGTTCGCGTTCGACTTCGCAGGTGCCAACGCCTACACGATGCTGCATCGCGGCGCCGTGTTGGTGGTCGGACTACTGCTCCTTCACGTCCTTTCGACGGCCGTGCGCCGGTGGCGCGCCGTCGGCGGCATGGGCCCCATGGCGGGTGCGGCGATCGGGGTGTTCGTCTTGCAGGTAGCGGTCGGAGCCGGGTCCGCTGTCGCCGGTGGTGGATTCTTCGACGGGCTCCACGTCGCGCTTGCCACGCTGGTCTGGGCGGGAATCCTGGGGACCGCGCTCCTCACGCTGCCGCGGGCCGACGTCGAACCTGGCCTGACTCGCCCCATCATTGGCAGCGGATCGGCGTGAGCGCGATCACCGCGCCCTTCGCGGGCAGGACGCTGCCGATCGCGCGGGATTACCTGAGCCTGCTCAAGCTCCGCATCGTGGCGCTGCTCGACGCGACCGCGGTTGGAGTGATGTTCCCGGCCGCGCACGGGCATCCACGCCTGCTGCCGGTTCTCGCCGTGCTGATCGGCGGCACGCTGGCGGCGGGCGGAGCCCACGCGATCAATTGCTGGTTCGACCGCGACATCGACGCCGAGATGGGACGGACCCGGCGACGGCCCCTCCCCGCCGGCCGGATCCCCGCCTGGCACGCGCTCGCCATCGGCATCGTCCTGAACGTTCTCGCGTTCGCGGTGCTCTGGGCCGGGGCGAACTTGCTTGCCGCTGCCCTTGCGCTGCTGGGCACGCTCATCTACGTCTTCGTCTACACGATCTGGCTCAAGCGATCGACGCCGCAGAACATCGTCATCGGCGGCGCGGCCGGGGCCGTCCCGCCGCTGGTGGGCTGGGCCGCTGCCACGGGGCACCTCGACCTCACGGCCTTTGCGCTCTTTGGCGTGGTCGTGTTCTGGACTCCACCGCACTTCTGGGCGCTCGCGCAGATCATCAAGGCTGACTACGCGCGCGCACACATCCCGATGCTTCCGGTCGTATCAGGCGAGCAATCGGCGAAGCGGCAGAGCGTCGTCTATGCGGTTCTGACCGCGGCCGTCAGCGTGATCCCGTTCTTCACGGGATTGGCGGGCGAGGTATACATGGCGGGGGCGGTCGTGCTCGGCGTCGGGCTGGTAGGGCTCACGGTGCTCGACCTTTCCGGGCGGCGCTGGACCCGGCGCCTGTTCGCGTATTCGATCCTCTATCTGGCCCTGCTCTTCATCCTGTTCGCGATCTCTCCCTTTCTGCCCTAGGGCGATGGAGATCGTTCGCCTCCACCTCGCCCGGATCGACGCGCTGAACCAGATCCCGGTTCATGGGTTCGTCATCAAGCATCCGCGCGCGGGCGCGATCCTCGTCGACACCGGTGTCGGCTGGCCGACGGAGCTGGTCAAGGAGTGGAAGGTCGTCAACCGTCACGCCGCCGATGCCCTTGCCGAGCACGACCTGAGCCCGGCCGACGTGCGCATCGTCATCAACACCCATCTCCACTTCGATCATTGCGGGCAGAACGCGGTGTTCAAGCACGCGCCGTTCTACGTCCAACGGTCGGAGCTGGAGCGCGCGCGCGTTGCGAAATCTGTCCCATCGGATTGGTTCGATTTCGCCGGCGCCCGCTTCGAGCTGGTTGACGGTGACGCCGAGGTGGCCGATGGTGTTCGCCTGCTGGCGACGCCCGGGCACACGGTCGGCCATCAAAGCGTGGTCGTCGACACTGCGGACGGAGGGGCGGTGATGATCGGCGACGCAGCCTACACCTCCGAGATCTTCGAGGATCGAGACAACGCGGATCTCACGAACTGGCACGGCCAGTACGACGACCGCGATGCCTGGTCCGAATCTCTCGGCAGGCTTCACGACGTGCAGGCACACGCCGTGCACTTCTGTCACGACACACGCGTGGTCACGCAATGACGTTTGGCCCGATCGTCAGCCCCGAGTGGCTGCACGAGCACATCGACGACCCCGACCTGCGCGTCATCGACTTCCGCTGGTACCTGGTGGGCGGCAAGGGCCGCGACGCTTACGAGCGCGGGCACATTCCTGGCGCCGTCTTCGTCGACCTCGAGGCGGTGACAGGAATGGAGGGAGGAGGCAGGCACCCGCTCCCGACCGGCGAGCAGTTCGAGAAGGAGATGCAGAGAGCGGGCATCGGCCCGCAGACCAAGGTCGTCGCTTACGACGACGCCGGCGGCTCGATCGCCTCACGCCTCTGGTTCCTGCTCGGCTTCTTCGGTCACGAGTCGCAGGCGGTGCTCGACGGCGGTCTCGTGGCGTGGGGAGGTCCGCTCGAGACGCAAGAACCTGCAGTCGCCAGAGGCAGCTTCCTATCGCACGAGCCCGATCGGTCGGGAATCCTCGACTTCGAGGACGTTCGCAAGCTGACCGGCGTGCCGCTCATCGACGCCCGCGCCGGCGAGCGATATCGCGGAGAGAAGGAACCGGTAGACCCGAAAGCTGGGCACATACCGGGCGCACTGAGCGCTCCGTGGGCCGAGAACCTGGGTCCAGATGGACGCTTCAAGTCGGCGGAGCAGCTGCGTGAGCGGTTTGCATCGCTTGGCGTCGACGGAGAGAACGGGGCGGTCATCTACTGCGGCTCGGGGGTAAACGCGACGCATGACCTGCTCGCTATGGAGCTGGCTGGAATCAAGAACGGGCGGCTCTATGCGGGCTCGTGGAGCGACTGGTCATCAAGGGATGCGCCGGTGGCCACCGGCCCCAATCCGTAATAAGTCAACGCGTTGCTTTTAGGCCGGATTTACTCCGGCCGTCACCCACGCGCACTCATCCAAGCATCTCCATGCACGGCATGACTCGGTGGGGGTTCCACGGGGGAGGCCTGACTCCCCCGTGCCCGAGTCCGTAATAAGTCAACGGGTTGCTTTTAGGCCGGATTTACTCCG
>DATCAV010000071.1:0-4080 GCA_036512415.1 Candidatus Dormiibacterota bacterium | reverse complement strand
TGCGGCGGCCCGCAGGCGAGCTCGTCTGGGTCACCTAGCCCAACCAGCGTTTCGCCCAATCCGTCCATCTCGCCAAGCCCCAGCAGCTCCCCAGTGGCGACGGTTCCTGACCCGAAGCTCACCTGTACCACTTTGCCGGTGGCCCAGCACCCACTCCTTCTGATGACAGGTGCCATATCCGGCCTGTACGTCCTTGACGTGGCCGATCCGCTGCATCCGGTTCAGGTCTGTCAGCTGCTCAACGTGACCAGCGGGCGCTTCGTGTCGGCCGCGAAGATCGTTTTCTGGTACTCGACGTTCGTCGGCACAGCGGATCTGCAAACGGGCAGCCTCAACTGGAGCCGTGCGTGGGTCAACGCGCCGATGGCTGTCGTGTTCAGCCCCGACGGTTCCAACTGGGCGTACCGGGAGGGGGACGACTCCGGGGTGCGCACGCATCTTGTGATTGGTGGCAAGGACCAGGTGGTGCTGACCCGAGGGCCGGTCGGCGGCCATGGCGGCGTGCCCTGGGGACCTGTCAGTCAGCTCGCGTTCTCGGCAAGTGGTCAATACCTGCTGACCTACACGCTGTTCAGGGACGCCGGGGGCCCCCCCAATTTCATCGTTTACGCAATGGACGGGACGGCGGCGTTCCAGAGCACGACCGCGAAGTTCGGCGTGTGGGACCGATCTGGCAACCGGCTGTATTTTCTGGCAGCCAAGGCCGTGGGAGAAATCGCCGGCACGGTGGTCAGCTGGGACCCAGGCGGCCAGCCGGTAGCTCGAAGCGCGAAAGTCTCGAGCTACTTCTGGCCGACCCTGTCACCTGATGGCACGACGCTGGTTTTCAACACTTACGGTGCGCAGAGCTTTCCGCACCCGTGGCGGTTGGACATCGCGCGTCGCGTGAGGGCGATCGTGGCGAGCGCGACCAGCACGCAGCCGGTGTTCATGGGGCCCGATGTCATCTGGTCGAACGAAGGAATACCGTGCGCTTGCGGAATAGGCGGCACGAGCGCGCCGGATGGAAGGGTCATCGCGCACAACCTGAAAACGGGCGTTAACTCTGTGGTGTTGGGAATCGCGAACCTGACCCCAAGCAAATCCCCAACCGAAGACATCGTGGACGTCTGGTTCGGCTAGTTGGCCTCGCGCCGCATCACCAGGATCTGCATCCCGACCAACCGCGCGACCAAGTTGACGATCGGGATCATTCGCCTGAAATAGCGGGGAAACTCGGGCGGGTCCAGACGCCTGAAGCCGAAGCGCTCGTAGTACCCCTGAAGCTGGCTCCGGCAGGTGAGATGGACGACGCCATGCTCACGGGCGAGGAGGGTAGTGATAATCGCGCCTCCGATGCCTTCGCTCTGACGAGCTGGGATGACCGCGATCGAGGCGAGCTCGCGGCTCCCGTCGCCATGAGTCTTGACCTGCCCGATCCCAACCATCGCCCCGCCGTCCTCGGCGACAACGAAGTTCGGCCAATTGAGACTCATACGATTGATACGCGCCTCCTTAATGAGGCGGCGAATCGTCAGCTGATCGTCGAGGGTCGCGGGACGAATGCTGACCGGCACGTAGGAAGGTTAAGTTCAATGTCCTCCCGAACCCGCGGGTGGAGGGCCCGGTTGGCGCTTCGCTCGTTTGCGTGATCCAATGTCCCGGCGCGGTTTGTTGTAGCCAGCGTCGGGAGAGTTCGAAACGAGGAGGACGCAGACGAAACAGCTACTCAGTGTGAACGCAGCTCATTTCGACTGGAGGGCGCTTGGCAAGACGACCCTGGCAAAGCTTGAGATTGCGGTAATCCTGGCGGCGCTCCTTTCGGTGCCACTGACCATCGTTGAGGTCAACGGTCAGGAAGGCACCTCATTCCAGATCGCCGACTGGATTATCTGGGCTGTATTCGCGCTCGAGTATTTGCTCGCCCTAACCCTGGCCGACGACCGACCACGTTATGTCAGGACCGCCTGGCTGTCTCTACTCGTGGTCGCTGTTTCGCTCCCGCTGCTGCCGTCGGTCTTCGCGATGGCCCGATTGGCCCGGGTGCTTCGACTGCTTCGATTGGTGCGGCTAATCGCCTTTGGCGCGCGTCTCGTCCCTGCCTTGAGGGCAACTATCGGCCGTCGAAGCCTCGTCTACGTGTTGGCCTTGTTCGTCCTTCTGATAGTGATGGCCGGCGCGATCATGAGCATCGTCGAACCCCAGACGGTCAAGGGCAACCTCTGGGATGGGATGTGGTGGGCGGTGGTGACCGCTACAACGGTCGGGTACGGCGATATCGCACCCACGAGCCCGCCTGGTCGCCTTGTCGCGGTTGCGTTGATGTTGTTCGGTATCGGATTGACGGCGACCCTGGCTGCGTCAGTCGCCGCCTATTTCGTCAAGGCTGATCAGGGTGGAACCGACCTAAATGAGGTGGCAGCCCGATTGGAGCGTGTGGAACGACTCCTCCTCGAACTGAAGACCCACGCTAAGGCAAGCTCCGCTGAGCTGTGATGCACTGCGCAGTCAAGCCTGACTTTAGGTCTGGTCTTGTTGGCTGATCACCCACTGCAGAAACTGAACGACATAAGCGGGATTGGGGACCAGGTAGACATCCTTGGTCTCCTTGCCTTCGCGCGCGATGCCCAACGCGTCTGAATAAGGCTCGATCTGGAGAAGTTTGGCGATTGGTACTGAAACTTCTCGTTTGGTACCAAGGAAAACGAGGCGCTTGTTGGTAACGATCAGCTTGCCCGTGTCCAGGTGTGCCAGATATTCGCTTTGAACGGGATGTCCGCGAAAGCTGCTAACTCGATAGCGGAATCCATGTCCTAGCGGAATGCTGACGCCGTGGCTCCCTCCAACAAATTCGGTCTTCGTCTTGAACCTGCACAGGGTGGCCGGAACTTCGACTGCCGCAATCTCTTTAGGTTTCAAAACGAGGCTGGTTTCAATCGGACGGATGCCGTTGAACTTCAGCTCCGCCTCGAGCCCGAGTGCATCAAACCCGACTTTGGATGCGACATCCTTGCGGCGCTTGATCTCATCGGAGACCCGCGTTACCTCAGTCGAAACGGCCGCCTGCGTCAGGGTGAGGTCGCGTACCTGTGCGTCAGCTTGCTTCGCCTCGACGAGCAGCTGATCCGCATCTGATACGCCAGTTGGCGGCTCAAGGCCATCTACTACTGCCCGATATCGCTGGGTGAGCTCCTCCTGAGCAGACCGCAGCTTCTCCTCCAGACCCTTGTCCTCGCGCGAGTCCTTTGCGCCCTGGATAAGTCCGCCAAGCCCGTGGTGCGGCCGGGCCTTGATATCGGCGATGCTGTGCTCAAGGCTCAATACCAGTTCGCCCTGCCCACGGGCAGCGTCGAGGCGAGCCTTTCGGTCTCCTGGTTGCCAAATGGCAGGGTTTGCGATGAGCACCCACCCAGCCTTCGCCTGAGCATCGGCGACCTGGCCCCGCGCAACGGCAATTTGGGCGATCAGATTCGCAGCGCGAATCGCTAGTTCTTGCGCATCTTGCTGCAGGGCGTCCATTGAGGCGACCGTGATGACGCCGTCCTCGGTTTCGACCGTGGGCAATGCTGGGCGACCCGTCGAACTCAATTCAGAACTGATGGCGCTAAGCGTAGTGACCATTAGAGTCGATTCCGTCTCGGCCTGAACCGGAAGCGTCCTCGTCCCGTCAATTTGTTGCGCTTAATGGCCCTAAGAGTTCTAGCGCCCGGGGCCAAGTAAACTATCCGGCGGGGTCCCGCCCACCCAGCCAAAAGAATGCCGCACGCCCCTGAAACCTTCGTCCACCTGCACAACCACACCGAGTTCTCGCTGCTCGATGGGGCC
The DNA here is from genome assembly GCA_036512415.1 of Candidatus Dormiibacterota bacterium. Taxonomy (GTDB): domain Bacteria; phylum Chloroflexota; class Dormibacteria; order Dormibacterales; family Dormibacteraceae; genus Palsa-872. Next base: position 276 of record DATCAV010000071.1, on the reverse strand, counting down.
AGTCGCATCCACGCGCTCGTGGAGGCTGCGGCCAAGCTCGAGATGCCCGCCCTGGCCATCACCGACCACGGCGTCATGTACGGCGCGATCCACTTCTACAAGGCCTGCAAAGAGGCTGGGATCAAACCGATCATCGGCTGCGAGGTCTACGTCGCCCCCCGCTCGCGTCTATTAAGAGAGGGGCGCGTCGACCGCGACCCCAACCACCTCACCCTCCTGGCCGCGGACCACGAGGGCTACGTCAACCTGATGAAGCTCTGCACCGTCGGCCAGATG
>DATCAV010000070.1:0-19133 GCA_036512415.1 Candidatus Dormiibacterota bacterium | reverse complement strand
GGTGGCGATCGCGCTTGGCGTCATGCCGTGCTCGACCAATGTCACCGCCAGGGCGTTGAACACGGTCGATTCCTCGCGGCTAGGGAGCCGGCCTTTCAGCTCGAGAAATGCCATGTCGCCGAGTGAGACCTTGCCGACTAGATCCTCGACCAGGTCGTGGCCTCGCACCGTGATCCTATCCGCGGTGCTGCTGCCCATGGCTGACTTCAGGCGCTTCTTGGCAGCCGTCACTGGCGCTTCACCGTGAGGTTGGTCTTGTAGCCGCTCGCGCCGAAGGATTCCTCCGGGATCAGCTCCACCTTGCACCGGAAAGTAAGCCTTGTGTGGATGGCTTCCTCGATCGCCGCCACCAGCTGTGCGTCCGCGAGGCTCGAGACAGGAACCTCCACCTCGACCGGCACCGGCGGCTGCACGCTGACGGCGGAGTCGCGGCGCACCACGCGCGCCCGGCCGGTGACGCGCGGCCTGAAATCACCGACCACAGCGAGGATTGCCGACGGGTACACGTTCACGCCCCGCACGATGAACATGTCGTCGCGCCGCGCCAGGCAGCGCATACGGAAGCTCGTGCGCCCGCATTCGCATGACGTGCCCTCGATCCTGACGATGTCCCCGCTGAGAAACCGAACCACCGGCATGGCTTCGCGCGTGAGGTGGGTGTAGACAAGCTCTCCCACCGCTCCCGTCTCGATTGCCATTGGCGCCTGCGTCTCCGGGTCGACAAGCTCAGGCCACACGTGCCCGGTGCCGCAGAAGTGCATCCCATGCTGTTGAGGGCACTCGCCGAACAGCGAAGGCGCGACGTCCCCGATGCCCATGACCTCGGTGACCGTCGCCCCCAGGACCCGCTCGATGTGGTCGCGAATGGCTGGAATTCCTCCACCGGGCTCGCCTCCTGTGACGACGTGCATGAGGTGCAGAGACTTCGGATCCGGGCTGGTGCCCTCCAGCTTGTTCGCCAGGTACTGCGCAAAGGACGGCGTCGACAGCAGAGTGTCGGCAAGGCCGGTCTTCAGCGCGATGAGGACCCTGCCGGTGTCGCCGGGGGCCACGGGCACTGCGCGCGCACCGATGCGGGTCAGCACAAAGTGCGTGTGGCCAGCCACGAATGGACCGGCCCCAAACGTCGTGAGGACGCTGTGATGCTCGTGTATTCCGGTCGCGTAGTAAGTCCGCGAACCAATCGTCGTCCACGTATCCATGTCGGTGCGCGTGAGGGGAATCACCGTCGGGGTGCCGGTCGTGCCGCTGGTTTGATAGACGCGCTTGATGCGCTCCTCGGCGACGCCGGCATTCGTGCCGAATGGAGGCCGCTCGTCGAAAGATTGCTTCAGCTCGTCCTTGGTCGTGAAGGGCAGGCTGGCGATATTGGCCAGCCGGACCTTGGTCGACGTGCCGATCCCGGCCTCGCGAAACTTGCGGGCGTAAAAAGGCGACCCTTCCGCGAGGTGCTGGAGTTGAGCGTCCCAAGCAGTCGAGGCTGCTGCGAACTGATCATCCACTGATGCGGTTTCGACTTCACGGTCCCAGATCCAGTCTTGATCGCAGGAGTCGCCCTTGAGGCGGCCGGCCGATGAGCCGGTCTTGTCGATGACGGGCTTGGATGTCATTCGGAGTAAGCATCATGATGCGCCGCGCGACGCCGCGCAGTCGGTGCGCGAGGTCACCACGCGCGGATACGCTTTCGCAGTGGCGCAGCTCCTCCCGACCACCGTGGTGGGCAGCTATCCCCAGCCCGACTGGCTCGTCGATCGGGCCGTGCTCGGGAGCCGTCTCCCCCCTCGCACTCGCGCGCTGGAGGTCTGGCGCCCTCAGCCCGAGCACCTGGAGCAGGCGCAGGACGACGCGACGGTCGTCGCGATTCGAGACATGGAACGAGCGGGGATCGACATCATCACCGACGGCGAGATCAGGCGCGAGAGCTACTCCAACCGCTTTGCGACAGCGCTTGACGGAATGGACCTCGACAACCCGGGCACCGCGCTGGACCGGACAGGCCACCCCAACCCCGTGCCGCGGGTGGTCGGTCCGATCCGGCGAACTCGCGCCGTCGAGGTGAGGGACGTCGAGTTCCTGCGCGCGAACACCGACCACAAGATCAAGGCCACGCTGCCCGGGCCGTTCACGATGTCGCAGCAAGCCCAGGACGACTACTACCACGACGAGGAAGCCCTCGCGATGGCCCTCGCTGAGGCCGTCAACGAAGAGGTACGCGACCTGTTCGCGGCGGGCGCGGACGTCGTGCAGCTGGATGAGCCTTACCTGCAGGCCAGGTCGGAAAAGGCACAGCGATTCGCGATCAAAGCGATCAACCGGGCGCTCGAGGGAATCACGGGCGACACAGCCCTGCACACGTGCTTCGGCTACGCACACATCGTCCATTCGCGTCCCAACGGTTACCCGTTCCTCGAGGAGCTCGCAGACGTCAACGTCGGCATGATCTCGATGGAGTCTGCGCAGCAGAAAGTCGACCTGTCGGTACTGAAGAGCCTGGCCAACAAGCGGCTCATCGTCGGCGTCATCGACCTCGCTGACGACAGCCCGGTGGAGGACGTTGAGACGTTGGTCGGACGAATCCGCAACGCGCTGAAGTTCGTCGATGCCGACCGCCTCATCCTGGCGCCAGACTGCGGGATGAAATACCTCCCACGCGCCAAAGCCTTTGCCAAGCTCTCTGCATTGGCAAAGGCGGCGGCCAAGGTGCGCGCCGAGCTCTAAGCGCCAAACGTCTCCCTCTCCCCTTCAGGGGAGAGGGGCGGGGAGAGGGGCGGGAGCTTGGTCCACTTGCCGGCCTTCAATTCGATACCGGGATCGCCTTATCAATCCTTATCAATTAGGCGTGCGAAGCAGGAAGGCTCCGAACATCGGGGCGGTGAAAGCGATCCTCGCCCTCTCCGGCCTGTAGACCAGGCCCTTCTGGATCAACGCGCTCACCGTCGGCTGGATTTCGTTGGGTATGCGAACATTTGCTCGCTATGGGAGCGGCGCCGGCAAATCTCGGGCTCAACCAGGCCGCACCCACAACCGTCGTCATCGACCTGAACTGCGCGTTCGCCTCGATCGAGCAGCAACACGATCCCAAGCTCAGGGGCAGGCCGCTGGCGATCGCCGCCTATGCCACCGACGCCGCCACCATCGTCTCTTCGTCTCGAGAGGCTCGAGACCTCGGCATCAAGACAGGGATGCGGGTCTTCGAGGCCAAGGCCATCTACCCGCGGATCATCGTGAGGGAGCCCAACCCGCCGCGATATCGCGCCGCCTCAGACACCCTGATCGAGATCATGCTGCGGCACAGCCCCGACGTGCTGCGGATGTCGATCGATGAGGCTTCGATGAACCTGGCCGGGACTCCCGACCTCGTCAAGCTCGGCCCCGAGGGCGTCGGCCGCGCGATCAAGCGTGCAATCCGCGAAGAGATCGGGGAATGCGTCACGTGCTCGGTCGGGATCTCGACCTCCATCTGGATGGCCAAGCAAGCGTCCAACCTCGACAAGCGCGATGGGCTCCAGCGAATCGACCACACCAACCTCGTCTCCGTGTTCGAGCGGCTGGCGCTCACCGACCTGTCAGGGGTCGCCGAGGCCACCGCCACGCGTCTCCGCAAGGCGGGGATTCAGACGGTCATCGATTTCCTGTTTGCCACGCCCGCCCGGCTCGGCCTTGTTGGCATGCGGTCCGACGTCGGCAACGGCTGGCACCAGCGGCTGCGCGGCTTCGAGGTGAGCACCTTCGAGAGCGTTGTTCGCAAGAGCTACAGCCACTCGCACGTGCTCGCTCGCGCAACCACCTCACAAGCTGAGCTCGAGGAGCTGTTGATGCGCCTGTCGGACATGGTGGGTCGCCGCTTGCGTTCGGGTGGGCGGCTGGGGAGCGTCGTTTCCGTCGGGGTCGTGTTCCGGCCGGACGTCGATCGTTTCTCCAGGCAATCGAAGCTCGCGGCGCCGATCTCAACGGGCGACGAGATCTACAAAGCCGCGTTGAAGCTCCTGGCTGCGCGCGACATGCGGCGCCCGGTCGGAACGTTGGGCGTAGGGCTCGCGGGCCTTAGCGATGCCGGCCCCGGCCAGATGGATCTCTTCGCGGCTCCGTCCAAACCACGCGACGCACGGCTGGAGACCGCGATGGACGCCATCCGCGACCGATTTGGCGAGGACGCCGTCCAGCGTGCCCGCCTCCTGGGCCGCGCGCCGGTGGTCCGAGACCGAATCGCGTTTGGCAACACCGGCCACCCTGACGACAGATGACTGGCCCCGGCGGGGCGGTCAGAAAACGACTACTGAGGCAGCACACATGGGAGTAGGCGCAAAATTCCGGGAGCAGACAAATCGGCGGCCAGCAGTAAGGAGCAAAAACGAATGTTCATGAGCATCAGGCGATACCGGATAGGTGAAGGTCAGCGCGACGAAGTGATTCAGATGGTCGACGAAGGCTGGACCGATCACCTGCGCAAGGAACCTGGGTTCCTCAGCTATCACCTGGTCGCGACCGACTCCAACGAGCTCATCTCAATGACCGCGTGTCTCGACGAGGACACCCTGGAGCGCGTCGTCCAGAAGAGCGGCGAGTGGGTGGGCACCCACCTCACCGCTCTAGACGTGAAGCTCGAACACTCGAGCCTGGGAAAGGTGGTCTCCCACCTCGGCGGTTGACCTGCTGGCCGACCCAGAGCGACTGAGTCAGCTCGACCTGGTGATCCTCAGCGGCTGAGTCGACGCAAGCGCGAGCGCAGCGCTTCCGACAGCCTCACCACCAGGTAGGTGGCGAAAGCAAGGGTTGTGATGAAGAAGCTGACCGGGTGCGGTGAGAAGAAGGCGATCGCCAGGCCGAACCACGTGAAGGCCAGCGCCAGCACGATCCCAATCCCGATGGCGATCGGCGGCCGGCTCGAGAACCTCACGGCGATCGCCGCGGGCGTGACTATGAGGGCGAAGATCAGCAGCACGCCGACCACCTGCACGGCCTCGCTCACCGCCACCGCCAGGATCGCCATGAAGGCGATCGAGAGCGCGGTAACAGGCACCCCCTTGGCGCCGGCGAGGTCCTCGTCAACCGACGAGAACAGGAGCGGACGGTACAACGCGACCAATGCGGCCATCGTGATCAGGCCGGCCGCCAGGGTGGCGATCACGTCAGCAGTGCTGATCCCGAGGATCTGGCCGAAGAGCAGCGCGTAGGCCTCGGTGGCGTAGCCGCGATAGAGCGAGATGAAAAGCACGCCGAGACCGAGCGCCCAGGCGAGAACGATGCCGATGGTGACGTCGCGCCCGCGCAGCCGGTTGCCCAGTGCTCCGATCGCGATGCCGGCGCCGAGCGTGAAGGCGAGCAGACCGACGATCGGGCTCAGCGCAAGCACCACCGCACCAGTCGCGCCCGCGAAACCGATGTGTGAAAGCGCATGCGCGGCGAAAGCCGATCCCCGCAGCACAACGAAGTAGCCGATCGCTCCCGCGACGATGGCGACGACGGTGCCCGCTTCGAACGCGTGGACCATGAACTCGTAGTGAAAGAGCAGCGCCAGGTCGTCGAAGGGGTTCCAGCTCGGGTCCGTGGCTGCCGCGGCAATCGTCATCGGGATCAGCTCATGCATGCGGGTGGCTGACCTCCTCCTCGAGGCCGACCACGAATAGCCTCCCGAGCCTGTCACGCAAAACTTCGACTGGCGCTGAATAGATCGCCGACAGAGTTTCCGACGTGATGATGTCAGCGGGCTTACCCATGGCGAGCTTGCCCTGCGCGATGTACAGGACGTGGTCGATGTGCTGCAGCAGCGGGTTCACGTCATGCGCGATAAGCAGCACTGTGAGATGCCGCCGGCGGGCGACTTCGCTGATCAGATGGACGATCGCGCCCTGGTTGCGCACATCGAGATGCGAGAGCGGCTCGTCCATCAACAGCAGGCTGGGTTGGCCCACGAGCGCCTGCGCGAGAAGAAGCCTTTGCTGCTCTCCCCCCGACAAGCGGCCAAGCTGGCGGTCCGCATAACCCTCGGCGCCGACGGCGGCGATCGAGACATCGGTGGCGGCCGCCACCTGCGCGCGGCCGGTCAGCCTGACGCCCCATCGGTGCCCGTCAACACCGAGTCCGACGAAGTCGCGCCCGCGGATCGAGAGCTCGGGATCGAAGGTCGAACCCTGAGGGACGTAGCCGATCCGCGCGTTGCCGCGGCGGGGCGCTTCTCCGAAGACCTCGAGCCTCCCGGCCATCGGGTGCAGCAGGCCCAGGATCAGCCTGATCAGCGTCGATTTGCCGGCGCCGTTCGGACCCAGGACTGCCGTGAACGATCCCGAGGGGATCGAGAAGTTGGCATCAGACCAGATGGCGTTCGATCCATACCCGGCCGCGAGGCCGCGGGCGACGATCGCCGCGTCGGGATCGCTCATCGCTTAAGACGCGGACGCAAGCGCCGCTTCGAGCGCGGTCAGCTGCGCCGTTTGCCAGTCCTGGAACGTCGCGCCGGCCGGCCGAACTGTCTCGGAGACGCCGACCAACGGAATGTTCTGCTGCTGCGCCAACTGTTTGAGGCTTGCAGTCAGCGCGCTCGACGCCTGGAGGTTGTACACGAGCACCTTGATCTGCTTGCCGGCGACCTGGTCGTGGAAGGTGGCGAGGGCAGATACCGGTGGGTCGGTGCCCTGGGCCGCCGCGTTCATGAACTCGGGAGGCGAGATCAGGTCGAGGCCGAGCGCGCCCGCCATGTACACAAAGATGTTTTCCGTGGACCCGATGGCCGCGCCTGCGTATCTGGTTTTGATTTCTGCAATCCGATCCGTGTACGGCTTGAGCGCGCTCGTAAACGCGCTGCGTTGCTGGTCGAAGAAAAATGAGTCGCCCGAATCGATCGTCTTGTACTTGGCTGTGATCGTGTCGGCGACGGTCAGCACGTAGGCGGGGTTGTACCAGAAGTGAGGGTTGTCGCCGGGCTTGAGTCCCAGGAGCTGGGCGATGTTGAGCACAGCGCGATGGCTGCTCGAGTTGGCGTCGAGCAGCTTCTGGCCCCAGACGTCGTAGCCCGCGCCATTCAAGATGACAAAGTCAGCGTCGGCAAAGGCTCGAGCATCAGCTGTGCTGCTCTCGTACTCATGCGGGTCGGCGTTCGGGTCGGTGACAACGCTGTGAACCGACACCCTGGAGCCTCCCAGCTGGGAGGCGATGCTACCCCAGAAGTTCTCGCCGGCCATGACGTTGATGACGCCTGGGGTCGCCCCAGTTCCACCGGTTGTGCAGGCGCTTGCGACGGCTGCCATAAGCAGGACCGCAAGCGGCGAAAGCAGTCTGCCGAGCATTGTGCAAGAGTATTGCACAACCCGATTGCGCAATGTCCTTGCGCTTGGTACTCTAGAGGTGATGGCACCACCAAGCCCCGTACGAGACCAGGTCAGGCTCCTCCTCACCACCCCCGGCCGGCACGTCTGGTCGATCGACGAGCTTCAGCATTCTGTCAGCGCCTCGCTGGGCGGCGCCGACTACTCGAGCGTCTTCCGGGCGGTGGCGGGAATGGAGCGCGAGGGCCTGGTGGACAAGATCGACCTGGGCGACGGCAAAGCGCATTTCGAGCTTCGAGAGGACCACCACGAGCACATCCGGTGCGATTCCTGCGGTCGGGTTGTCGGTGTGCCGGGCTGCATCCTGGAGAACGCGACCTCAGCAGTCGAGAGCGACACCGGCTTCACCATCACGAGCCACCAGCTGCTCTTCAGTGGCATCTGTCCGGACTGCGCCGGCGCCGCGCGAACTTAGGAGATTTGTTCAGGCGCCGGGTGGGCGATGTATTTGCCAGGGTCCGAGTCGAAGGACTCCTTGCAGCCCGCGGAGCAGAAGTAATAGGTCTCGCTCTTGTGGAACGAGCGATATTCGGCACGGTCCGTGTCAACGGTCATTCCGCAGACCGGATCGATCGCTGATTTTTGTCTCTCCATCTCGCCTCCTGGCATTGCAGCCGTCGTGTGTGAATGGCCCACCTGGGCAGGATGGCCGACCTGCGCCACCTGGGCCGTATACCGGGCAGGATCTTTCTCGAACTGTGATCGGCAGCCCGCCGAACAAAAGTAATACGTGGCGCCCGCATGGTCGATCTTTTCTTTGGCGGTGGACCGGTCGACGCTCATCCCGCACACAGGGTCTCGGACCATCGTCGCCCCTTCCTCCGGGCGGCGTGCGTGAGCGCGCATCATCTCCATGCCACCGGTGGTGACGAAACGCCAGGCCAACACCGCAACCAGGACCAGAAAGGCGATGTCGAGGAAGGTCGTGACGTTCCAGGTCGGCTGGGTTTCGAAAACGGTGACGTGGTGGTTGGTCGGCGCCAATCCCAAGAGCTGGAACGCGCCGCCGACCAGGAACCCGGCGACCGCCATCGCAACATAGGAGACGGCGAGCAGGTAGAGCGACATCCGGCCGCCGTAGTACTTCCTATAGATGTTCAGGATCGGCAGGATGATCAGGTCGGCAAAGATGAAGCTGATCACCCCGCCAAAGCTGATGCCGCCGTTCCAGAGCACCACCGCCAGGGGTACGTTTCCGACCGAGCAGACGAAGCTGAGCATCGAGATGACCGGACCGATCAATGGGCTCCAGAACTCGTTCAGGGTCGGGTTGCTGGTCAGGAAGAACGCCTGCCACCAGCTGTTGGGCACCCACGCTGCAACCGCGCCGGCGATGAGGAAGCCCACGCCAAGGTCGACATACAGGGCGTTCAGGTCCATGAAGAAGGTATGCGAGATGGCCGTGAAGGCTCGCGGTGAGAAGAGCCGCGAAAGAAATGGCCCATCCGTGATGGACATGTCCATCTCGCCGTGGGCTTCGTGGGCGGAGCCGACCACACCGCGCTCTGCCTGTTGCTTGGCCCCGTCGACCATGCGCTGGCTCAAAGTCACCTTGAAAAGGATCCAGAGGATCACCGCCATGAGGAGGCCGCCCGCGAACTCGGCGGCGACGAACTGCCAGCCCAGGAGGATCAGCAGGACCAGCCCAAGCTCGAAGACGAGGTTGGTGGACGCGAACTCGAAGATGATCGCGTTGACGAAGCTGGCCCCTCTGCGGAAGAGGGCTCGCGCCAGCGCGACCGCTGCGTAGGAACACGAGGAGCTGGCCGCGCCCAATCCGAGCGACAGGACGAACCCCTTGAGGTCGGGCTTGCCAAGCGCGCTCGCCACCGTCTTTTTCGAAACGACTGTCTGAACCATCGCCGAAAGCAGGAATCCGAAGGCGAGAGGCCAGAAGACCTCCCAGAGCATGAACAACGAGATCTGCAAGGCGTGCAGGATCGCGCCGACCACTAACAATCCGGTTAGCTCCTCACCAGGCGCTGAACCGCGCCGTTGAGCTCTCGGACCTTTTCAGTTCCCCGGCCTGACCGGATCGCCTCAGTCACGCAATGCTCGGTGTGATCGGCGAGCAGCTTCAATGCGACGCTTTCGAGCGCGGCCCTGGTCGCGTTGACCTGTGTGAGCACGTCGATGCAGTAGCGGTCCTCCTCGATCATCTTCTGGATGCCACGCACCTGGCCTTCGATGCGCCGCAATCGGGTCGCTATCTTCTGTTTGTCCTTTGTATAACCGGGCATCTGTCAACTATACCCCCTATGGGTATATTGAGCAGAGTGGGACAGCCGGGGTCTCATCGCCCGTAGATAGACTGCGCGCGGTGGGTACCGTCACGAGAGTCCGTCACAGAGGGCAGCGCGCTGGATGGCTAAGAGCCGCAGTCCTCGGTGCAAATGACGGAATTGTTTCGGTTGCGAGCGTTGCCATCGGCGTTATTGCATCTGGAGCCCCAACGAGCTTCGTGCTTACGGCGGCGATAGCCGCATTGGTCGCCGGAGCTATGGCGATGGCGGCCGGCGAATACGTATCCGTTAGCTCACAGCGAGATGTGGAGCGGGCCGACCTCGACCAGGAGCGCCGAGAGCTCAAAGCACAGCCAGAGGGCGAGAAGCAAGAGTTGGCCGAGATTTATGTGAACCGTGGGCTTCCAATCGAGTTGGCCGGTAAGGTCGCCGACGCGCTCACGGCTTCTGATGCGCTCGGGGCCCATGCCCGTGACGAGCTCGGCATGGCTGCCGTCCCGGCTCGTCCCGTCCAGGCGGCGCTGTACTCAGCGCTGAGCTTCACGGCGGGCGCCGTGCTGCCGATTGCAGCCCTCCTGGTGGTCCCGACCGCTGCTCGGACTGTGGCGGTGGTGGTCAGCGCTCTACTGGCTCTCGTGGCGCTTGGCATCGCAGGGGCGCGCGCAGGCGGAGCGCCGATGCTCCGCGCAGCCGTTCGTGTCTGCGTGGGTGGCGGACTCGCGATGGTGGTCACCGCCGCGGTAGGTCGCCTCGTCGGTGGGATCGCGTTGTAGGGCGCGCAGTTGATCAATCGCTGCCGGCGAGCAACAGAGGCCTCAGGACAATGTCCCGCTAACCTGCAACTGTCTCGGAAAGCGCTTCAAATCCTGCTGTGTAGCGAGCGCGGAGCTGATGGTCGATGGCATACGCGTCGTATCCGTCAACCCGCGCCACGAAGTCGAGTCCAGCGATTCCCATGGCGAAACACGCCGTCGCGTAGACATCGGCCTGCAGGATGTCTGGTCCAACCACGGTAAAGCTGAGCCAGGCGTTGGCGGGCTTGCCACTGTGCGGATCGACGATATGCTCACCCTTCTCGTACGTGCCCGACGTGGCGACCGCCAAACCGCTGGCCAGGACCACGCGCGCGACCTTGTCCCGCTCAATCGGGTGTCTTATTCCGACCCGCCATAGGCCCCCATTGCCGTTTCGACCGCGCGTCTGGACGTCGCCGCCCGCGTCAACGAAATAATCGCGGAAGCCGTTGCGGTCGAGGATCGAGCAGGCGCGGTCAATCGCCCAGCCTTTGATCAACCCGGATGGGTCGAAGCGGCCGTTGATCCAGGCCGAGAAATAGCCGGCCGTCGCATGTTCATAGAGACGGCAAAGGTCGATCGCCTGGTTCACAAGCTGACCGGCGTCCTCCAACCGAAGCTCCCGCCGGTTGATCCGGCTCACCGCGCTATCAGCGAGGAATGGGCTGAAGGTTCGGTCAAGCAGGGTGAAGTCGTTGAAGACCGCGTCGATTGCTTCGTCGTTGGCCAGGTCGTCAACCACGTGAACAGTAATGGGCATCCCCATCACTTCTTCACGGCGGCGCACAGCCAAGGACGCGGTCAGGTGGTCGAAGATGGTTTCGGCTTTCGAACGGCCTTTTTCAGGGAGCTCCCGAGACGTGCCGGTGAACCATTTGCGTCCTCGATCAACCCGCGTAGCGGAAGCAACATCCGGACCGCGAGACCTGGTTCGTTGTCTGCCAACTTGATGGTGCCACCGTGCGCGCTGACTATCCAACGGGCAATCGCGAGACCAAGCCCGGTGCCGCTGCTTGAGCGGCTGCCATCCAACTGGTGGAAGGGTTCGAACACTTTGCTGCGCTGCTCGGCCGGGATGCCAGGCCCGCGATCAGATACCTCCAAGCGCAAATCAAGACCAACCTTGGCGGATCGGACCTCGACCGTTCCGCCAGGCTCGCCGTGACGAAGTGCGTTATCGACCAAGATCACCAGCAGCTGGCGCAGCCGGTCCGGATCGACGTGGGCCTCGATTCGCGGTTCGGACTGGACGTCCAGGCGACCGCCCCGGCCGGCCGCGAGCGCCTGTAAATCCTCGCCGGTTGAGACGACCAGCTGGCTAACGTCAGTTGGAACTAAATGAAGCTGGGACTGACCGACGTCGGCGCGGGCCAGCGTCAGGAGGTCATCGACCAGCCGAGTCATGCGCCGGGTCTCGCTTGATATCGAATCGACCAACTGGGTGTTATGACCGATGGTTTGGTCTGGATGGCGCTTCAAGACCTGCAGCCCGGCGTCAATGATGGTAAGCGGCGTTCGCAGCTCATGCGAGGCATCCGCGGTGAACCGGGTCTGTCGATCCATGGCCTGCCTGATCGGGATCAGCGCTCGTTCGGTCAAGAACCAACCGGCGAGGACGATGACGAGCACAGCTGCCAGCCCGGCCCCTAGCATCACCAACAGCGCTTCGCGCTCAACCGACAACACAGGCACTAGGCTGCGGCCTGCCTGCAACACAACACTCGACCCGCCCTGGTCAGTGGTGACCTGAGAGGCGATCAATGCAGGCTCATTTGCCTTCAGGTTGACTCGGACCGTACCGGCATGGCCGCTCAGAGCATCCATCGCCGCTGATCGGAGCGGATCAATTACGGCGCCCGAAGGATTGAAAGTTACATTGCCAGAAGTGTCCCAGATGACAAAAAACGTGCCGGACGTGAAGAACGTGTGCCGGCTTTGAAACTCGTCCTGGCTGAGCTCATGGCGCTCAATCACAGCGCGTTGAAGATCCGACTCGACAGTGGACGTTTCTTGGGCGACCAGAAGGCGGTCCATCGCGAGCAGGATTCCTCCGCCAAGTGCGATCAGGATTGCCGCCATCACGACCACGTTCGTCAGCAACAGTCGTTTGCGGACGCTGCCGAAGATCATTTGCGCAGTACGTAGCCGATCGAGCGCACGGTCTTGATCAGCTTTGCCCCATGGCCGTTGTCGACCTTGTCGCGGAGATAGTGGATGTAGATATCGACGATGTTGGACACTGGCGTTGCCTCGTAACCCCAGACATGGTCGAGGATCCGCTGACGGCTCATTACCTGCCCGCGGTGCCGCATGAGGAACTCCAGTAGATCGAACTCCTGAGCCGTCAGGCTCAGCTCGCGACCACCTCGGCGAACTCTACGCGCGCTTGGTTCAAGCACCAAGTCAGCGACCACGAGCCTCTCGGCCGGCTCGCCGGCGCGTCGCAGTTGAGCCCGGATCCGAGCGATCAGCTCCTCAATAGCGAATGGCTTCACCAGGTAGTCGTCGGCGCCGTGGTCAAGGCCGCGGACGCGATCCGGCACGGCATCCCGTGCAGTGAGCATGATCACCGGCATCCGCATACCCCGGGCACGAAGCTCGCGACAGACATGAAGCCCATCGATACCGGGCAGCGACAGGTCGAGCACCACTGCATCAGGCGCGTTGGCTATGGCCGCCTCCAGGCCGCTGTCCCCTCGGTGCTCCACGAGGGCATGGAACCCCTCCTCTTCCAGCACCCGCACAAGGATGCGGCTCAGGTTCACCTCATCCTCGATGACCAGGACAGAGCTCACTGTGCCTTACTAACCATCCCTGAAGAAGATGAATGGGGTCACATAGGTCAGGCTGGCAGCGGCGAGTACCACACCGGCGATCAGGCTCCCGACCACGAGCGATCGCCGCGTGATCGCGCTCCGTGGACTGAACGCTGAGAACTCCTCGGCGGCAGACCGGCCGGTTCGACTCAGGTAGCCGAGGACATGTATAGCCGTGGCCGGCAGCCAGATCGCGAAGCTGAGTTTGTGGGCCTCGACCCAAATACTGCCGAAGCGCAGACCGAACAGCCAGAGTTCGATTCCCGTCGCGAATACGGCCAGCGTGGAGATCACGACGATCGGTGCGATGAGCCGCATGAGCAGCTGCGGTGGTCCGGCGCGCCGGTACTGCGAGTCGCCGGCGTAGTAACGCCCGAAGCGGTAGCCGGTCGATGCCATTTTCAGGGCCAGAGGCGGTATCAGTAGAAAGCCAAGCAAGAAATGCTCCGGCAGCAACCGCCTGACGCTGAGAACGGTAACTCCCATCAGGGCAAGGAGTAATAAAAGCAGTCCGCCAGTCAGCGCCGTGAGGCGCTCATTCGCCGTGACGCCGGATTCGGGCGGTTCCGGATGCCACTCGCTGATCTTTGCCAATTCGGGTAGGTCCGGACTCGATGATAGGGACTTTGGATTGGAGCCAGATTGGAAAGACCCAACCCCGACCGCCCAATCGATCTCCAATGAACGGGGGCTAGCCTAGGTGCTCAACGTGAGGACCCTAGCCACCTCTCCCAAGACCGAATTCGTGCCACGCCGAGCCCATTCAGCGTGGTCGAGGCCAGATCTTGCCTACGCCGTTTTTGTTGCGAACGCCATCGTCATCCTTGGCTTCTGGTGGTTCAGCTCGGGCTTCGAGATCACCCGCACCGCCTCTGATGCGTTAAACGGCATCGGCCGGGTGACGGGGCTGCTTGGGACCTACCTCGTTCTCTGGCAGTTGTTATTCATGGCGCGGCTGCCGTGGCTGGAGCACGCCTTCGGCCTGGAGCGAATGGCAGTGCTCCACAAGTGGAACGGCTACCTCGCCATTGGCTTGCTGATCGGACACGGCGTCTTCCAAACTCTCGGATATCAGCTCGGCGACGGCAAGGACGTTGCCAGCCAGCTGGCCGACTTCATAGCCAGTTACCAGGGCCTCCTGGCGGCCATCGTTGCCCTTGGACTCTTCATCGCCATCGTAGTGATGTCGGTCACAATCGCAAGGCGCCGCCTTGCATACGAAACCTGGTACTTCATCCATCTCTATTCCTACCTGGCGGTGGTACTGGCTTTCAGCCATCAGCTGGCAACCGGGGTAGATTTCGCTGGGAACCCAGCGTTTGTTTGGTACTGGTGCGGGCTGTACGTCCTGGTCGGCGGCTCCCTCATCTTCTGTAGGGTCGTTGGACAGGTGGCCACCTACTGGCGCCACCGCTTTCACGTCCAGGCAGTGGAGAAGGAGGCGCGCGGTGTCTTCTCCGTTTACATCACAGGCCGCGACCTTGACCAGTTCCAGGCCGAGGCGGGCCAGTTCGCGATCTGGCGGTTTCTAGATCGCACCCGCTGGTGGCAGGCCCATCCTTTCTCGATTTCTGCGGTCCCCGATGGGCGACGCTTGCGAATAACGGTGAAGAACATTGGCGACTTCACGAGCAACATCCACACCTTGAAGCCCGGCACCCCGATCCTGGTCGACGGACCCTTCGGGAAGTTCATTGAACGACCGAAGAACCCGAAGGTGTTGCTCATCGCCGGCGGAATTGGCATCACTCCGATCAGGCCCCTCGCGGAGGAAATGGCGGCCGACGGTTTCGATGTTCGAGTTCTCTATCGGGCTCACAGTGAGGGCGACATTGTTTTCAAGAAGGAGTTGGACGCCATTGCTGCCCGAGAGGGCTCCGTGCGGGTTGATTACTTACTCACTAAAGCTGCTGGTCGCCGACCCGGCCGCGAGGCCTGGTTCACACCTACAGACCTTGCCAGACTCGTCCCAGACATATTTGATCGAGTCGTTTACGTGTGCGGACCGGTGGGGATGATGGCGCTCGTCCGCAGCTCCCTTGAGGCACTTGGGATGTCGTCCGACCAAATTCGAACGGAGGTCTTTCGATTGCAATGAAGAGGTCTACCATCGTCACGGGCGTGACCGTTGTGGGAGTCGCCTGGCTTCTCAATTACAAGGTCACCGCGCACCAGTTGACTGCGATCGCACCCGCATCTCCAACCGTAGGCAATTCCGCGAGTCCATCGACTTCGCCTTCGGCCATGCCCTCACCCTCGGCCACGCCCGCGACGACACCCTCGCCATCACCTTCACCGTCCGCGTCAGCTGTTCTGAATGGAACTTTCACTGGTGCTGACTTTCCGAACCGCTTCGGTGACGTGCAGGTGCGGGTGGTGATCTCCAACAAGCACATAACGGACGTCCAAGCGGTACAACTTCCAACCGACCGAGCGGAATCCGCATACATCAGCCAGCAGGCCGGCCCGTGGCTGCGTTCCGAGGCATTGCAGGCGCAGAGCGCAAACATCGACATCATCAGCGGAGCGACTTACACCAGTCAGTCCTATGTGCAATCGCTCGAGTCGGCCCTAAAGCAAGCGCACCTGGGTTAGGGCGTACTCGTGAAACCGGACAGCGCTCGCACAAGACCATACTCGGCTGCCTGCAAGCGAAAAAGACGCGCCGCCATCAGTGCTGCTGCTTCTGCGGTGTCGTCCATGCTCCTGGTGGGATGTGGCGGGCTTGGGGCTTCCACGCTCCAGATTCCGGCAACACTGAAAAACGGGCAGTACACCGGTCGGGACATCACAACCCGTTTCGGGGACGTGCAGGTTGAAATCACCGTCTCAACCGGGCATGTCACCGATGTCCAAGCACCCCTGCTTCCCAGTGATCGAGCACGCTCCGTCGAAATCAGTCAAGTGGCCGGTCCGATCCTGCGTGACGAAGCCCTCCAGGCTGCCTCGGCTCAGGCCGCACAAATAGACACCGTCTCAGGAGCCACGTATACGAGCGATGCCTACGTTCAATCGCTCCAATCGGCGATTGATCAGGCGCACTCTTAACCGCCGCCGCTGGTCGGCGCCGGAAAATGGCCTGATCGCCGTGGCTGGTTGAGATCACGTCCAGCAGCACGCGCTCCACCAGCTTGCGCCAGAAGTGCGCCGGGGTCGAACGGCCCTTCCGGCCTGGGACTTTGGGCCCTATCGCATTGCGACCTTTGGTCCTAGCTTTGCGATTCTAGGGATCATTTGTCGCGGCCCCGAACGATTCCTACTTGAACGTCCACCTGCACGCGGAGGAGGGTTGGAAATGGCAGCTGTCATCCAGAGAGAGGCGGTAGTGGCCAGGGCGCCCGAGGTGGTCGTTCCAGTTCCACAGTTCGCCAACCCAGCGCCACTTGGACTTCTCGGCTACGGAATGTCGACCGTGCTCTTGAGCCTGGCCAACGCCAACGTGTTCGCGTTGGGCACGATGGTCCTGGCGATGGCGGTGCTCTTCGGGGGGGTGGCCCAGTTGGTGGTCGCGACTATGGCCTTCCGCCGCAATGACACCTTCGGCGTGACGGCCTTTGGTGGATATGCATTCCTCTGGCTTACCTTTGCCTTCCTTCTGATCGGTCAGCAGCACAACTGGTGGCCGGTGGCGAATTCTGGAACCGCGATGGGCTGGTACCTGTTCATGTGGGCGGTCTTCAGCCTCGGTCTCTGCATCGCGTCTTTCGTGGCTCCTCGGTTCCTGACATGGGTACTGGCTCTGACTGTGATCCTGCTCTCGCTGCTGGCGGTCGCCAATTGGGCTGACAACACTTCGATCACGCAGATTGCAGGTTGGGAGGGAATCCTGACCGGCGCCTCTGCTGTGTATCTCGCATTTGCGTTCGTGATCAACGAGATGTTCGGACGCACAGCCTTGCCGGTGGGTGGACCGCTGATGCGGCCTTCTACCGCCGGCAAATGAATAAAGGAGGACGTCGATATGGGAACCATCGCCAAGGTGTCTGAGCTAGTCGCCGTGCGTCGATACACCGCCGGCCTGATCGGGCCCAGTCTGCAGATGGACGAGGTGGTCAAGGACGGCGGGATCATCGAGGCGATCACCCCACCCGGTTGCTGGGGACCGATGATCACCCCCAAGTTCGTCGGCGGCCATGAGGTCTCCTGGCCGGTGGCGGTTGAAGGGGCCAAGGTCGGCGACGCCATCGCGATCACTATCGAGCGCGTGCAGGTCATGTCGGCGGCCACGAGCTCGGGGACCATGGTCACCAAGCAGGCCGCCTTCGGTAGCGATCCTTTCGTCGACAAGAAGTGCCCCGGCTGCGGCCTTCCCTGGCCCGCCAGCCGTCTGGAGGGGACTGGTGAGGGGGCCGTGCGCTGTGCGAAATGCGGAGCCGAGTGCAGCCCGTTCGGCTTCGGAGAGGGCTACACCATCGCCTTCGACGAGGATCGGATCGTCGGGTTGACCGTGGATGAGAAGAGAGCGCACGATTTCGCGCTCCGCGCTCGCGAAATTGCGGCGCTGCCGGAGAACAGCGAGCAGTATCCGATTCTCGTCTACGAGCCCCATACCATTCCAGGCACCCTGGCCCGCCTGCGCTCGTTCATCGGCAACATCGGCAGCATGCCCTCCAAGGACATGCCCGACTCGCACAACGCCGGCGACTTCGGGTCGTTCCTGATCGGTGCAAAGCACCGGTTCGCGATGTCCGAGCAGGAGCTGAAGGAGCATCGGACCGACGGCCACCTTGACTGTGACTCGGTGCGGGCGGGCGCTGTGCTCCTTGTGCCGGTCAAGGTCGACGGAGGCGGCATCTACATCGGCGATTCGCATGCCAACCAGGGCGACGGCGAGCTCTCCCTCCACACCACCGACATCACGGCGAATGTGCGCGTACGAGTCAACCTGCTCAAGGGAGTGAAGCTCGAAGGTCCGATCCTGCTTCCGGTCGTCGAAGACTTGCCCTGGATCGCGCGGCCCTTCAGCAAAGAGGAACTCGAGCGAGGCAGAGCGCTGGGCCAGCGCTACAGCGTCCAGATGCAGGGCCCGATGGCTCCGGTGCAGTTCATCGGCACCGCCGCAACCATCAACGAAGCAGCGGATAACGCAATCGAGCGGACGGCCAACCTGCTTGGGCTTTCCCAGGCCGAGGTCCGCAACCGCTGCACGATCAGCGGCGGCCTTGAAATCGCGCGGCTGCCGGGAGCCGTCCAGCTCTCGATGCTGGTACCGCTGGAGCGGCTGGACCGGCTTGGTCTCGGCGAACTGGTCCGCCGCCACTACAAGCTAGTGGCTTGAGAATCGAGTTGAGGGGGATGATCAGCGCTTCTCTGGGAGTCCGGCTTTTCGAGCTCGAGCTGCCGGAGGCTGGTCTCCCCCTCGGCCAACTGCTGGAGACGCTGGCCGTGGCTCACCCGCGCGCCTCGCGTTACCTGGCCGGGGAACCCGCGCCGACACTGCGCATCGTGCTCAACGGGTCGATGCTCGAACCGAGTGAGAATCCAATAATCCAGGAGGCGGATAGCCTGCTCCTGATCCAGGCCGTCGCCGGCGGCTGGTCCGAACGCCACGCGAGGCCGATTCGGGCTTTGGAGCCGGCGATCGGAATCGAACCCAGGTAACCAGATTGAGAGGCTGTAGGTTTAGCCGATATCCGGCCGCGCGGACTCGGGTGAAAAGCCTTGACTGACGGGAAGCGGACCTTGTCCGGTGGATTGTGTCCGTGCTGCGGCCTCTACTCGCCTCAAGACCGTAAGCGTTTGCGCCACCAGAGTGGCTTCACGACCTCGAGGAGAACGAGCAAAACTGTGCCGGCACCAACCGTCAAGGCGAGATCATCAACGTGCAGAGGCCCGAAGCGGAAGAGTCTCTGCGCGAACGGCCAAACAAGGGACAGGCTCAATACTGCCGTGACGGTGAGAAGCACCCAGGCGAGCGCTGGATTCGGCCGGCCGATAGCGGTGACAAGTGACGGGCTG
>DATCAV010000069.1:0-9510 GCA_036512415.1 Candidatus Dormiibacterota bacterium | reverse complement strand
GAATCCCGAGTGGAAGTGCGTGTTTGAACTGCCTCAGCCATCATTTGTGAGCGTTATTCAAACCGATAGGACCGCTGGATGCAGCACATGTATTCGAATAACGGACTGGGGGCGGTTTTCAGTCGCTCTGACATTTGAGGTGACCGGCAAGGCGTTCTTGCCCCGTAAATCCATCACTTGACGTCCAGACCCGAAACCCGCACAGATTCTCGCCGCTGGCAGGACGTCCGCGCGCGTGCCATGGACGCGAAATTCGACGCCGACCGCCGGCGCGTAGGCGAGAGAGTCGCCGTCAGCTTCCGCTGGCTCTTCCTGATCGTGCTGGCGGTGTTGAACAACGTCACCACGGTGACCAGCGCAGAGGCCCGTAGCACGGTGGATGTCCTGCTGGCCGCCTGGGCCGTGATGAACGTCGCCGTCAACGTGCTTTTGGCGCGCGGGTACCAGCCTGGAAAGCAGTTCAGCTTGAGCACTATGTCGCTCGACATCTTCTTTGCCACTGGTTTGGTCTACCTCTCTGACGGATTTTCGAGCCCTTTCTTTCTCGCTTTGTTCCTTGCCGTCATCACCAACGCTGTCAGATTCGGCGCGGCCGCCTGTGTCGTCTCCGCATTTGTCATCTCTTTCATCTATCTATTTGTCGGTGGTTCCTTCACGCCGGACAACTTCACCACTGACCCGAACGCCACCATCGGCAAGGTCTTTCTGTTCCTGGTCGTGGCTTTGGCGACCGGCTACATGACGCGCGAGCTGGAGCGGGAGCGGCGCCAGGCGGTGGAACGCGCGGCCCAGGCGGACTCGCTGCGAGAGCTGAGCGTGACCATGATCAGCGACACCGACATCAAAGACGTCTTCAAGCTCATCGTCGACCACGCCGTTCAGATGACGATGGCCGATCGAGGCAGCTTGATCCTCGCCTCGCACGATGGGTTCGAGGTGAGCGCAAGCGCCCCCGATGGAGTGGCTGCCGGGGGCGTTCCGGAACTCCTCGACGAGGAGAAGCTCGGCCAGGCCGCCCGAACCGGCGAGGCCTCCTACGGAGCGGACCACAGGGCGCTCGTCATCCCGATCGCATCAGGCGAAGGGGTAACTGCGCTGCTCAGCCTCGTCCGCGAGAAGGGCAGCTTCACCAACCAGGACCTCTTCTCTGTCGCCGCCCTTTCAGGCAGCTCGGCGGTTTCGCTTGCCAACGCGCTTCGCTACCACCGCAGCACCCAGGAGGCGACCACCGACGGGCTTACCGGGCTTGCGAACGCGCGAGAGTTCAGGCGGCGGCTGGCCGCCGCTTTCGCGCATCCCGACAGGCGCGCTGCCACTTTTTCGGTGGTGCTCGTCGACTTCGATCACTTCAAGTCCGTCAACGACCAGGTGGGCCACCAGCAAGGCGACCTGGTGCTGCAGCTGGGCGCCCGGATCGTGCGCTCGGTGGCGCGTGCCCAGGACATCGTCGGGCGCTACGGCGGAGACGAGCTCGTGGTGATGGCCCCCGATACGAACGCGATCGGAGCCAACAAGCTGGCACATCGGATCGTGGAAGCCGTTCACGCGGCGTCGATCACGACAACCCCTGGCAGTCACCTGACTTTCAGTGTCGGCGCCGCAACCTATCCCGACGACGGCCTGACTGCAGCGGAGCTGGTGGCGGCCGCCGACCAGGCCCTCTACCTGGCCAAGCGGGAAGGGAAGGATCGCGCGTGCACCTTTCCACAGCTGGTCACGGAGCTGGAGCTCGACGACGTCAGCCTCTTCGCGGTGCTCGCCGAAGCGGGGCCACAGGTGGTCG
Organism: Candidatus Dormiibacterota bacterium; assembly: GCA_036512415.1. GTDB lineage: Bacteria > Chloroflexota > Dormibacteria > Dormibacterales > Dormibacteraceae > Palsa-872. The sequence continues at coordinate 7,727 of DATCAV010000069.1, read as the reverse complement.
TCGCCGTGGCGCACGCGGTCGACCACCGCAGCCCACTGACGCGGGGGCACTCGAGTCGCGTCGCGATAATCGCGGATGCGGTTGGGCGGCGAACGACCTTGCCGGTGACCCGGCTCGAGGACTTGCGGACCGCAGCCTTCCTCCACGACGTCGGCCACATGACGCTGACCGCGGGCCAGGGTTTCGAGGTACCGGGCCACGCCGAAACCGGCGAAAAGATCCTGCGCCGCGCGAAGTTCTCACCTGACGTCCTGGCTTACGTGCGGGGCCATCACGAACGATGGGACGGCGCAGGCAAGCCGGACGCACTGGCCGGGGAGAAGATTCCTCTTGGCGCCCGGATCATCGCCGTGGCCGAGATGTACGAGGCGCTGACGGCGGGTCGCGATTGTGAGCGCCTGGAGGCGCTGAGGGCATTCGACCGGGTTAGCGAAGGGGCGGGTTCCGAGTTCGACCCGGCGGTGGTGGAAGGGCTGGGGCAGAGCATTCGCGACGGCAGCCTCGAGCTGTTTATCGCAGACCTTGCCCTCCCGGCCGTCGCGGAGGTGGTCGGCGACCCCGTCTCGGTGCCGGCGCTGCTTTAGAACCAGCGGCGCTCAAGCAAACGGCAGCGTTGCGATCGAGCGCTTTCTCGCTTTCCGGCGCAGGCGGACGAGGCGCGATTCCAGCAGCTCCGCCTCCTCTGGCATTCGCCGTCGCGCCCCTTCGACCACGTTCAAGGCTGCCAGCGGATCGCGCTTTCGCCACTCGAGAAGGCGAGCCCGTGCGATCGAGACACGCATGTCCTCGGTCGCGTGCGACTCCAACCAGTCCAGCAAACGGTCTGCGGCCGCGATCGAGCCGCGACGCACGAGGCGGCGGCTGAGCAGTAGACCGGCCGTCGCCGCTGCTTCGCCTTTGGCGAAGGCTGTTGCGTTCCGGAGGGCTCGCCATCCATCTGCCCGCGCGCCTCGTCGAAACCGATGGCGGCCGAGCGCCAGCCAGTCGGCAGCATCCATGCCGGCATCGCCGCCTCGGAGGCGCGCGAGGAGGCGGGAGTGAAGGTGGACGAGGCTGATGACGTCGAGCCGGTTGTGCTCGAGCGCCGCTTCCAGCAAGGGGTTCATGTCAGTGCGGAGATAGTCGAAGTAAGCGTCGGGCACGAGGGCGCTGGCGATCGGATCGTCGCGCTCGTATCCGAGCAGCCGCTCCTCAACCGACCGGAGGTTGCAGCTTTCCAGGCGGTGGCGATAGAGGGCTCTGACCAGGGTGAGCAGGTCCACGTGCGCAGGGCATGCCAGCTCGCCCGGCATGCGAGCCATCACCCAGCGCGTGCGCAGCACGGGCAGGTCGAAGGAGCTGCCGTTGAAAGTAGCCACTGCCAGCGCCGGCGCGATCTCGGCCTGCAGCGTATGCAGGAACGCGGCCTCCATGCCGGGCTGTGGGAGAAACACCTGCGCGACTCGCAATCCGCAATCGATCGGCCTGGCGACCGCAGCGGCGAAGACGTATGTCCCCGCTCCGCCGGACAGCCCGGTGGTCTCCGTGTCCACGTAGGCGACCGAGCCGGGGTGCGGCTCGAGCGCCGGCAGCGGAATCACATCCTGGCGCAGCAGCGCGTCGCCATACGGTGTGACGACGACCTCGAACCCGCGCGGCAGCGCGCGCTCGAACTTCGGTCGAATCCGCGGAGGTGCGCCTAGACGGGCAAGGCGCTCGCGGAGTTGGGAGACCGGCGCCGGGCCATCGACGGATCTTCGGCGCCCATGCGGGCCATCTGCGTTGTTGCCCTCTGCGCTTCTCGCTACACGTATCGACGGATACGCTTCGCTGCGATGCTCGATGGCGCCTAGCAGCTGACCCACCTGGCCACCGAATCTCTCGCCGCTGCCCCGTCGCCAGCCTCCATTAATTTCAGGCATGCCTCCTTGGCTCCTTCCACGAGGTGCAGCGGTCCGATGCAGGATGGACATCCGGCGAGGCATGGGCAGTCGTGCACGAGCGCCGCGCCCTGTTCGAGCAGCTCTCGGTGCAGCTCGTACATGCGGGCGGAGTAGCCGACGCCGCCCGGATACATCTCGTAGACCGTCACCGTCGGAAGCCTGGTGGTCACGGAGCGCACCTCCGCCACCGCACCGAGGTCACGGGGATCGCACATCAATCGCAGGCTCGCGACGTGGCGCAGCGTGTGGGCCATGCCCTGCAATCCGGCTTCGAGGGTCTCTCGACCGAGCGTGCGCCACAGATCTTCATCGACGGTGATCCAGTAACCGGTCGTGTGCAGCGTCTGCTCCGGTAGGTGGATGGGACCTGACCCGATGTTCTCGTGCGTATGGAAGCGAATCTTCTTGAACATGCTCGCGAGTGCGGTGATCTTTAGCTCGCCGTGGTTTCGCGACAGGCCGTCACCCCGCTCCGGAATCGAGAAGGTGTCGAGCACCTGCACCGTGACTGCAGCAAGGGCGTCCGTGTAGTAATCGACCTCGACCGGGTGCACGTACGCTTTCTTCTCCTCCCAGTCGAGGCGCTCGACGTGGTACTGCGCTCCTTCGTGCAGGTAGACCGCCTCCTCGTGCAGCAGGACCGGCGCGGTGAACTGATCCATCTCACCGATGACCTTGGGTCGCGGCTGCGAGGTGTCGATGATCACGACGTTGTCCGCCGCGATGCGGCGGAGGTGGATCTCGTCGGCGGGAAAAGCCTGCCGGCTCCAGAACCACCGACCTCCCGAACGCGATGCCGAACCGTCCTCTTCGAACAGCTCGAGCAGCTCGCGGACGTCGGCGCGACCCAGGCGCTCCTGGTCTTCGAACGGCAGCTCGAACAAACCGGCTTGCAGGTGGCCGGCGAGGAGCAGCAGATTGTCAGGATCGATGAGGCCTTCCTCGGGATCGGAGCTCAGGAAATATTCGGGGTGCCGGACTATGAACTGGTCGAGCGGCGAGCTCGATGCCACGAAGATGCCAACCGACCCGGACCGACGCCCCGCCCTGCCCAGCTGCTGCCACGTGGATGCAATCGTGCCCGGATAGCCGACCAGGATCGCCGTCTGCAGGCTCCCGATGTCGATGCCCAGCTCGAGGGCGTTGGTGCTGACCACGCTGGTGATCTCTCCGCTCCGCAGGCCGGCCTCGATCTCCCTGCGATGTAAGGGCAGGTAGCCGGCGCGATAGCCGCGCACGCGCTGGCTGGCGTCGAGCCGCGGCGCTAGATCCTGTCTGAGATAGCTGAGCATTACCTCGACCTGGAGCCGGCTGCGGCAGAAGACGATCGTCTGCACCCCGGCGCGGATCCAGGGTGCCGCGATGCGCCGGGCCTCGAGCATCGAGCTGCGTCGCACGCCCATCTCGCGGTTGAGCAGGGGCGGGTTGTAGAAGATGAGCCGGCGCTCGCCGCGAGGTGCGCCATTGCGCTCCACGAGCTCGATGTTCTCCTCCTCCAGCAATCTCTGCGCGAGCTGCAGCGGATTGGCGATGGTCGCGGACGTGCAGATGAAAGTCGGGCTTGATCCGTAAAAAGCACAGATCCGTTTCAGGCGCCTGATGACGTTGGCGACCTGGCTGCCGAAGAGCCCGCGGTACATGTGCAGCTCGTCGATGACGACGAAGTCGAGGCTCGAGAAAAGCCGTCGCCAGCGAGTGTGGTGCGGGAGCAGGCCCGCGTGGAGCATGTCGGGATTGGTCATCACGATGTGCCCGCCCTCGCGGATGGCCGTGCGCCGCCCTGGCGAGGTGTCCCCGTCGTAGGTGTCCACGCGCAGGTCGATGGGCAGCCCGTGCTTGAGCGCGCTGAGCTCTGCCAGCTGGTCCTGGGCCAGCGCCTTGGTCGGAAACATGTACAGGGCTCGCCTGTCCGGCTGCTCCAGAAGGCGTTGGAGGACCGGCAGGTTGTAGCAGAGGGTTTTCCCGCTCGCCGTAGGCGTCACCACGACGAGGTGCCGGCCCCGGCGCACGGCGTTGTACGCGTCAGCCTGATGTGAGTAGAGGCGTTCGACGCCGCGAGCAGCCAACGCGCGAGTGAGCTCAGGCCGCAAATCGTCCGGCAGGGGTGCGAAACGCGCCTCCGATGCCGGGATCACGTGGTCGAGAGTCACGTCCCCCTGGAAGTTGGCTGAGACGAAGTCGGGAAACGTGGGCATGGGTGTTGAGGGGGACGTTAGCCGAACATGCGTTCGTAGTCAAGCCGCCCCGTGTGGGAGCCGAAAAATGGGTAGTTCGGAGCCCCTGGCTGTCCCTTTGCTTTGACCGGCGTGCACAGCGACTGCAAAAGGGGACGCCCGCCGGATCAAGGAGGAGTCGTGAAAAGTCTATTGAGCGGCGTTCGAGCCGCGCTTGTCGTCAAGGCCGCAACGGGATTCGCTGTGGCAGCGTTCGCGGTGATTGCTGTGGCCGCGGTCGCCGAGGCGGCGATCACGGGCAGTGCCGACCCCGCCAACTGGGGCCAGCAGGTGAGGCAGCAGGTGATCGCCTGCAAAGCCGCGCTCGAGACCGGCCAGCATGGCATCGGGCAATGTGTCAGCGCTTTCGCCAGCCAGCACGGTCAGGTCATGTCCGGTCGGGCCAGCGGCGCCCGCCTGAACCACGGCAACGGCAACGCCAACGGCCATGACAAGGCCACAGGCGAAAGCAATGGCAAGGCCAATGGCAGCGGCAAAGGCAAAGGCAACGGGAACGGCCACGGGCAGACAAGCCACAAACCCGACCATGCGGTCGCGGTATCGAACGGCGCCGGAGACTAAGGGGTAGGGGCAGGGCCGGGCCGCGAGGCCTGGCCCCCATTCTTTCTATCGCCGACCTTCCATCGCTGGCCTTCGGGGGTGTCGGTGACGATGACTCCGACTTTGGTCAGCTCGTCTCTGAGTTGGTCCGCTCGCGCAAAGTCCTTCGCGTCTCGTGCCTGCCCACGAGCTTCCAGCAATTCCGCTGCCCCCGCGGGCAACGTGAAGCTGGGCATCGCACGGTCGAGATCGAGACCGAGGACGCGATCCCAGCTGCGCAGCAGCGCGGCCTTCTCACGCGGAGCAATCGTCGCGTGTGTGAGCTCAGACACCAGGGCCATGGCAATGGGTAGGTCCAGGTCGTCCGCGATCGCAGATCGGAAGCGCGTTTCCAGCGCCCCGACTTCGTCGGGATGACCGGGCGTCTCAATGCTTGCCCTTGACCACTCTTGAAGGCGCTCCCTGAGGTTGCGCAGCGCGCGATCGGCGCCAGCGAGGCCGTCGGCGCTGAAGTTGAGCTTCGTCCGGTACTTGGCCTGCAGCGCGAGGTAACGAAACGCCAGCGGGTCGAAGCCCTGTTCCTCGAGCTCCCGAATTCGGAAGAAGTTGCCGGCGGACTTGGCCATCCGCGACCCCGACAGCAACAGGTGCTCCCCATGCAGCCAGCAGCCGACCACGCGGTGACCTGTGACTCCCTCCGATTGGGCGATCTCCGCCTCGTGGTGCGGAAAGACGTTGTCGGCGCCGCCGGTGTGGATGTCGAACCGGTCGCCGAGCAGCGACATCGACATCGCCGAGCATTCGATGTGCCAACCCGGAAAGCCGGGGCCCCATGGGCTGGGCCACACCTGGAGTCGATGCTCGCCCGCTGACTTCCACAGGGTGAAGTCACCCGGATGGCGCTTCCGCGGATCCACCTCGCCTCTCGCGCCGGCGAGCAGCTTGTCGGTGGTGTTGCGCGAGAGCTTGCCGTAGGCCGGGAAGCTCGCGATGTCGTAGTAGACGGTCCCGCCGACCTCGTAGGCGTGCCCCTTTTCGATGAGCTTGGTGATGAGCTCGATCATCTGGGCGATGTAATCGCTCGCCCGCGGGTAATGGGCCGCCAGCCGGATGTTGACGCTCGCCGCATCCTGCATGAAAGCCTCGGTGTAGAAAGCAGCGATCTCCTTGGGCGACTTCTTCTCGAGGCGCGCGGACACCAGCATCTTGTCCTCGCCCCTGTCGAAGGTGTCATCGGTGAGATGGCCGACGTCGGTGATGTTCATGACCTGCTCGGTTTCGTAGCCGAGGTACTCGAGGGTCCTGCGCAGAAGGTCGGGAAGCATGAACGTCCGCAGGTTGCCGATATGGACGTAGCGATACACGGTCGGCCCGCAGGAGTACATCCGCACGACCCCGGCTCTCGTCGGGACGAGCGGTTCCTTGGTTCGGGTGAACGTGTTGTAGAGCCGGACCGGCGCAGGAGCTTGCAACCCGAATCTATGCTGCCAGTAATGAAGGCTCATCGACTGGGCGCCGCGGCCCGGGAAGAGGACGTGGTCGGCCGCGTGCTCGTCCACGACCTGGGGCCCGACCTGCGCAAGGGGACCGTGCTCACCGCCGAGCACCTGGTGCGGGTCCAACAGGCGGGCGACGTACACGTGGTCGAGCTGGAGTCGGGCGACGTGCACGAGGACGTAGCCGCCCAGCGGCTCGCGGCCGCCCTGTCTGGCCCAGGCCTCGAGTCCCAGCCGCCGGTGCAGAGCCAGACGCGCCTGACCGCCACGCGTCGTGGGCTGGTACGCGTGCGTGCGGACCTGGTCGACGCCATCAACGCGCTTGGCTACATCTCGGTGTTCACCCTGATGGACGGCCAGGCGGTCGCTGAGGGCGAAGAGGTCGCCGGTTGCAAGGTCACGCCCGTCGCGGTGCCAGGCAATCTGATCGCGGCGGTCGAGCAGATCTGCCGCGAGAAAGGACCGGTGCTGCAGCTGCTGCCCTTCATGCCTCTGCGCACGTTCGTGGTCGCCACCGAACGCCTCAAGCCGAAGGCACGCGATCTGTTTCGAGCCGCCGTCACTGCGAAGCTCGGGTGGTACGGCGCGGAGGTGATCGGTGTGCGAGAGGTCGCCCGCACCGGCGAAGCGGTCGCCGCAGCCTATGGCGAGGCGACGGCGCTGGCTGCGCAGCTCGTGCTGTTCGCGGGCGCTTCCGCGATCGATCCCCTCGACCCCGCTTACGCCGAGCTCACCAATGCGGGCGGGCAGCTGCTCCAGCTTGGCGCGCCCATGCACCCCGGCAGCATGCTGTGGCTGGGACGGCTCGACGATGCGGCCGTCGTCGGCGTTGCGTCCTGCGCCGGCTTCGGGCGATCGAGCTCACTCGACCTGCTGCTCCCATTCGTCTTCGCGTACGGACGTGCCGACGCCGGAGACCTGCTGCGGCTGGGGCACGGCGGCCTCATCGAATCAGGCGCCGGGCGCCGCTTCCCTCCTTACTCGTGATCGAAGGCGCGGGGGAGGACAGCTGTCCTCCCCCGCGGTACCCCCACCTCTCCTGGGCCACGCTGGGTGGAGCTTTGAAGCGGAACGCTTGGGTGTCGGCCGGGGTGAACCCGGCCTAGCCGCTTTGTCAGGATTTCGTTCTGATTATTGGCATCACGAGATTCGGCCAGGTCGGTCCGCCGGTCGCCCGTAGATATCCGTCCACGGCATCGACCAACGGTTGAAGGCGGACCCCTCTGTGCGAGGGCAGGTACGGACGAAGGTAATCGGCGCCGCTCCGCCATTTGTTGATGGCGCCTCGCCGGTTTCGGCGCGTGAAGTGAAGGCAGCCGGCCGCGACCTGGATCAATCCCTTGTAGAAGCCCGAGTCCGGACCCTTACGATCTGGCATCCAATCGCGCTCCCAGGCCTCGTGCGCTTCCCAGTAGTGGCCGCTGTTGAACAGCTCGATGCCATGTTCGAGGCCAGTTGTCATCGCAGGGATAATCGGTCAGTGACCGGCGCTCCGCTCGAATACTCCCGCGTCAACCTCTCAAGCGACCCCATCT
>DATCAV010000068.1:0-2378 GCA_036512415.1 Candidatus Dormiibacterota bacterium | reverse complement strand
CGTCACCAAGACCTGCTCTCCAAACACCTGCAGGCGTGGTGGCTAACAGGAGGGGGTTCCGCGGGGGAGGACTTGTCCTCACCCGCGCCTTGGCCTAGGGCGCAGCGACCCCGAGCTCGCGCAGCGATTCCTGCACGAACTCCCGGTCCCTGATCCCGGGGTGAGGGATCTGCAGGTCGCCATCGGAGACCTGGTCGTCGCCGAATAAGAGGATGTCGACGTCAATGACGCGCGGGCCCCATCGGCGCGTCGGCTTCCGTCCCCCCTCTCGCTCAACCGCCCTGGTGGCCGCCAGGAGGCGTCGCGGGGTGCCGGCCCACTCGACCTCCACCACCTGGTTCAGGAACCGCGGCTGGTCGGTGTCACCCCAGGGCTGCGTCTCGATGACGCTGCTTTGACGCATTATGCGCACCCCCTTTTGACGCAGCCTGCGCCGTGCCGCGCTGAGGTTCCTTCGCCTGTTGCCCAGGTTGGTGCCGAGCCCCAGGTACGCGACTGTATGTCTTGGTTTCACCGCATCTGATCGGCGACGCGCGCGACGCGCGTCATTGCCTCGACGTCGTGCACGCGGACGATGTCTGCGCCTCGCAGCACGGCAGCGGCGACGGTGGCGGCCGTGCCCTCGACCCGCTGGCCGACCGGTAAGTCGAGCAGCTTGCCGATGAACGACTTGCGTGACGTTCCGATCAGAATCGGCAGCCCGAGCTCTTTCAACTCTTCGAGCCTGCGCATCACCACCCAGTTCTGGTCCGCCGTCTTGCCGAATCCGATGCCAGGATCGATGATCACCCGTTCCCGCGGTATGCCGGACTCGTTGGCGAGCCTGGCCGACTCTCGAAGAAAGCGCTTGATCTCGGTCATGAGGTCGCCGGCATAATCGGTGCCGTCCTGGTTGTGCATGACGACGAGGGCACAATCGTGGCGCGCGGCCAGATTGGCGATGGCCGGAGAGCGGGTCAGGCCCCAGATGTCGTTGAGGATGGTGGCGCCCGCGGCCACCCCCGCTTCCGCGACCTCGAGCTTGTACGTGTCGATCGACACTGGAACGCCGGATTCGCGCGACAGCCGCCGCACCACGCTCTCCGTTCGAGAGATCTCCTCGGCTTTGCTGATCGGCACGTGTCCTGGACGCGTTGACTCGCCGCCCACGTCGAGGAAATCAGCTCCCTCCTGCACCATCCGCATACCCTGCGCGACAGCTCCCACCAGGTCCTCGCCGAGGCCGTCCCCGCTGAACGAGTCGGGCGTGACGTTCACGATTCCCATGACGTAAGTGCGGCTGCCCCACTCGAACCGGCGGCCGCCGATATCCGCGATCACGCGCCGATTATGCTGCCCTTCGGTATGAAGCTCGCTGACATCGCCCGGGGCGTGCCGGGCGCCAGGCTGGAAGGGAGCGGTGACGTCGAGGTGACGGGGATCGCCTACGACTCACGACGCGTGAAGCCCGGCGATCTCTTCGTCGCGGTAGGTGGCATCCGGGAGGACGGTCACGTGTTCGCTGCGGACGCGGTCAAAAAAGGCGCGGTGGCAGTGGCTCTCGAACGCCCGGTTCCGATGCCAGCAGGCACACCCGTGATGCTCGTTCCCTCCACGCGCATCGGCCTCGCGGAGATCGCCGCCGAGTTCTACGGCCGGCCGGCGCGTCTGCTTAAGGTGGCCGGAATCACAGGGACCGACGGCAAGACGACGACCACCCACATGGCAGAGCATGTGCTGCAGGCAAGCGGGATCCGGGCCGGCGCCATGAGCACTGTCGCGTTTACGGTCGGCGGCGCCGAGACTGACAACCTGAGCGGGCAGACCACCACCGAAGCGCCGCAGGTCCAGGCCTGGCTGAAGCGGATGCTCGATGCCCGGGTGGAGTGCGCCGTGATCGAGACCACGTCTCATGCGCTCGTGCAGGAACGCGTGCGCGCCTGCGATTTCGACGTCGCCGCTTTCACGAATGTCGGCCACGACCATCTCGACTACCACGCCACGTGGGACGACTACCTCGAGGCGAAGGCGCGCCTCATCGACCTCACCGCCGCCGGCGCCGACAAGGGCATCGAGAAGACCGCGGTGCTCAACCGCGACGACGCGAGCTTCGAGAAGCTGTCGCGCCGGCCCATCGCGCGCCGTTGGTCGTACGGCCTCACCACTGCAGCGGACCTGCACCCGCTCGACCTCAGCGTCAGCGGCTCGGGCTCACGCTTTCGAATGAGGACACCCGGCGGCGAGACCGAGGTGACGCTGTCGGTGCCCGCGAAGTTCAACATCTACAACGCGTTGTGCGCAGCCGGTGTCTGCCTCGCTCTCGGCGTGCCTTTGGACGCGATCGGCACCGGCCTTGCCGGTTTCGAAGGGGTGCGCGGCCGGCTCGAGCCAGTCGACCT
>DATCAV010000067.1:0-2576 GCA_036512415.1 Candidatus Dormiibacterota bacterium | reverse complement strand
GACCCCCCGACGGTCCTTGTGGTCGCGCTCGTAGGAGCGCACCTTGTGGGCGGTGTCAGCGTCGCCGTCTGCCAGCGCGGTGGTGATCGCGTCGACGTTTTGCTCGTCATAGCCCGGCCAGGGCTCGTCGCCCGTCAGCTTGGCGATCCTGTCGGTGATCGTCCAGCGGTTCTCGTGCTTGACCTCGTAGGCGCCGATCATCCGCAGCTCGCGCTGGCTGAAGCCCTTGAGCTTGGCGGCGATGTCGTGCGCGGTCTGCTTGTCGTAGTCGGCGATCGGCAGGTCCTGCGCGGTCGCCACAGCGCCGGTCAGGGCGCCTTCGGCGGCTGCGACTCCGGGGATCTCGCGTTCGGCGGCGTCGCGGACGGCGTCGGCCGCACCCGTGGCGGTGACGTCGTAGGAAGGCTTGCCCTTGACGTCGGCATCGACGACGGCCTCGGTCAGCTTGGGTATCTCGCGCAGGATGCGCTGCAGCATCTTCTCCTCCTCGGCGAGAATCGACGCGGCCATACTGGCGGTCTCGTCATCGCCGACAGAGCGCGCGAGCCGCTCGATCGCCGTGTACGTGGCGATCTCGAGCGCCTCAGCGGCGCAGGCGTCCTTGGCGTTCTTGAGCACCTTCTCCTCGCGGCCGGAGCCGCGGAGGAGATCCAACGGCGTCTTGTAGAGGGCGACGGTCTGCCCAATGACGTTCTCCCAGAAGCCGACGACGGCCATGAGCGGGTTAGAGCCCTGGCCGAGCGCCTCCAGGCGGCCACCGACACGAGCGGCGTGCTCACGCGTCTCGCTGAGGTGCGCCTCCAGACCTGAGCGGTAGGACCCACGAGGGGTAACGGCAATCTGCGACTGGAGAACGCGAACGAGGGCGTCCTCGCTAGCCAGCGCCTCGTTGAGGTACTGCACGACCTTCTGCTGTGAAGCGTTCATATGACCTCCGATCGAAGAGAAGGATCCGGGAGCAGCGAATGGGAGCCCGAGAAGAATATGATGCGCTGGCTGAGAACTCCAAAAGCCGAGCGCGCCGGGACGATATAGCCGTGTCTCGGTGCTAACTGAAGACTGCAGAGCCGTCTACGTGCTGACTCCTTCCCGCGGAGAAAGTGGCCGTGGTTGAGGGGTCGTTCCGTCCGGTTTGATCACCCAGAATTCCTGCCAGTGAGCGATGAGCGGGTTTCTGGTCGAAAGGAAAACCAACGTTGCCGAACAACACGACGACACCGCCACCGCACACGTCCAACGGCCACGGGCCGTTTGCCAAGAGGCCAGGCGTCGCGGGGAGGTGGTCGAGCGTGGACCGCGATCGCGCCGCTTGCGGCGAGGCAAAGCTTGACCACGAGGGAGATGGTCAAGTGGATGGCTTCGGCCTCGGACCGTTCGGGATCGTCGACTACGACGGCCCGGAGACGATCCGCATGAGGAAGTACGCCACGGGTACACATCTACTGCTGGAGGAGATCGGGGTCGAGACAGGAGCTACGCCTAGAGAGGTGGTCTGGACCAAGAACAAGGCCCGTCTCTACCACTACCGGCGCGCAGAAGGCCGTGGCGGCAAGAGACGAGCGGTCCCGATACTCCTGATCTACGGGTTCGTACTCAAGCCGTACATCCTGGACCTGGTACCTGGTAACAGCCTGGTGGAGTACCTGGTGGAGGAGGGCTTCGACGTCTACCTGCTCGATTTCGGGATCTCCGGCCCCGCGGACGCGGGGTTGTCGCTTGAGGACCTGGTCCTGGACTACATACCCGGCGCGGCCCACGAGGTTCTCGAAACCTCTGGCGCTGCCGAGATCAGCCTCTTCGGACAGTCCCAGGGCGGCACGCTATCCGCCATGTACGCCTCCCTGTTCCCCGACGGCCCCCTCAAGAACCTCGTCCTGCTCTCCGCGCCCACGGAGTTCGCCCCGCGAAACCCTGGTCCGTTCGGACTCTGGACGCTCGCGAGCCGCAACAGCGGAGCGTTCTTCGATCCGGCGATAGTACCGCGGTTTTTGGGCAACTTGCCGACGGACTTTGCCAGCCAGGTCATCAACTTGGCGGCCTCTTTGCAGGCCACCGGAGTCAGCGTGGCCGCCCGGCCCTTCGGCCGCGGCTGCAGTGTCTACGATGCGGCATTACGAGAGGCACGGAGGTTGGCCGAGCGGGACGTCTCCATGCGTTCGTGGCTGGCGGCGAGCAAGTGGGTCGACGACGCAGCACCCTTCCCGGGCGAGATCTTCCGAAAGTGGGTGGGGGATTTCTACCAGCGCGACGAGCTCGTCAAGGGGCGGGTGGAGCTCCGCGGGAGCAGGGTGAACCTCTCCAACATCCGCTGCGCCGTGCTCAACGTTTCGGGCAAGTGGGACTACGTCGTCCCGCCCTCCCAGACCAAGGCCACGACGGCTCTCGCCTACGGCCCGGATCAGGAATCCGTCTCGCTCGACGCCGGGCACGTTGGCATGCTCGTCGGGCCGGCGGCCGCGGGCAGCCTCTGGCCCCGCGTCCGGGAGTGGCTCGCGCCTCGCTCGGGCCAAGTAGGATGACGGCGACCGCGGACACCCTCCAGCCCTAAAGCGTCCGCCAAGGCGTAGAGGTCACCG
>DATCAV010000066.1:0-12589 GCA_036512415.1 Candidatus Dormiibacterota bacterium | reverse complement strand
GTCGCGCATCCGACACGGCTGCGCGTTTTCGGCTCGATGACAAGGGCCGCCCAGGCCGTCGGCTTGACCAACATCGCGCGCTCCGGGCGCCAGCTGCCGCCACTGGGAGCGCCATTTCGAGCACCGCGCACAGGCATCGCGCCCGCGATCGGCGCGCGACGATACCGCGTGGCTTTCCTCGTCGGCTGCGTGATGCCCATCCTGTACCCGCGGTCTCACGATGCCGCTGTCAGGCTGCTGCAGCTGGCCGGCTGCGAGGTGTGGTTCCCACAGGGCGAGCGATGCTGCGGGGCACTGCTCGCGCACAACGGAGACCTCGAAGGCGCCGCGCGCCTGCGCGATGCGAACATGCGGATCTACGGCCCAGGCGAATTCGATGCGCTGATCGTCGACTCAGCCGGCTGCGGCTCTCACCTCAAAGACTTCTACCCGGAGCTCAAAGGACGCGTCAAAGATCTCACCGAATGGCTGGCCGAGGTGGGCCTGCCACCCGCGGAGCGCGAGGTGAAGGTGCGAGTCACGTACCAGGATGCATGCCACCTTGCGCACGCTCAACGCATTCGCAAGCAGCCGCGCGATCTCATACGCGCGCTTCCCGGGATCGAGCTGGTGGAGATGCGGCACCCTGAGATCTGCTGTGGCGCCGCGGGGCTGTACAGCACGTTGGAACCCTCGATGTCCTCGCAGATCCTGCGCGAGAAAACCGACGACGTGCTGAGCACGCGGGCCGACCTGGTGGTCACCGCAAACCCCGGATGTCAGATGCAGCTGTCAACCGGCATTCGCTCGCGCGGATCGAACATGCGGGTCGAGCACGTCGCGGAGCTGCTGGTGCGGGCCTACCCGGGCTAGACATGCGGCCGGAGTGCCGGCCGAGAGATTTGGAGATCCAGGTGGTCCGAGACGAAGGCAGGGGTGGACCGACTAGGAGCGCATCGCTAGATGCGTGACGACGGCGGGACGGGCCCCCTAACGCACGTATCGAGCCGCATGGGCTCCAAAGATCCGGTCGTCATCTCCGGCTGCATGTCTAGCTACACCTTGAGCCGCGGTAGCGTCGCCGTCCTGGTGACATCGACCTCGACCCGCGCCACGGCCACCGTCACGTTGTCGGGCGCCCCCAGCTCGCGGCATCGCTCGATCACGCGCTTGGCACCCGAGTCCAGGTCGCCGTCCTTGAGCAGCAACTTGCCCATCTCCTCGACGCTCACGCCCGCCGTCTCAACCCCGTCGCTGCAGAGCACGATGGTGTCGCCCTCGTGGATCTCGATGCGATCGGTGAACGACTGAATCGATTCCCAGACTCCGACCGCTCGCGTGAGACGGTGCTTCAGAGGATGGTCGACCGCGTCTTCGGGCTTGATGACTCCGAGGCGCACCTGCTCAGCCGGCCACGAATGGTCCTGTGAGATGAGCTGCGGGCTCCCGTTCCGGAAGAGATACGCGGGGCTGTCACCGACGTTGAGGAGGCCCACCTCCCCTCCGCGAATTGCGGCCACGACGACCGTGCTGCCCATGCCCTTCCACTCGGGATTCTCTTCGGACGCCTCGAACACAGCCGTGTTGGCCTGCTTGCACGCGCGCTTCAGGCGATCGACGTCCGGACCCTCGTCGCCATCCTCAGCGAGGACCCGAGTAATGGTCTTCGAGGCGATCGAGCTCGCGGTCTGGCCCGCAGCGTGGCCACCCATGCCGTCGCACACGACCAGCAGGGTGTCCAGGCCCGCCTTGTTCCGCCAAACGACTACTGCGTCCTCGTTCTCCTCTCGTTCGAGGCCGGGATCAGTCGCCCAGGCGACCCGCAGACGCAAGGGTTACGAACCGAGGAGCGCGAAATGAACCGCGTTCTGACCGATCGTGATGCGGTCGTCGTGCTTGAGCTCTTTCTCCTGGATCGGATCGCCGTTGACAAGGGTGCCGTTGGTGCTCCCAAGGTCAACAATCCAGAACTGCTCGCCACGACGCTCCACGCGAGCGTGGTGCCCGCTGGTCGCAGGGTCGCGAAGAATCAGGTCGTTGTCGGGCGAACGACCCATTCGCAATGCGCTCTCGGTCGCGCGATAGGTGTGCCCCGCGTCAGGACCTGCCTCGATGGTGAGCTCCGCCTGCGGTCCGCCTCCGGGCGTCGCGCGGAGCACCGGCTGCGTCGGGCCGCCCATGATGGCCGTGTCCGGGATCGCCGGCGGGGTAGGTGACGGAGGCTGCCACGCGGGCATCAACGTCGTCGATTCGTGAGCCGCCTCGGCTCCCATACCGGCAGGAATCGTGGCCGCGATCGAGGGCACCGGCGCAACGTGCGGCGGCTGTGCCGGCGGCTGCCAGGGCGGCGGGACGGGTGGGTGCGATTCGGCGGGCGCAGCCGGCTCGGCTGCTCGGGGAGCCGCCACCTCGGCGGCGCCGGCGGCCAGCTCCTGTGACGTCGCCGAAGCGTGTGGCTGTGGCGCCGGAGCGGCCGGCGCGGCCGCGGCCGCGGGAGCGCCCCACGATGGCGCTGGAGGAGCCGCCGGCTCCTCGGTCTTGGGTGCGTCCCACGAAGAAGCCGCGGCGGGCTCGTTCCAGGACGGCGCCGGTGGCGCCACCGGCGGCGAACTGGCCGCAGGAGATCCCCAATCGGTCGACGCCGGGCTGGGCGCCGGCGCGGCCGGCGGCGCTGAATCCCACGACGGAGCGGGCGCAGCTGCAGCCGGCGCTGACTCGACGGGAGGCGATCCCCAGGTCGGCGCAGGCGGCGCGGCGGCGGCCGGCGGTGGTGGTGGCGGTGGCAGTGGGGCGGCTGGCGGAGGCGGCGGCGCCATGGGCGCGGCGGGCGGAGGCGCACCCCAGGACGGTGCCGGCGGCGCTTGCGTTGCGCCCCAGCTCGGCGCTCCCGGCGGTGGAGCCGGCGGCGCTGCTGCGGGCCCCAGAGGAGGCGGCGGCGGCATCGAGGGTGGCGGCGGCGGTGGCGCGCCCCATGTCTGCGCGCCGGGCTGGGGTCCGGCCGGAGGCGCTCCCCAAGTCGGCGCGGCCGGCTGCGGCGGTGGAGGCGGGGCCGCAGCGCCAGGAGCGCCACCCCAGGTCGGCGCAGGTGCGCCGCCCGGGCTGGGCGGTGCGGCCGGCGGCGCCGCGGGCGCGCCCCAGGTTGCCTGGCCAGACCTCGGCTGCGCGCCGGCAGGCTGGTCCCAGCTGGGTGCGCCTCCCGGGGGAGCCACCACGGTCGGGGCGACAGGGCTCGGTGCGTGGGCGCCGGCGGGCGGTGCCCAGGTGGTCGCGATTCCGGCGGGATGAGACGCCGCGGCTGTCTGCGGCTGCGACGAAGGGCGCACGGGCGGCGCGATTCTTCCGCGCTTGCGACGCCGGCGTGTGAACAGGTAGGCGATGGCGACGATTACGGCCAGGGGCGCCAGAACGAGTATTCCGTAAACAGGGTCCATCCGCTGGAGGGCCTCCCTTGTGCCGAATCCCGGCTATGTATTAATTCCAAAAACTGTACGCGGACGAGCGTTTGATCCGCCGCGGTTCGCGCAGGCAGAAGTATGGCAGCCGACCAATTCGAGTCAAGCTAAGTAACGAACCTCCCAAGCGGTACTCATGACGGCTGCGGCGCGGCCTGAGTGCTCACCACGGTGCCTTCGACCACCAACCGGCCTGACGCCACGCCAGGGACAGTGATGTCCGCCTCGAGCGAGTGGCTGCCGCTGCCGAGCGCCTGCCCTGTAACCACGTGAACGCGCAGGCTCCGCCCCAGCGGCAGGTCGAGCCGCCTCGGCAGCGGAGCGCGCCCCGCGTGGGTCTCGACCTGGAGATCCGGACGGGCGAGGACCACACCGTCCAGGCGCAGGCCCGTGAGCCCAACCAGCACCGCAGGTCGCGTCTGGTTCTCAAGCGCGAAGCTCAAGCCATCGGGCTCTGACCGCAGGCTGGTCAGATCGGCCAATCGTTCCGCCAGGTACCTGGCGAGCTCGGGCCTCGGACGAGGTCCGGGCATGGTCGACGTCACTGTGAAACGAAGGGCGGCTCGATCGATCAGCCGGCCGCCGACGGTCAGCGTCGCTTCCAGCCTGTAGTCGCCCTCTGCCGGAAGCGGAAGCGTCACCGTGGTCGCGCTCACCGCGGGCTCGAAGGCGGTCGGGACCTCGACGTCCACGACGCCCGCGTACGACTTGCGCTGCATCGCATCGCGAATGAGGCGAGCGCCGCGACGCTTGCCCGCGCGCTCTCGCGCGACCGACCAACGCACCACACCGCGGCCGGAAACCTGAGGGTCGTCGTTGACTACAACCAGACGCGCGCTGAAGGCAACGTCCGGGCGTTGCAAGATCCCAAACGGCCGGTCCGGCTCGAACGTGAGCGGCTCGACGATGACCCGCGTGGGTTTGAATGCCTGGGTCAAAGCGGCAAGCGCAGGCTTGGGCCGGCGCGCACCATCCATCAGCCCGAATCCGATGGCGGGAAAAGGATCGACCAGGTGATAGGCAAACGCGCCCCAGCACGATTCGAACTTGCGTATCCGTAAATGCTCGGCGGCAAGTCTGACGACGTCCGCCTGATACTCCTGAGACGCAGCGATATACGACTCAAGGCTCTGGTGACCGGACGGCAGCCCCACTCCTCTCTCCGCCCAGTTGACTGGCTGAAAGCCGGCGAATCGCCATGATGCGTCGTCGTCAGCAACCGGCCACGACGCGGCGATCTCCTTCCAAACGGCCGAGTCGCTTGACGGCAACGATTGAGCGCCGAAGGCTGTGACCATCGCCGGTTCGACCTCCGTGAGCTCGCGCCACGATCCGGTCTCCCAGCCGTACATCAGGTGCTGGTCGATCTCACCTGATGCAGCCAGGGCGGGCCGGCTGGGATCCAGCTTCTCGAATGAAGCCTTCAGCTCCTGGTCGATCGGATGGTTCTGCCGCACCGCATGCACGTCGCCCAGGTCGGCGTTGCTCGACAGCCAAGGCGGGTCGTCGTGTGCAATCCACAGCGCGACCGATGGCCGGTTGCGGAGCAGCTCGACCATCTCGGCCTGTTGCTGCCGCGCGGCCGATTCGAAAAACCGCGAGTTGTCACCCCTCGCGTGATACGCGTAGATGCCGGTCAATGGCAGCTCCTGAAACAGCAGCATGCCCGCTGCATCCGCGCGGCGATAAAACTCGGCGGGGAGCACGTTGGCAATGACGCGCAGCGCGTCGAGGTTGGCCTGCTTGGCAATCCGTATGTCGCCCTCCATTCGCTCTGGAGTCAGCTCATCGAGGCGATATGACGGCGCGTAGCACGCGCCTCTCAGGAACATCTGGCGCCCGTTCACCGAGAAGTTCCAGCGGCGCGGGCCGATCTCCCACTTGAGCTCTCTGAACGCGAAGGTGTCCTCGACGCGGGCGGACTCGACGCCGCCTGCATAGGCGACCAGCTCCGCGCCATACACCGGCTGGTCTCCAAACCGCCACGGCTCCCATCGCCTCGCACCGGGAAGGGCGAGCCGCATCGATACGGTCTGCTCGCTGCCTCCCCCCAGGTGCACGTCGCGTCGCAACCGCAGCGGATCGCGGCCCGGCATGGTGACGGTCAGCTCGATCTCGCCATCCATGTTGCGGCCGTCGAGATTGCGAATGTGAGTCTCGACCTCGAGGCGCCCGTCGTTCGCCTCGATATGTGGGTTCAAGCGCATCCAATCGATGGTGATCGCGCCCACGTACTCCAGCTCGACGGACCGCCACAGGCCAATGGGGACCTCCCATCGATAAGGTTCGGGCAGGCTCGAATAAGCAGATGCGGGATACGG
Source organism: Candidatus Dormiibacterota bacterium (assembly GCA_036512415.1). Lineage (GTDB taxonomy): Bacteria > Chloroflexota > Dormibacteria > Dormibacterales > Dormibacteraceae > Palsa-872. The sequence continues at coordinate 6,837 of DATCAV010000066.1, read as the reverse complement.
CCTCAGCTCGCCATCATTGAAGACCCCCATCACGTGATGCTTCTTGTCTGGCTGTGGTTCGACCGGCGATTCGCAGCAGATGACCAACAGGTTCTCGGCCTTCAGGTATGGGGTCAGGTCGAAACCAAATGGCGCGAAGTAGCCGTAGTGGGAGCCGAGCAGCTTGCCGTTGAGCCATGCGTTGGTCGCGAGAAAGGCGCCGCCGAACCGCAGCAGAACTCGCCCCGCGTGATCCGGGCGAGCGAACTCGGTCCGGTACCAAACCGCCTGGTGACCCTCGCGAGCCGACAGCTGGCGCGGAACCTCAATTGGCTTCCACCCCACTCCCTTTCCAATCGTCAGCCGCTCTGCTTCGCCCTCCCCGAGCGGTGTCCACAACGCCTCCCAGCCGCTCAGCTCACGAACGCCGGCCGCTCTTTGCGCAAGTGGAAGGAACAGGCAGTCGCTCACGCCGCTGTCTCTCCCGTGCGAGGCGCCACGAATGCGCCGTCGGCGGTCGTGCACACGATGACCGGTCTCTGCACGGCGGCCGACAGCTTGTCCTCTGCACCACGCTGGATCAGCGCCAGGATGCTGCCCCCGAAACCGGCGCCCATGATGCGGGCGCCATAACAACCGGGGGCGGCCCATGCCTTCTCCACGAGCGCATCGACGTGCGGCGTCGAGACTTCGAAGTCGTCTCGCAAGCTGCTGTGCGACTCCTTCAAAAGCCTGCCCAGGCGGTCGAAGTCGCGATTGTCGAGCGCGTCGACGAAGTCGTGCACGCGCGCGATCTCCGAAACCACATGCCGCCGCCGATTGGGTTGGCCGGCCTCCGCCTCGCGGCGGCGCTCGTTATAAGGAGTGCTTGCCAGCGAGCGGTGCTCGCCCGAGTCGATGACGGCGATCAGCAGCTCGTCAGGAAACGGCACGGTGCGGTACTTCAATGTTCCGCAGTCGAGAAGCAGCGCATAGCCTCGCCGTCCGAGCGCTGACGCGAACTGGTCCATGACCCCGACCTGCACCCCAGTCGCACGCTGCTCGGCTCGCTGGCACGCGAGCGCCGCCTCGGCTCCATCCAGCTCAGGCTTGAGTCCCGCCGCCATCGCCACGAGCAGCGCCGCCGACGAGCTGAGCCCTGAGCCCGACGGAATGTTGGATTGCACGCTCACCGACTGCGGCTCGACGCCAAGCTCCTCGCCCATCGCTCGGACGTACGCCAGCCCGCCCTTCACCCGGCTGTTGATCGACCATTCGGCTGCTGGATGGCCAGTCACCTCGGTGTGACGGTCGACCGCGGCCGGCAGGACCACTCCGCCGAGGTAATCCACGTGCTCGCCAATCAGGTTTACCCGGCCGGGGGCCCGCCCGTGCCACGTTCCGGCGTTAGAGGCCACGCAGTTCCGCGGCAGTGTCCTCGGCGCGCGCGTCGACGATGAACGCCCCCGCGCCAAGCTCCGAGCCGGCCAGGTACTTGAGCTTGTCCCGGCTTCGGTTCGGTGGAAAAAACTCGACGTGGAAGTGATGGTCGATCCCGCCTCGCCCGGGCGGTTTCTGGTGCATCGCCATCACGTAAGGCAGTGGTATATCAAACAGACGGTCGTACTTCTGAAGCATGGCCTTGAGGATTCTCGCAAACGATTCGCTGTCCTGAGCATCAAGGTCGAGCAACCCATTCCGATGTCTCAAGGGAGCGATGTGCACCTCGTAAGGCCACCGTGCAAACGGTGGCACAAAAGCGATCCAGTGCTCATCGCGGAGCACGGTGCGCTCTCCTCCCTTCTCTCCAACGAGCACGTCACAGTAGATGCAGCGTCCGGTCGCTCGCTGGTGGCGAGCATGCGCCTTCAACTCGTGTTGCATGACAGGCGGCACGAACGGATACGCGTAGATCTGCCCGTGAGGATGGCTCAACGTGACGCCGATCGCCTCGCCACGGTTCTCGAAGATGTAGACATAGCGGACGTTGCGAAGCCGGCCGAGTTCTTCGGTGCGGTCACGCCAGACTTCGATGAGGTCCTGGATGTGTTCCACCGACTGCTCGCCGAGAGATGAATCGTGAACCGGTGTGTAGCAGACGACCTCGCAGCGCCCCTGCTCCGCAGTGAAGGACGGGAAGCGGTTTTCGAAAACTGCGATGTGGTAGTCCGGTTCCGGAATCTCGGTTTCGAGGTGACCAGGCCTGGTGGGACAGAGTGGACAGTGGTCGGCGGGAGGATGGTACGTGCGGTCCTGGCGCCAGGGCGCGACGGTCACCCATTCCTCCAGCAGCGGATGCCAGCGTAGCTCGCTCAATTCTTTTCGTAATAGATGAGGTAGCGACCGTCGGCCTTCTGCACCACCCGTTTGCTGAGGCGCTTCGTTTCGCGCATTGCGCGCCGCGGCCGGCTGGTCTCGCGAACGCTCTCGACTTTCAGCGCGGTCGCGTGAGCGCTTTGACTGCGGGGCATCGAGCGAAAAGTGTAGTGGGGCCGATGAGGGCGCTTACGGATTCCCCTGCCGCTGGTACACTCCGCGGCGAAGTTCACTGCCCCGCGGGGCAAAGGAGGTGAGGCGGAAGCTTGGATAAACCGAATCGTGGTGCCAGCCGCCTCGTTTGCCAGCCGGGAGCTCGGGAGGACGTGAGCCTCTAGGGCTTCCATTTCCGGAACCGGCTCCTGGAGTCGGAGGCGGAAGCACTGCGAACGTCGACAACGGAGGCCGGGGATGTCCCGGCCTTCGTCTTTTTTTACTCGCTCTCCCCCCTTCAGGACGAGGGTTGGGGAGCCGGGCGTCTGCCTGCACAGCCGCTGATACAGTTCGTGCGGTGAACCAGGACTTTGCCAAGCGTTTGAACGACTTGCCCGAGGGATGGCTGCAAGCCATGCGCGTGACCATCACCAAGGCCACGGTGGACGAAGTGCGAGCCGAGCTGACGGTCGGACCAGAGCACCTGCAGGGCTACGGCATCGTCCATGGCGGCGTGCACTGCGGGCTCATCGAATCGCTGGCCTCCATCGGCGCCGCCCTTGTTGCGCTGCCTCGCAATCAATCGGTGGTCGGTCTCGAGAACAACACGAGCTTCGTTCGGGCAGTGCGAGCCGGCGCCAAGCTCCACGCAGTGTCGACCCCCATCACGCGCGGCCGCCGGACCCAGATCTGGGAAGCCCGCGTGCTCGACGACCAGGAGCGCATCGTCGCCGCCGGCCGCGTGCGCCTGCTCTGCCTCGAGCAAGAACAGGAGCTGGCGGGCGAGCAGGTTCGGGGGGTATTACACCCGCCGGCTTAGCGTCCCTGTCCTGAGACGTAGCCGAAGATGATCTCGTCGATCAGGCGCTCCACCGGCGCGAGGTCGTCGGTGAAGACCTGGCCATGGTATAGCGAGGGTTTGACCCAGCCCCCTGCAAGCGTCGCCTGCGCCGCGTCGGTTGCCAACGGAGAGTTCACCAAGGCGAGGTTGTGATCGACGTCCTGCATCGTCACCGGCTCCGTGGTGCCGAACACGAGGGTGTTGTTGAAGTTGGGATCGTCGATGAGATAGACGTTCGTGTACACGGCCGCCATCGTGCTGGCGATCGCATCGACGAGCCGGTAATCGGTCGCGGTACGACCGACGTTGACCGCCGCAACGCCACCCGGATTGAGATGGTCGCGAACGTGCTGGAAGAATTCCTTCGTCGTGAGGTGAAAGGGAATGTACGGCTGGCGATAGGCATCAAGGACCATCACGTCGTACTTCCCGGCCTGCGTCTCGAGCCAGTAGCGGGCGTCCGCGAGAACCTCGTGTGCCTGGGCGTCCCCGAGGTGAAAGTAACGATGGCCGACGGCGAGGATTTCAGGGTCGATCTCGACTCCCGTGATGTCGATCTGGCTGCCATATGCAAGCCGGTACTGCCTCGCAGTGGTGCCGCCGGCAAGACCGAGATTCAAAAGCGATCGTGGAACTGGGGGCGTGCTCTGCGCGGGCCGGAAGACGTCCGCCAGCATCAGGTAATCCCAGTAGCTGTGCGTGAGGTTGTCGCGCGAGTCGTAGATGGAGTGGATCGCCTGTCCTTCGTTGAGGATCAGCTCCGTCGACGTTGAGACCTGCACCACCTGTATGTAGTTGTAGGCCGACTCCTTCTCGTAGAGCAGCGATCCGAACTCAGGCGGCTTGATCCCCGCGGGCAAGAAGATCCAAGCAAGGATGACGGCCAATGCGAACAGTGCAAACACCTTGCGCCGCGGCCAGAGGCCCACGATCGAGACGAGCACCAATGCCAGGCCAAAGCCCTCGAGGGTGGGGCGCGTCCCGTACGTCGGTATGAACCAGAACGCCGGCAGGAAGGTCCCGAGGATGCTGCCGGCGGTGGACAGCGCGTAAACGCGACCGGCCGTGTTGCCGCCGGTTTCCACGTTCTTCAACAGAAGCCTGATGGCAAACGGGCTGACGCAGCCGAGCAGAATCACAGGCACCGCGAACAGCAGAACGACAGCCAGGAGAGTTCCGGCAACGAGCCCGACGCTCAGGTCCCTGAACCCCTGCTGCGACGCGAGAAGGATTGGGTAGCTGACCAGCGGGATCAAACCAATCCACAGGCCCGCCCACGCTGTGATTTGAAAGAGCAGGTCTTCGCGAGGGTGCCGGTCGGCCAGCCTGCCGCCGATCACGTAGCCCGCTGAGAGATAGATGAGGATGAGGCCGATGAGGATGCCCCACACGTAGAGACTGGTCCCGAAGTACGGCGCCAGCAGGCGCGAGGCTCCGAACTCCACGCCAAGCGACGCCATGCCGGAAACGAAGACCAGGGGCAGCAGCAATCGGCGGGAGAGGGGCAAGGCGCCCTAGAGAATAGCGAGAAAGGGTCCCTCCCCCCTCAGGCAGGGGGGTGCGTCGGGAGCTGGCTCCGCCAGGCCCGACGCCCTAAGGGGGGACGTCCCCCCTCAGGGGAGGGGTCGGGGAGCGGGGCGTTAGCTTGCACCCGCCGATCTAGAGCGGCTGCTGCTCCGACCACTTGCGGGTCTTCTCGTCCATCGGGACCGGCAGCTGGACCTTGACCTCCGCATAAAGATCGCCTGGCGGGCCCCCTTTCGGGTCAGGGAGACCGAGACCACGCAATCGGATCGTGGTTCCGTTCTGCGTCTCGGGTGGAACCTTGAACTGCACCTGCCCACCCTTCAGAGTGGGCGCCGCGACCTCCCCGCCTCGAAGCGCCACGTGCAAGGGCACCGGCACGACGACGCGCACGTCCTTGCCCTCGCGGGTGAACACGGGGTCCGGCGCGATCTGGACCCTGGCGCGCAGGCCCGGGACACGCAGCACCGTGCCTTCCTTCACGCCGGCGGGCACCTTGACCTCGACGCGGCGCCCTCCAGGGAGCTCGACGGTGCGGCTCGTGCCGCGGTAGATCTCGGCGAGGCTGACCGTGATCGGCGCTTCGACGTCGGCCGGTTCGGCGCTGGCTCTGGCGCGGGCATTGCCGCCGAAGATCGAGCCGAAGATGTCGCCGAATCCGCCGGCATTGCCGAAGAGATCCTCCATCTCCTCAGGGGTCACCGTCCGGTACTGCGCGCCGCCGCCTGGCTGCTGGCGCACGCGGCCCCGGCTCGCGCCCGGCTGAACGCCGCCGGCTTCGGCTGCAGCCCAGTCGGCGCCGAACTCGTCAAAGAGGCTCCGCTTCTTGGCATCGGACAGCACGTCGTGCGCCTGGGAGATCTCCTTGAAGCGCGCTTCCGCCTGCTTGTCGCCGGCGTTCAGGTCCGGGTGGTGCTTGCGCGCCAGCTTCCGGAACGCGGACGTGATCTCTTTCTGGGTGGCCGTCCGCGGCACGCCCAGCACCTCGTAGTAGTCCTTGGTCTTTGGCACTAGTTGCTCTTTACCCGCTTGATGAAGCTGACGAACCCCCGGCGGGAGTCGTAGCCCAGCGTCTCATTGATATGAAGCATCGGCGCGTTCTCGGAGTCGTTGTCGGTGAGCACCGACGGAATGCCCAGCCTGGCGGCCTGGGCCAGGGTCTGCAGCTTGACCCCGCGGGCCAGGCCGCGGCCGCGGTAGTCGGGGTGGGTGCACGCGTATCCCGTCCAGACCTGGCCTCGAACCGGCGGGAAGCGCAGAAACGAGAAAGCCACCGGATTGCCTGCGTCGTTGGCGACCCACACACGATCCTTCCGGCGGTCGGGCGTGTTCATGCGCTCCACGAAGTTTTCATAGGGCTGCGGCGGGATGGGATAGCTGGTCGGAACGTCGCGCCTGGTCAGCTCGACGAGAGCGTGGACCTTTCTGAGCGAGTCCGGATCGTTCCAGTCCGCGAGCGTCAGCATCTCGAGACCTTCCCCTTGCGCCCTTGCCCTTGCGGCGTGGGCCTCCGCCACCAACCGCTCGCCATGCTTCGAGAGCTCGAGCTCCCAAACTTTTTCAATCCGATCGCGCTCGAAGCCGAGGCGATCCAGCGCCTCGATCATCTCGGCCTCGTCCTCGACCACCTGCGCCTGGAGGACCTCCGCCCCATCGGACTGGGCGTCGGCCGCCATTCAGTCCGTGGATGTGCCCAGAAGTAGCGCTTGAGCACGGGATCTTCAGGGAGCTCCGGATATGACGCGGTGATCAGGTCTGACGCCAGCTCGGCGTCTTCGAGCCCGGCCGGCCGGCACACGAGAGTGGCCATTCCGAGACTCTAGCGTCAGGCAGGGGGGGTGCATCGGCGCTTCGCCAGGCCCGATGCCCTCCGATCAGAGCTCGACGATCTTCGTGACGATCGTCGTGCTGCTCACCTCGAGAATCCCAACCGAAGGCTGCGGATACCTCCGCATGTGGCGAGCGACTTGCAGCCAGCACCATTCGAACCACCCAGGCCCGCGCGCGAGGCGCTGCGTGGCCGTCCGAGGGTTCCACTGATGGAC
>DATCAV010000065.1:0-3165 GCA_036512415.1 Candidatus Dormiibacterota bacterium | reverse complement strand
CGGCAGCCCTCTTCGGTGAGCAGGTCCGCAACCACGCCCACGCCGCTTATGGATGCGGCGGTCCTTTTGACGTCCACCTCGGTGCGCGCCGCAATCGCCACACGCACACCCTCGGCCGCCAGCGCCCTCGCGATGCCGAGCCCGATTCCGCGCGTGCCGGCCGTGACCAGCGCCACCTTGCCGGCAATCCCGAGGTCCACTCCCGCATCCTAATCAGATGCTGCCGCCCACGGCCATAAACGACGGGCCGCCTGTCACCCCACGTCACTCGGCCACCGTGCTGCTCGTCCGCGGCCGCGAGCCGTGGGAGCTGCTGTTGATGCGCCGCCCTGGCGGGGCCGATTTCGCGCCCGGCGCATATGTGTTTCCCGGCGGGACTGTGCACGAACACGACCACGCGTCGCAAGACGAGATCCGGGCCGCCGCGGTGAGAGAGCTGTTCGAGGAGGTCGGTGTTCTCCTGGCACGTCACGGGAAGCGATTTGCCCGAGAGAGCGACTCGGAGAAAGTGCGGCGGCTGATCGAGAACGGCAAGACGTTCGGCGAGGCCCTCGGCGAGCTGGGCCTGGAGCCGGCATTCGACCGGTTGGTCCTGCTGGCCCGATGGGTGACGCCTGCCCAGCTACGCCGCCGGTACGACGCACGTTTCTTCTTGGCGCAGCTCCCGCCCAACCAGGTGATCAGGCCCCAGGAAGGCGAGGTGACGGATTGGCTGTGGATCGAGCCTGAGAAGGCGCTCGCGAGCCGCGAGCTGACCCTGGTCTATGCGACCCGCACGGTGCTCGAGTCGGTCGCGTCCGACAAGGATTCAGCGAGGCTCTTCTCCCGGGCGCGCCGGCAGGGCGACGTCCCAACGGTCGAGCCGAGGATCGTCCAGACCGAAACCGGCTGGGAGATAGTCCTTTAGCGGGGCTCTCGCCAGAGGTCGCGCCACTGGTCGTAGTGCTCGACCTCGACGCCGCCCTGCCTAAGCACATCGAGGCCGGCGGGATCGCGGTACGCGTCGCGGTAGTAGACCCGGCTGACGTTGCAGTTGATGATCGACTTGGCGCACATGACGCATGGCGATGCGGTGACGAACATCAGCTTGCCGGGCAGCTGCGCGCCGGCCTTCACCAGGCTGTTGAGCTCGCCGTGGATGCAGCCACATGAACCCGGCTGGCTCGAGTCGCAGCGATTCGGCAGGCCGCGGGCGTTGCCGTTGTAGCCGATGCCCAGGACCTGGGTGAGATCGCCTGAGGTGATGACGCTGCCGACCTGAAGGCGGGCGCACGTCGACCGCTTGGCCAGCTCTTCGGCCATGCGCATATAGACCTCTTCGAGCGGGATTCGGTCGGGCGCCGGCTGGTTCTCCGTCAGGGGTTCGGGGCGTGCCACTTAAGTCAGATTAACAGGCTTGTTTATACCCACTTCCCGGACTACAATGCCCAACATGTCGCTGCTCGAACTCTTGTTCGCCCTCCTCCTTGTATGTGTGCTGCTCGCCGTCGGAGTGGTGGCCGCCCTGGTCTGGAGCCTGGTCAGGCGCGCCGACGGGCAGGTCCGGGACGTCGCCGAGCTGCGCAGCCGCCTCGAGTCCGGGGGCCAGACCCAGGAGAACCAGGCGGCGGAGCTCCGTGAGCGGCTCACCCAGACCCAGTCAGTCGTCGAAGGGCTGCGCTCCGCGCTCACCGCCCGCCAGCCCGTCGAGGACGAGGCACGCGCCAGCCTGAGGCGCCTCGAGAGTGTCATCGCCGGCAGCTCCACCCGCGGCGCCGCCGGAGAGAACATCCTCGAGGAGACCCTCAAGCACCTGCCGCCCGAGATGCTGCAGCGCAACGTCTGGGTCGGCGGCAAGGTGGTCGAGCTTGCGCTCCGCCTTCCCGGCGGCAAGCTGCTTCCGATCGACTCCAAATGGGTCTCCAGCAGCGCCCTCGAGCAGCTGGCGGAGCCGGGGCTCGATGCGCCCCGCCGCGCCCAGCTCACAGCGCAGGTCGAGCGCGAGGTCGAGCGGCGGGTGCGCGAGGTCAGCCAGTACATCGATCCCGCCACGACATCGCCATTCGCCCTGGCGGTCATCCCCGATGCGGCCTACGACGTCTGCCGTGGGGCCATCGTCGGGGCCCACCAGCGGCATGTGATGGTGGTCGGCTACGCGATGGCTCTCCCCTACCTCCTGACCCTCTACCAGCTGCACCTGCAATTCGCCCGCAGCGTAGACATGGAGAAGCTGCAGTCCGCCCTCATCGACGTCGAGAGGCATCTGGACACGCTCGAGAGCGTCCTGGAGAACAAGCTCCAGAGGGCGGTGACGATGCTCCAGAACGCCTACGGGGAGGGCAAACAGGTGTCCGCCAGGATCCGTGCCTCGGCCCAGAGCGTCCAGGTGGCAGACCCCGGAAACGGGGAGATTTCCACAGAGCCGAACGGGCGTGGGCAGGGCGCTTTGTCTGAGCGGGCGCAGGGCGCGTATTCAGAAATGAGCCTGGCGCTCGTCGACACAACCCAGTAGGCCGGTTTTGCCAGGTTTCCCCCAGCCAATGCCCAGCCTGTGCCCAGTTCGTCACCAGGGTTGTCCACAGGTAATCCACCTATATGTGGGGTTCGAAGGCCCTACGACACCTAACATCTTGTGTTTTGGGGCTTGACAAGCTGAAAACCCTGCGCGTATATTCAGTAGCGTTACAGCGAGGCCCTGGGGCATAAGTGGCGGGCATGCTCTGGGGCCTCTTGCATCCCCAAACTGACAAATTCCACGACCCAGCAGACGTCGCACCATACGACCCAGCAAACGATTTAAAAACACCCGCGTCGGGGATGAATTAAGGAGGCGTTCTCTAAAAATGGCCAAGAATGTAGCCGACCTCGCCGTAGCCCGCCGAAACGGAAACCACAAGGGCGCACAATCAGGGAAAGTGCCTGGGCTCCGCTTCGAACGCTTTTTCACACCTCCCGGCAGCCACGCCTTCGACTTGATCGAGTGGGAGCGGCGAACTGCGGGGATCACCGGCGAGAAGGGCCAGGTCATCTTCGAGCAGAAGGATGTCGAGGTCCCGCGCTCCTGGTCGCAGCTGGCGATCAACGTCGTGGCACAGAAGTATTTCCGCGGCGGCGCCGACAGCCCCGAGCGCGAGACCAGCGTCCGCCAGATCATCGACCGGGTCGTCGACACGCTCGCCAAGTGGG
>DATCAV010000064.1:0-8529 GCA_036512415.1 Candidatus Dormiibacterota bacterium | reverse complement strand
TAGTTCATTTTGGGCTCCCCTCGAGCCCGATCGGAGCGGTGACCCTTACCGTCGGCGGCTTCGACGGGGTTCATCTGGGGCATGCCGAGGTGATCCGGCGTACAGTCGCCGCGGCCGCGCTGGATGGAGCCCAGCCGGCGCTGATGACATTCGAGCCTCACCCGCGCTGCGTCCTCGATCCCGCCAACTGCCCGCCATCGGTGACGACGCTGCAGGAGAAGCTCGCTCTCATCGAGGGTCTTGGCATCGAGCACGCGATAGTCATCCGATTCGATCGGGCGCTGGCGTCGCTGTCGCCACAGGAGTTCATCGACCAGCTGTCGCCGGTGATCGAGGTGCGGCGCTGGGTCGTCGGTTTCGACTTCGCCTTCGGCCGCGAACGTCGCGGCAACGCCGAATGGCTGCGCGCGAATGGGCACGTGGTGGATGTCGTGCCTCCTTTCAAGTTGAACGGCAAGGAGCTTCACAGCTCTGACGTGAGACGGCTCGTGACACTGGGGGAGATGGAAGAGGCGAATCGGTTGCTGGGCCGCGAATACTCGATGGCCGGGCCGGTCGAAACAGGAGACAAGGTTGGCCGGCGGCTGGGCTTTCCGACTGCGAACATCGGGGTCGAGCCGAACAAGCTGGTCCCCGTGCTGGGCGCGTACGCGGGACGCGCAATCGCGCCAGAAGGCCCTTTCATCGCTGCGCTTTCGGTTGGCTACAGGCCAACGTTCGGAGGCACCCAGCTTCGCGTCGAGGCCTTTCTCCTCGACTTCGAGGGCGACCTTTATCAGAAGCACCTCGAGTTGAGGTTCATTCGGTATCTGCATGCAGACATCAAGTTCCCGAATACCCAAGAGCTCGTCGATCAGCTGCGCCGCGATGTCGCCGACACCCGCCGGATAGTCAAGCCTTGACGCGCGTGGTCGTCATCGGCGGAGGGTTCGCGGGCTACTCCGCGGCGCTGGCGGCACGCCGGGCTGGAGCAGAGGTGACAGTGGTGGCTCGGGCCCCCGGGGCCACCGCGCTTTACGCCGGCGCCATGGAGATCGTCGACGACCTCGAATCGGTGCTCGGGGCTCAGCCACACCACCCGTTCACCAGGCTGGGGCTGGACGCCGTTCGCCTCGCCACCGAGCTGGACACCGCCATCCAGACGATTCATCTGGCCCTCGAGAAGGGAGGCCTCAAGTTCGAGGGCGGCTGGCGGGATCGCGGCCTATACGCGGATATCCATGGGTTGGCGAGACCGGCCAACCTCGTGCCCGCCACAGTGGCGGGGGGCGAGCTTCGTGCCCTGGCGGGGCGCCGCGTGGCCGTCGTCGGCGTGCCCCAGGTGGGCGATTACGATGCTGCGTCAACCGCGCAGGCGTTGAAAGAGCTGCACGGCATCGACGCGTTCGCCGAGGACGTGTCGATTCCCAACCTGCCGATGTCGGCGTCCCTCACCGACCTCTACGGCCGGCGCGCTCCCACCCTGGCAAAGGCCCGGGCGGCTTCGGTTGCGTACCCCCCGGGCTTCACGAATCTGCCGGACGACAGCTTTGAGCTCCTGGCGGCACCGCCTTCGCCGCACGGCTGGCGCCTGCAGCAGGTAATCGGCCTTGGCTCGGTGCAGGCCGAGGTGGCGTCGTTCGACGAAGAAAAGGGCCGGATCACCGCCGCGCGCGCGGGCGACCGCGTCTTCCGGGCCGATGCGTTCGTCCTGGCCACCGGTCATCACATCGGCGGAGGCATCAGAGGCGGACGTGCGCCGGCGGAGCCGCTGGTTGGCCTTGGCGTCTTTCACGATGGACGTCCCGCGAGCACCGGTGGTGCGCGGCGACGGCACCTCGAGTACCTGGACGCTGCCGCTGAGATGCGCAGCGGGCTGATGACCGACAAGCAGCTCCATCCGCTGAATGAAGAAGGGGTCGCGCCGTACACCAACCTCTATGCCGCCGGGTCGGTTCTCGGTGGCCACGACTACGCGGGAGCATGCGGCTTCGGCGTGCCGTTGCTGACCGGCTGGCTCGCCGGGACATTCGCGGCGAAAAGCAAATGAGGGCTGCGATCGAGAAGATCGTCGGGGCCGCGGCTCTTGACGAGCGCGAGGTGCGCGATCACTGGCCACTGGGTCTCATGGAGGAGCGCGACGGCGTCCAGCGGCCCAAGGTTCTGGTCGCAAGGCCGGCCGGGCGCGAGCAGGTCATCGCCATCCTTCGGTGGGCCGCGGCGAACGATGTCGCCGTGACTCCGATGGGCGGTGGCACCGGCGTGTGCGGCGCGCTGGCGCCTCGCGCCGGAGAGCTCGTGCTCGACATGGGCGGTTTCGACCGCATCCTCGACCTCGACGAGACGAACCTGGTGTGCCGCTGCGAGTCAGGGGTGAACGGGCTCGTCCTGGAAAAGCATTTGAACGAGCGCGGCCTTACCCTCGGCCACTTTCCGAGCTCTCTGCCGGGAACCACCGTGGGCGGCCTGCTCGCCACTCGGTCGTCAGGGCAGGAGTCGAGTCGCTACGGCAACGTCGAGGATATGGTGCTCGGGCTGGCCGTGGTCCTTCCCGACGGCACATTTGCCACTCCTCGCCCAGGCCCCCGATCGGCCGTCGGCCCCGCCCTGCACCAGCTGTGGCTGGGCTCGGAAGGTGCGCTCGGCGTCATCCTGGGTGCAGAGTTGCGAGTGCACCGGCTGCCCGAGACCGTGGTCGGGAGGGGATACGCGTTCAGCGACCTGGGCTCCGGCCTCGAGGCAATGCGTGTGGTCATGCAGTCGGGTATCCGGCCGCTCGTGATGCGCCTCTACGACGCTGAGGACACAGCGTTCAACGGCCACGACGTGCCGGCGGACTCATGCCTCCTCGTGGTCGCCACCGCCGGCCTGGCCCAGGTTGCCCAAGCCGAGGCGGACGCGGTGAAGCGCTTCGCAGGCGATGCCACCGACCTTGGGGAGCAACCCTGGATGCACTGGGACAGCCACCGGTTCAGCCTGTCCGCGGAGCGGCTCAAGGCATTCCTCGAACCGCCTGGCGCGTACCTCGACACGATCGAGCTGGCCGCGCGATGGACTGTGCTGCCACAGCTTCACGCCCAGGTAAAGTCCGCAATAGCCATTGGTGGACTGGCGTTATGCCATTTCAGCCACGCGTATGAGCAGGGCTGCTGCGCATATTTCTCATTTGGGGGATCGGCAGACACCGAGGCTGGGGCCCGCGCCGCTTATGGCCGGGCATGGGAGGGTGCTATGACGGCGGCGCTGGGACTGGGAGCGACGATCAGCCACCACCACGGGACGGGCCAGGCACGCGCGCGATGGATCGCGGACGAGATGGGCGGCTGGATGCGCGTTTGGCGAGCGGTCAGAGAAGGGATCGACCCGGCGCGAACGATGAACCCTCGCGCGTTGGGAGGCGTGTCATAGGCGCGCGGCCCGGCGCTCCGGTCCTGTTCATAGTCAATCCCGCCTCGGGTGCGGGAAAGGCAGCACGGGAGTGGACCGCGATCAGCAGCTGGCTAGCCACCACCGGTCTCCCATACGAAGCCGCCCTCACCACCCGTCCCCTCGAAGCGACCGAGATCGCGCAGCGGGCCGTCAGGGAGTCGCGCCCTGTCGTGGTCGCTGTCGGCGGCGACGGCACCCTCAACGAAGTCGTGAACGGCTTCTTCCACAACGGCGCGCCCACCCCGACCACCAGCAAGCTGGCAATGCTCCCGCTCGGTACCGGTGGCGACTTCCGCCGCACGCTGCGAATACCGCTCGATCCGAAAGAGGCAGTCCAGGTGATCAAGGCGGGGACGCCGCGACGGCTTGATGCCGGGTGCGCGACCTACAGAGCCGAGGATGGATCCACAGCAGTTCGCCACTTCATCAACATCGCCGACGCGGGCTTAGGCGGCGAGGTCGCCCACCGTGTCAACGTCGGCAGCAAGCTGCTTGGCAGCGCGGCGTTCACGATCGCTTCGGCTCTGGCACTTCTCAGTTGGAAGAACAAAGCGATGCAGGTCGTGGTGGACGGAAATGCAATCGACATCGTCGCCCAGCAGGTGGTGGTCGCCAACTGCCAGTACTTCGGCGGAGGCATGCGTATGGCCCCGTCCGCCAAACCCACCGACGGCGTGTTCGATGTGATCCTGATCGGCAACGTGGGCAAGCTCGAAACCGCGCGTAAGCTCGGTAGCATCCGGAATGGAACGCATCTCGATGACCACAACCCCAAGATCCAGCTGATGTACGGCAAGCGAATCTCCGTTTCGTCAACGGCGCCAGTGCGTATCGATCTTGATGGCGAAACTCCGGGGACGCTGCCAGCGCTTTTCGAGATACAACCAGGCGCCATCGAATTCATAGCGCCGGTGTGACGAAGGGGGTCATCGCCACTCCGCACCGGCTTGCCGGGGAAGCGGGAGCGCAGGTCCTGCGCGACGGTGGCAACGCCATCGATGCCGCGATTGCGGCGGATGCGGTGCTGTGCGTGGTCTATCCCCACATGACCTCGGTCGGCGGAGATCTCATGGCGATCGTCTGGCCGGCAGGCGCTTCCGCGCCGGTCGGTTTGATCGGCGCCGGCCGCTCAGGCGAGCGCGCCACCATCGAAGAGGTCAGGTCGCGCGGTCACGAAACGATGCCGGAGAGAGGTGCGCTCAGCGTGACGGTGCCGGGCACCGTCGAAGCCTGGGGCCGCCTGATCGAAAGGTTTGGAACTGTCGGGTTGGCTGCAGTGCTTGAGCCGGCATCCGCGCTAGCTCGCGACGGCTACATCATCACGGAGCACCTGTCGGACCATCTCAAGCAAGGCGCTGACCTGCTTGGCCGCGAGCCTGCGGCACAGGCGCTCTATCCGCCGATGGAGGCAGGGATGCGCCTGCGCAATCCGGACCTTGCATCTGTACTCTCCGATATCGGCCGGACTGGGATCAACACCTTCTACCGCGGAGCCGTCGGCGCCGCGATTGCCGAGGCCATCGGGCGTCGCGATGGATTTGTCACCGCGCGTGATCTTGCTTTGCATAGGTCGCAATGGGTCGACCCGGTTACCGTCGAGTACCGCGGCCTCACCGTCTACGAGCTGCCCCCGCCAACTCAGGGCCTCACCGTGCTCGCCATGCTCGCGAGGCTCCGACGATTCGACCGCCACGCTCTCGAACCCGGAGTCGAATTCGTCACTGCTTTCAAGAAGATCCGCGACGAGGCCTACCCGCTGCGAGACCGGTACATCACCGATCCAGACTTCTCGTCAGCGCCGCTCACGCCATTCCTCGATCCGATGCATTCGACAGCGGACGCGGGTGGGCACCTTCACGAGGGCGGCGACACGATCTATCTCTGCGCTGCCGACGAGCACGGCAACCTCGTCTCGCTGATCCAGAGCGTGGCTTACGGATTCGGATCGGGGATCGTCGCCGAAGGCACCGGGATGCTGCTCCAGAACCGCGGCTGCTATTTCAAGCTCGACCCGGAACACGTGAACAGGCTGGAGCCGAAGAAGCGCACCATGCACACCCTCATCCCGGCGATGGCCGCGCGAGACGGCCGCCCGTGGGCGATCTTCGGGTCAATGGGCGGAGACGGCCAGCCGCAGCTGCAAACCCAGGTCCTTCTGAACCTCGTCGACCACGGACTGGAGCCGGCGGAGGCGGTGGCACGGCCGCGGGTGCGGGTCCAGGCGGACGGCGAAACGATTTCGGTCGAAGCGGACTACCCGCGCGCCGGCGACCTTAGCCGTTCCGGGCTCAACATCGAGCTGATGCCGCCCAAGCACCACACGCTGGGCCACGCTCACGCAATCCTCATCGACGGGCCAGGGTCGTGGAGAGCGGGGGCGGATCCACGCTCTGACGGGTCGGTCGAGAGGTCGCCCTAAAACGGCGGTCAACCCCGCCTGGGTATAATTCGTATTCGGTTTGGCAATAGAGACTGAAGTCAAGGGCAAGCTGATAGCGGAGCACAGGCGCGCTGAAAAGGACACGGGTTCCCCCGAGGTCCAGATCGCGCTGTCCACTACCCGCATTCGGGAGCTGACGGAGCACCTGAAAACGCACGCCAAGGACCACCACTCGCGCCGCGGCCTCCTCCTCCTGGTTGGCAAGCAACGGCGTCTGCTGAACTACCTGAGAGACAACGACATCGAGCGCTATCGCTCGCTCGTCGCCAAGCTCGGGATCAGGAGGTAGCCGGGGCTGGGCGCAAAACTCAGCCAATAAAGTCGAGCCGATTAAGTCAATCGGGAGGACTCCACGCTGGTCGCGCTGGGGTCAGCTCTTAGAAGCTCTCGCTGAGGCCACAGACCTGAGCCGCAGCTTCTAGGAACCTGACCCAGGGTCGCACCTCGGGGATGTCCTCCCAAATGGAGGTATTCGCGTGGCAATTGTCACAAAAAACGTAGAGGTCGCCGGAAGGCGGCTGTCGATCGAGACCGGCCGGGTGGCCGAGCAGGCGAACGGGGCGGTGATTCTCCGCCAGGGCGACTCGGTGGTGCTCAGCACCGCCGTGATGTCCAAGGAGCCGCGGATGGGAGTCGACTTCTTCCCGCTCACGTGCGACTACGAGGAGAAGCTCTATGCCGTGGGCAAGATACCTGGCGCGTTCATGCGCCGGGAGGGCAGGCCGAGCGAAACGGCGATTATCGCCTCACGGCTGACCGACCGCCCGCTCCGGCCGCTGTTCCCCGACATGTTCCGGCTGGACGTCCAGGTCGTCTCGACTGTGCTCTCCGCTGACCAGGAGAACGACCCGACCATCCTCAGCATCAACGGGGCTTCAACCGCACTTACGATCTCCGACATCCCGTGGGCCGGCCCGGTCGGTGCGGTGCGGATGGGATTCCTCGACGGCGCGCTCGTCGTCAACCCGCCGACCTCGCGCATGGCCGACTCGGACCTCGACCTCGTGGTCGCCGGCACCGCCGACGCCATCCTGATGGTGGAGGCTGGAGCCAAGGGCGTCACCGAGAAGACGGTGGTCGACGCCCTGCAGATGGCCCACGAGGCGATCAAGCAGCTGTGCGCCGCCCAGGTCGAGCTGCAGCAGCAGATCGGCAAACCCAAGTACCAGTACACACCGCCCACCTATCCCGAGCAGGTGGTCGAGGTCGTGAGCGAGTACCTCGCGATGCGGCTCGACCAGGCAGCGTTCGGTCCCGACAAGGCGGCGCGCGAAGCCGCCACCGACGAGCTGCGCAAGAAGACCATCGCTGAGCTCGGTGAGCGATTCCCAGAGCACGTCGACATCCTCGGCAAGCTCTTTGACAAGAAGCTCAAGGACCGCGTTCGCGAGCGGATCGTCGAAGAGGGCGTGCGAATCGACGGTCGTGGCCTCAAGGACGTTCGCGAGATCACCGTCGAGGTTGGTGTGCTCCCGCGCACCCACGGCTCAGGGCTGTTCACCCGCGGCCAGACCCAGGCGCTGACCATCGCGACGCTCGGCTCGATGTCGGACAAGCAGAAGCTGGACGGACTTGGGCTCGAAGAGTTCAAGCGCTACATGCACCACTACAACTTCCCTCCGTTCTCTGTCGGCGAGGCCCGCCCGCTGCGTGGCCCCGGACGGCGTGAGATCGGGCACGGCGCGCTCGCGGAGCGGGCGCTGCTGGCGGTCATTCCATCGGTCGACGAATGGCCTTACACGATGCGGTTGGTGTCCGAGATCCTGAGCTCCAACGGCTCGACGTCGATGGCGTCGGTCTGCGGTTCGACGCTTTCGCTGATGGATGCAGGCGTGCCGATCAAGGCGCCTGTCGCCGGTATCGCGATGGGCCTGGTGACACGCGAAGGCAAGTACGCGGTGCTCACCGACATCCAGGGCGTCGAGGACAACCTCGGCGACATGGACTTCAAGGTGGCCGGCACCAAGGATGGCATCACCGCTCTTCAGATGGACATCAAGATCAAGGGACTGCCTCACGAGATCCTGGCGCAGGCGCTGGAGCAGGCCCGCGAGGCTCGGCTGTTCGTGCTCGACAAGATGCTGGCCGTGCTGCCGGCACCGCGCGCCGAGCTCAGCCCATACGCCCCCCGCATCACCACCATCCACATCAACCCCGACAAGATCCGCGACATCATCGGCCCGGGAGGCAAGATGATCCGCAAGATCACCGAGGAGACCGGGGCCTCGATCGACGTCGAGGACGACGGACGCGTGTTCATCGCCGCGGTCGACCAGGAAGGCGGCCAGCGGGCCATCGACTGGATCAAGGGACTGACCGACGAGATCGAGGTCGGCAAGATCTACAAGGGCAAAGTGGTCCGCATCATGCCTTTCGGAGCCTTCGTCGAGGTGCTTCCGAACCAGGACGGCCTGGTCCACATCTCCAAGCTCACCGACCACCGGGTCGAGAGGGTGGAGGAGGTCGCCAACGTGGGCGACGAGATCGTGGTCAAGGCGACCGAGGTCGACAGCCAGGGCCGCCTCAACCTGAGCCGCCAGGCGGCGATCGAGGAGAAGATCGACAAGGAAGCGATGGCAGTGGCGCTCGCGTCACCGCCACCTCCACCCAGGGAAAGCAGCTTCGGTGGGCGTGACCGCGGTGGCCGCAACGGCGGGGGCGGCGGCCGACCCCGTCGGTAG
>DATCAV010000063.1:0-11837 GCA_036512415.1 Candidatus Dormiibacterota bacterium | reverse complement strand
ACGCTGCGCAGTCTTGGACGCCGCGCTCTGGCCCGGCTGCGCGTAGCGACTCCTTGCCTCGGATTGATGGCGCTCTGCGGGCTGCTCCTGCTGCTCGCCGCGCAGATGCCGGAACCATTCGAAGACGGATACGGCCACTGGCTCATTGCCGCAAACCTGGCCTCGACCGGCCAGCTGCACGACCCGATCTTCGGGATGCAGGATACGTGGCTCCCCGGCTATCACGTCCTCGCGGCTGCGGTGCTCAAGCTCTTCGGCCTCTGGTCGCTGGGCGCGTTGAAGATGCTCGGCGCGGCGATGGGCCTCGCCACCCTCGCCGCCGTTTACGCCCTCGCGCCCAACGGCCGTCAAGGACGGCTGGCGGTGGCGCTGCTGGCGCTCAACCCCGTTTTCCTGTTCACGTCAGGCTCGGCGGTGGTTGAGCCGCTGATGACTGCCCTGCTCACCGCCGGCGGGCTGGCAGCGGTGCGTGGCCGGATGAAGCTGGCGGCCACGCTGGCAGCGCTGGCATGCGTGACGGCCACCAAAGCCTGGATCTGGGTCGGAGCGGCAATCGTCTACGCAGTCGTGGAGCAGGGTGTCAAGAGATTCCCTGTCCGCTCGAAGGTCAAGGAAGCCGGCCGGCAATTGCCTCGGCGCCAAGCCGCCTTCGTCTGGGCGCTGCCTGCGATCGCGCTGCTGGTCGTGATGCAGCTCGGCTTCTCACCTGCAAGCCACTCCCTGGCTCGAGGATCGGTGGAGGTGCTCTCCGCGACGGCCCGCGGCAGCATTGCGGGCGACGCGATGGGGCGGCTGACGGAATTGGCGGGCACCTTTGGTCTGGCGGCCCTTCCCCTGTTTGTACTGGGCGCAGTCGGACTTGTCACGATGATTCGAAGGCGCGGGCCGCAAGA
Organism: Candidatus Dormiibacterota bacterium; assembly: GCA_036512415.1. GTDB lineage: Bacteria > Chloroflexota > Dormibacteria > Dormibacterales > Dormibacteraceae > Palsa-872. Next base: position 10,944 of record DATCAV010000063.1, on the reverse strand, counting down.
CCGCGCCTCCCTCGCCTTTCTTCACATCCCTGCGCTCGTCTACCTGGCCGCAGTCGTTGGGCTCGTCATGTTCGGTGCGTACACCGGCAGCCATCGCTACCTCTATCCCGCCTTGCCCTCGCTCGCCCTGCTGGCAGCGGCGGCTCTCGAAAGGCACGCCGTGGCGCTTCGCCTGGCCGCCGTTTCGGCCGGTGGGCTGCTGGCGATTGCATTCATCCCGGTGTTCGCGAGCTTCGCCGTCGACAACACGGGGCTCATGGCCGCCGGCAAGGCGGCCGGCGGCATTCCGGGCGTGCTCGTCACCGACTCGCCCGTGGCCGCTTTTTACAGCGGCAAGCCGCCGTCTGAGCTCGTCGGATCGCAGAACCTTCCACCCAACCCCTCGCAGGCGATCGAATGGATGCGCGCCAAAGTGGTCACGGAGCTGGTCCTCGAAGACATCGGCTATTACAAAGCGACCGCCGTGTTTCCCCAGCTCGCATCTGGTATCGCACACGCGCCGTTCGAGTCGCTGGGCGATCAGAAGAGCTATCAGGTGCCAAGTGGCAAGCCGGTCTTCGCGTACCGCTTGGGCGCCGGGCTACTGATGCAGTCCATCTTCCCCGGGCTGACCGCGGCCATCTCACCGATGCCGGCCGAGGGTAAGACGGCGTCGCTCGCCAAGGGGCTGTCACTGCGGGTTGGCGGCAATGACATCACCGGTGAGGGCATGGGATTCGGCGCCCCCATCGCGCATTACCCGGACGGGTGGGTGTACTCGCGCACAGCCGTCACCGTTGATCTCTCCACCCCGACGACAACAATCTGGCAGCGAACCTTCGCGCTTGACGAGATCGGGGGTGACGCGGCCCATCGCTATGAGTTCGTGCCGATCGCGTCCAGGGGCAGCATCGAGGTCACCTACGCGGTGGATGCGACAGGCGTGACGGTCGCGGTGCGCGCGCTCAACGTTGCTCCGGGCTATACGGAGATCGGGATCCTCAATGAGCAGTCCGCAGCGTTCAATGACTTCGCCGAACCCGGCCACACCTTCACCAGCCCGGCCTTCGGCATATGGACACCGGCAACCGGCGACTATGCGCGGCTGCGCTCGGGCAGCCTCGGCCTCGAGTGGTCGGTGCCACCGCTTCCAGACGCACAGCTTGACGCCGGACGCGAGCTCGTCGCCAACGATTTCAACTGGGCCGGTCTCGACTACATCTTCCCGGGCCCGTTCACTGGCACCAGCTACCGCATAAATATCCAGGAGGCAAAGTGACAACGCCAGACGCCGTTGACGTGGTTCTGGTCTACCCGCAGCGGGCACCCGCCCACGGGCGGCACTGGATCATGCCGTCCCTCGGCCTCATGTATCTCAGCGCTGCGCTTAGGCGCGCCGGCTACAGCGTGCGACATATCGACCACACATTCCTGGAACGCCGTGAGGTTCTCGACCAGATCGAGAGCCTGAGGCCGGCGGTGATCGGGATTTACTGCATGATCACGATGCAGGACGAGGCACTGTCGCTTGCGGCGCAGGTCCGCGGTAAGGCGTTGACGGTGGTCGGGGGCCCCTACCCGTCAGGCGAGCCCGATACCTTCGTCGACCAGTTCGACCTCGTCGCCGTTGGCGAAGGCGAGGAGACGATCGTCCAGATCATGCAGCACCTCGAGGACCGCCAATTCGACGAGATACCGGGGCTTGTCTTCCGGCGCAACGGTGAGATCGTCAGGTCGCAGGCGCGCGCGCGCACCAAGGACATGACCGATCTGCCGCTGCCATATCGCAAAGACATCCCGAACGCCCAGTACATCGCCTACTGGCGCAAGCATTGGAAGGACGCAACGACACCCTTGATGTCGACGCGGGGATGCCCGTTCCGCTGTGACTTCTGCCACAAGTCAGTGTTCGGTGACCTCTTCAGCGCGCGACCTGTCGAATCGGTGGTCGCCGAGATGCGCGAGATCGCTGAGCTCGGATACGACCACATCTGGATGTCGGACGACCTCTTCACCCTCAATTACAAGCGGACGTTCGAGCTCGCTCAGGCGATCGAGGCGGCACACCTGCCTCTGACATGGGAATGCTTGAGCCGCGTCACTCACGTGGACCAGGCGCTGTTCGAGCAGATGCATCGCGCCGGCTGCAAACGGATCTTCTTCGGGATTGAATCCGGCGACGAGGGCGTGCTCAAACAGATGAAGAAGGGCATCACCCCAGACCAGGCCAGGAAGGCAGTAGAGGCATGCGTCGCATCCGGTATCAAGGCAGCCGGCTTCTTCATGGTCGGCTACCTCGGCGAGACCACCGAGTCGTTGATCAAGAGCATCAACTTTTCGAGCAGCCTGCCCCTCGATTACGTGAGCTACACCATCGCCTACCCACTGCCGGGCACCGGCTTCTACGAGAGGGTGCGCGAGCGCCGGCAGCACGGCGAGTGGCACAAGGTTCGTCACAACCGGCTCCTGTTCAACACCGACTTCTCGGAGTACAAGCTGCGAACCGCAATCATGAAAGGAGCGATCCAGCACAAGCTCAACCAGCTGCACATGCGACCGGCCGCCAGAGCTTTCCAGCTCGCCACCGACCCTCTGCTACGCGTCCTCAGGTAGCGGTAGTCCTGGCCCTTCTCCTGGCGGTCGCAAGCTGCAAGGGGTCAGGTTCCGCTCCGGACGCTTCGAGCCAGCCGTATCCGGCAACGGGCCTGGTTCTCCTGTCGCTCACCGATGGATCGAACCGCGCCTCGGCCTCCGTCGGCACGGACCCGGTCGCTGTGATCGTCTCGGCAGACGGAGCCTTCGCCTACGTCGCCGACAGCGCCCCCGGTGACGTCTACGCGGTGAGCATCCCGGGCCTCAAGGTGACGTGGAAGCAGCACGTCGGTGGGGCCCCGTTTGGCCTTCTGCTTCAATCGGGCAGCCTGTTTGTCAGCCTGTTTGACGCAGGATCCGTGGTCGAGCTCGATCCCGCCACCGGCGCCGAGATTCGAAGCGTGTCAGTCGCCCCGCGGCCGGCCGCGATGAGCGTGGACGCTGATGGACGCATTGTCGTGGCGAGCACCGGCGGCCGGGTCGACCACCTCGACGGCACGAGCCTCGCCGGCGGTGCCGGCTATGGCATCGCGGCGGTGGGCGACCAGATCTGGACCGCGGACTATAAGCGCGCCGAGCTGGTTCGCTCCGACGGGCGACGCGTGGGCCTGCCGCTGCGGGTGTTTCCGTTCTGGCTTTCAGCCGGCAGCGGCAACCACCTGCTCATCGCCGCAGAGGGGGAGACCGAGGACTCGGATCCAGGTGGCGTGTTCGACCTGAACACGGCGACGTTGCAATTCACGACCCTTGCCAAGCCGCGCGATCCCGACCAGGTGCTGATGTCCGGCTCGCGCGTTTTCGTGCCGGCTCACGGCGACGATCATGTGCTGGTCATCGATGGCAGCACGACCACGGCGTGGGCGCAAGGCATATCCCCGGTCGGTCTCGCGGTCGACCCGATGCGCAATCTGTTGGTCGTGGTGACGAACTCGCATGAGTGAGGCGTGGGCGAGCATCTTTCGAATCGTCGTAGGGCTCTTCTGGCTCTACTTCGCAAGCACAAAATGGCAGAGCGTCGAATGGACGCGCGGGCTGATCCAGTCAGCGGCGGCCGACAATCCGATCCCCGGCCTGAAGGAATTCCTGGCCAACGTGGTGGCGCCGAACTGGTTCGTCTTCTCACTTGCCCAGACGGTTGCCGAAACCGTGGTCGCCATACTCCTGATCCTCGGCCTGGCGACGCGGTGGGCCAGCATTGGAGGTCTACTGCTGGCGGCGAACGTGGCGCTGGTCGTGGCATTCGAGGTACCGGACCCCGGGTTCCGCTGGCTCTACTACCTGGCAGTGCTGGTCAACGCCCAGGTCATCGTCTCGGGAGCCGGGCCGTTCGCGCTGGCGCGTTTCAAGTGGGTGCCCGCGTTTCTGCACTGACCAGGGGAGCGCTGTTGACGCCTCTTTACGACTTGCTGACTTGCCCGGCGTGCGGGACCTCTCCGCGACCGGGCATGGCGAGCTGTGCGGGCTGCGGCCGCCTCGTCGAAATGGTTGGGGGCGGCCTCGACCTTCTAGACGATTCGTCGAGACCGGCGGCGGACGCGTTCGCGGAGAGATATCGCGCGCTTCGGCTGAGCGAAGGCTGGGTCGACCCGACCGGCCAAGCACCGGCTGGAGGGCGGCCCGAGCTTTGGGGGCGACGGCGATCCGCTGCCCGGGCGGCGGCGATGGTGACGCGCGAGTGGCCAGACCGGGCAGCCCGGGTGGTGGCGGACATCGGATCGGGTACCGGATGGGCACACCCCCTATTTGATGGTTTTGGCGTGATCGCCTTCGACATCCTGCCGGCGACTCCAACGCCCAACGCGCTCACCGTCCGCGCCGACATGCGCAGGTTGCCGCTGCGCGATTCGACGGTTGACGCGGCCTTCTTCAGCGCGTCGATCCATTACGTGCCGCTGGCCGAAGCTGTCGGTGAAGCCGCGCGTGTGCTGAGGCACGGAGGGCTGCTGCTCGTTGTCGACAGCCCGATCTACGCCAACGACGGCTCGCGCGCTCGGGCCTCCGGCCGGTCGGCCGCTTACTACGCCGGCGCGGGCTATCCAGAGCTCACCGCCAGCTATCACCCGGTCAGCGCTGGCGAGCTGGCAGCGCTAGCGGCGGATTCAGGTTTTGCGCTGGTCGGGCTCAAGACCGAGGGGCCAATCGGAGCGCTATGGCGCCGCGTGGCCCGGCGCCCGCCCGCGAGCTTGATGGTCGGGCGGCGGATTCGCCTGTGACCACAGCGGCGATATCGCAGCGCGACCACCGGTTACGCTAGACGCCTTTATGAGTCTCGACGCAGAGGGTTACGGGTTTCCGGAGCACGAGGTGTCGCTCGCGCGCCTGATGGACGACATCCGGGTGCTCTCGCCGGCCGGCGTCGAGAGGGTGGCCAGGGGCTGGGACGAGCACGTCGGCACGAAAGGTCTCCAGGCGTTCCACGATGCCGAGAAGGCGGGCACTCATGCGATCGAGCAGGCAGACCGCGGACCGGCGTGGGATCTTGTCAGGAGCTCCCTGTTCGGGCTGACAGAATCGGGGGATGCCCTCGTGTCCTGGAAAGCAGAGCACGGCGAGATCGGCCACAAGGCCGAGCGGGCGGCCCTGGCGGCGGCGCTCGGCCTGGTCGCCGGCAACCTGATCACCAAGGAGCATCGGGCGACCTTGATGCGACCGATGGCCGAAGCCCTGCCCTGGCTCCTTTCGGCGTAGTCAGAAGGGCGCGCTGAGGCCCGGCTCTCTTTTCAGGCCGGGGTCGGAATCAGACCTGCCAGGTCGACGCTCGTGTCGGCCAGGGCGGCTTCGTCAACCGGCCGGCGGCTCTCGATGAGTTTGCCACCCAGCTCGTTGGTCTTCTTATCGTTCATGGAAAGCACAGCGTCGACCAGGCCGTTGTTGAAGTAGAAGACCGAGAACGTGAGCCCCTCTCGGTCCCCGCGCCATACGGCACGGCTGTCGCCCGACGCGTGACCTCTGTACTCCAGGCTCACGTCGTACTGATCGGACCAGAAGTAAGGAAGCCTCGTGTAAGGCGCGTCCCCGCTGACGATAGCGGCGCCGATGGCGCGGCCCTGGTTCTTCGCGACCTCCCAGTGCTCGACGCGTATCGCGCGGCCGAGCACGGGGTGCTGGTGAAACGCGATGTCGCCGGCGCAGTAAACGCCTTCAGCCGCCTTGAGCCCTTCATCTACCCGTACCCCGCCGCCCTCCATCGGCAGCCCCAACGCTTTGGGGATCTCGAGGTTTGGCTCGATGCCGGCCGCCAGGAGGACCATGTCGACCTCCTCGCGCCGCCCGTCCGAAAGCGTGACCCCTGCCACTCGCTTGCCTTTCTGGTGCCACGTCTGGACTGTTGTGCCGGTGCGCAAGTCGACACCTTTGGCGGTGTGGATGGAGGCATACAGCTTGCCGACCTCCTGGCCGAGCGCCCGCGACAGCGGCACCGGCGCCGCCTCGACCATCAGCACGTCCTTGCCAAGCTGGCGAGCGGAGGCCGCTACCTCTGCGCCGATGAAGCCGGCGCCGATGAGCAGGAGGCGAGTGCTCTCGCTGATCGCCTTGCGGAGCGCCTGGCTGTCGCGAAGGGAACGCAACGTCAGCACGTTGTCGGAGTGCGGCACCCCGGGCAGCCATCGCGGTGTGCCGCCGAGTCCCAGGACCAGGACGTCGAAGCTGACCTCGCCGCCGCCCTCGAGCGCCAGGGTGCGGCTCGAAAGTGAGCCCCCCACCACCCGCTGGTTCAGCTTGAGGTCGATTTTCTCCTTCGCGTAGTCGCCCTCCTCGTGAAGGAAGACTTTTCGCAGCTCCACCTCACCGCGAAGGAACTCTTTCGAAAGGTACGGGCGGTCATAAGGCCGGTTCTGGTCGGCGCTGACGATCTGGATGTCGCCGTCGAAGCCCTTCTTGCGCAACGCAAACGCATTAGCGTCGCCGGCACCGCCTCCACCTACGATTACTACGCGTTTCGCGGCCACAGATCAAACCTCCGAAACTCGGACCCATTGCATAGAGGCAAACGGCGCCTCCCAGCGCTCAGTTTAGGAGCCGCTTAGCCGCCCCGCGATACGACCGGGTGACCCGGTCACGAGGCGGCCGACCGCGGCTTACCGAAAGCTGGCGATCCCGCCGATCGCGATCAGCACGAGGGCCGACGTCCCGATGACAACGGGAGCCATAGCCCCCACTCTCTTGAGGACGGCGAGGCGGCGGCGGCGGCGAAAAAGGGTGAGCCTAGACTCAATCGTCGTCGAGCTGAGCGGGGCACGGCTACTTGCAAAGGTACTGATGCGTTCATGCTGCCCTGCACGTCGAAACATTCGCAGCAACAAAGCCGTGGGGGCAACGGCGAGGCTAGAAGTAGAGCTCGTCCCCTATCGCGTTCTGCTTGATGTAGATGATGCCGCCGGAAGCTGCGCCCGCGATCTGTGAGAGGGCTGGTGTGATCGATGTGAACTTGATGACGACCCAGATCTGTAGTGCGTGGCCTGACCCATTCACCGGCCTCAGGCCCCAGGCGCCATAGGACGAACAGGTCCCAAGGTCCCCGTTGGAGAGGGTGCAAGCGCGAATTGCGAAGCAAGCTATCTGCGATCCGTTGAATGACGCGGCAACGCAGCCGCTCGGGTCACCACAAGTGCTTGGGGCACTCGTGCACACGCCACGCGCCTGAGCGGGCCCCACGTTGCCCCAGGCGGCGACAGTGTCAGGGATCCCGGTGTTAGGCTCGTTTCGAATCGCATCGCCGATGTCGCTGGTGTCGCTGATGATGCCCATCCGCACGCCTGCCCTGGCGGCGCCGGCGCCGTCGACCGCTTGGAAGTACGCGCGGCCGACATCCACTGTCAGCATGACGAACAGGAGCAGGACCGGAACGATGATCACGAACTCGACGAGAGCCTGCCCGCGCGAGCCGCGATGGTCCACTCTACGCATCGCGGCGTCGCGGGTCATTGGACGAGGCCGACGGAGCCAATCGACTGCGAGCCCGGTCCTGGCAGCCCTGTGTTCTTGAAGGTATAGGTGGAGTAGGCGTAGTCACCGCAGCGGTCGCCGTCCAGGAGGAAGATGGTGATCGAGAGATAACTGCCCACCGGGTTGGGGAACGTGTACAGCAATTTGGCCGTGTAGTTCGCGGATATGGCGTTAGGGATGTCCTTCTGGTGACCCCAGTTCCATTGGCCCTTGGCCTCGATCGTCGAGTTGTTGCTGTTGGGGATCGCGTAGCTCCAGTCGGTGGGGTCAGAGCCACTGATCGTGTACGACCCCGAGTTGCCCGCGCTGTGATAGGTCGGGAACTGGTCGCCCGGATTGTTGGCCGGGGGTGGCAGCGGGTCGGTCGGCAGGGGTGTGGTGGTCCAGATGCCGGCGGAGAAGAAGATCGGGCTGCCGTTGTTCACTTTCACGTACACGTCGAACGCGTCCATCATCCACTCGTCCGTGTAGTTGACGGTCAGGGTCGAGTAGCCCGCGCCGGCAGCTGTGAGCGCGACACTCTGGACGATCGACGGCTCGGACTTACCGCTGGTCTGGATGGTGGGCACCGAGGCAGTGCCATATCCGCCAGTGAAGTCCATCTGGCCGCCGCCGCCAAAGGATGTGAATGTGTACGCCAGGACCTGGCCCTGGATCGAAGTCCCGTTGTTCCCGTTCATGCCCAGGTCGATCTCAAAGCCGCCACCGGTCGCATTTGCGGTCTGGTAGACGATGCCGGAGATCGTGTTCGAGCTGCCGTTCGCCGGGGGCGCGGCGTCGATGTGGATGAACGAGTTGTTCTCCAGGTCAATAAGCAGTGGGGTTCCGTTGACGGCGTCGAGGCCGCCGATCGAGGCGCCGGCGAGCGCCACGCCCGTCACCTCATTCGTAGTCACGAAGCCGCCCGACGTGGACTCCATCCTGAACACCACGCCGCTAGCGGAAACGACTGTGGCATCTCCGCCTCCCCCATCGGTGCCTACCTGGTTGCTGTTGCACACCGCGGGGATGGGGTTGACGTACGCACCGAAGCCGCCGCCGCCGTGGCCGATCCAAACGCCGGCGGTCAGGGCTGGGCAGCCGGTGGCGGTACCGGCGGTGCAGAGATCGAAGTCGGCGGCGAGGGTCTCCTTGCTGTGATCGATGCCGTTGGCGATGTACGCGCCACCTGACGCCGTGTTCACTGGCGCCTTCCCGGTGATATCAAACAGGCCTGGATCGAACTCGTAGGTGCCGTGGTTGATGACGATGTAGGTGTAGATCCCCGGCTGAATGATGTATTTCTGAGTCGCGTCTGCGCAGGCGCCAGTGACCTGGCCCCCGTTGAGGATCAGCCCACCGCAGACGGGGAGGCCGGTAAGGTCGACGGTCGGATACCAAGCGGTGGGCGATTGCCAGCCGGTCTGGTTGCCGTAGATCTTGTTCAGGGTTGGCTGGACCGCGTTCGTGCACGCCGTGGTGCCCGCGCCGGCAGCGTACCCGCTGCAATACAGCTTGGTGCCACCGGGGACAGCGAAGCCCGCGGCGCCCTTTGCAGTGTTCAGCGCGCACACGACCCCGTTGTACGGGTCACAGAATGTCGTTTGCGCCTGGAGGACCATGTCGCCGTTCGCCTGGACCGCGGTCAGGTCGCGCGAGGGGCTGAACACGGAACCGTCATAGCCATCGAACTCCGAGACCGCCCCTGACTGGACCCACAGAGTGGGGCAGTTGTTGGTGCCGCCGGTGCACGCCAGCGCAGCACGGTTCGCGACCTTGGACTCGTCGAAGCACTGCTGATCGTTGTTGTCGCAACCGCTCTGCGGCTGGTAGATCGTCAGGGCGTTCGGCGGCGGCGCGTCGAAAGCCGAGGCGGGCAGGGCTGCCTGCGCGCTGGCGCCGACCGTCACGTACGCGAACGGGATCCCGACCATTGAAGTGAACAGCTGCGGGATGCGGGCAGTGATCACGACCTGGACGCAGGAGAACTTGCCAGTGCCCAAGCACGATGTCGGCACGGGAGAACCCAGCAGGTTCACAGGCGGCGAGTTGATCGTCACCTTGTTGGTGAAGCCTGTGGTGGCACCGCACGCTGGGCCGCCAACGTCAAACCAGGTGGCGGTAAAGGACGTGCCGGTTGAATTGTCGCAGCCGTTCGAGTAGATCGTGGTGAAGCCGTTGTTCTGGGCGAAATCGTGAGCCGCCTTCACGGTGTCCGAGTTCGGCGCAACAGGCGAGTTGATGCTGCCCAGGAGGGTCATCTGCTTGGCCGCCGCGAGGGTGGCGAAGTCCGCCGCATTCTGCGCGTTGCGCTTGGTCAGATAGTCGCGGCTGGCGTCGATCGCCAGTCCCGCCAGGCCACACATGATCAAGAACGCAGCCGCTGCGATCGGGAGGATCTGGCCCTTTTGCCGTCTGGAGCTGCAGTACATCATTCTGTTGTAACCACTGAAACCGTCTTAACGATCACGTTGGGCGCAAATGCCGCCACGAATGGAAGGAGAGGTGTGAAGTGATACTGAATCTCCACAGCAACGTGCTTGACGGAAGGCGCGATCGCACGCTGGGTCGCTGAAGTGCAATTGGCGTCGGCGGGAGCCGCTGTCGCAACAGCGGGCCAGATGTAGGCGTAACCAACGTTAGGCGGCGGCGTCGTGGGTTGCAGCGCGCCGCTAGGGGTGTTCGGGTCGGAATCACCGACTATCGAGTTCGGGTCCATGCGGACAGGAAAGCCCTGGCCCACGAGCTCGACCTCCTGGATGATCTGGCAGTCGGTGTAGAGCGACCCAGACAGTGATGCGGTGCGAGCACCATCCCTTGCAGCCGATGAGATCGCCGTGTACGCGTACAAGAGCCGGCTAATGTCAATGGCGCCGAATATGATCAGAAAGAAGAGCGGAGAGACGAGTGCGAATTCCACTAACGCCTGACTTCGTTGAGACCGGTGCCGGGCCGCTATGCGAGCCGGCTCCCTTCGGGGCCTTGCTGGTGACACTTGGCCGGATGATATACAACCGGCCTTCAATTTGTTGGCGGCCATCTCTCGATCTGAAGTAGGCGTGGTTCCACGTGGGTTCATCAGATGGCTAAACAAGCCATCCCGTAGTTGTGATCGATGGAGATCCACGGATGGGATAATCCCGAATAGGTGGAAATCCTGCGCCGACGTGTACTCGATTTTTATTGCCGGCGGCCGATTTGCGGCTCTGGTTCCTGATCTGACAGCTCGAGCCGGCAAGGCAATCTCGTTTTGAGCTGGCACCCGGAAGCAGGCGTGGGCAGCGATGCAACGCCTCGAAAGCGGCGTCACCCTGAAGAAGAACGCGCGCTGCTGCGGCGGCTGACGGTCTACGTCGCGATCGCGGCCGTCGGCCTCAACGCGATCCTCTTCTTGCAGTCGGCGGCGGGGTGGTTTGGGTCGGGCGACCCTGGCAGCGCGATCGTGTC
>DATCAV010000062.1:0-16626 GCA_036512415.1 Candidatus Dormiibacterota bacterium | reverse complement strand
CTATCTGGCTCGGGATCCTGGTTGGGCTCTTGGCACAGTCCTCGCAGGCGGCTGATGTGATCATGGGCATTCCCACGTTCCTCTTGGGCTTCATCTCCAATGTCTTCGTCGACCCCGCGAACATGCCAGCGTGGCTTAGGGTGTTCGCCGAATGGAACCCGATGTCGGCCATGGTCACGGCCGGGCGTCAGCTCTTTGGCAACAGCATCGGGCCTCCACCATCAGGCGTGTGGTCGCTCGATCACCCGGTCGTCACGACCATCGGACTGGCAATCGTGATCGTCGCGATCGTCGCTCCCTTCTGCGTGCGCCGGTATAGCCGCACCTCGCGCTGACCTAGAGGCCCCGGACCCGACCAAAAGGGCACTTTTGCACCCAAAATTCGCCAGGAGTCGACCAAATGTGCCCGAATGGCTGGTTCCCTAGGCCGGCGCGCATTCGCCGACGCTGCTCCCCCCCACTCCGTAGGGCGGTGGTGCGTGCAGTGGGGCGCACACCGGCGCCTTTGGCAGCGCCGGGATGGGGAACGTCGTTGGTTCTTTCAGGCGTGCCGCGAGCTGATCGCTCGCCGCCTCCATCGTCGTCAGTGCGATCGCGTTGTCCTTCGCGTTCATGAACTCCGGCTGCCCGTAGTCGTAGATCCGCACCGCCCTCCAGCTCGCCGCGACGAGCCTGGTCCCATAGAACGTGTAGGTGCCGATCACGCCCTCCCTCGTCTGCTCCGACCACATCTGGTCGAACACGAAGTTCCCGTGCGCATAGGTGATGAGCTTGCCCTTGTAAATCTCGATCCCCTGGTACCAGTGCGGATGGTTGCCGATCACGATGTCCGCCCCCCAATCGATGGCGTCGTGGGCGATCGTCACGGGGTTGTCCGGGGTCGGCACGTTGGGATCGGGCATCGGCTGCCGCTCGTACTCCTTGCCCCAGTGAAACTGCACGACCACCACGTCCGCGAGCTGCCGCGCGCGAGCGATGCCCGCCTTCAGCGCCGCCCTATCGATCGCCACGCCCACCCCGTTGAACCCGATGAACCCGAACTTGATCCCGCGCACGTTGATCACCGCCACCGGCCCCAACCCCGACGTCTGCATGCCGTGCTGGTGCAGCAATGTTTCGGTCGCCGTGATCCCCGCCGCCCCGTAGTTGCTGAGGTGGTTGTTCGCGAGGTTGACCACGTCAGCACCCATGTACGTGAGGCCGTTCACGGTCCGCGCGTCGCCGCAGAACGTGAAGCTCTCCGCGGGGCTCACCGGGCAACCGGCGAACAGCGGCGCCTCGAGGTTGATGTACGTGATGTCGGCCTTCTTCGTGTACGCCGCCGTCGGCCGGAACGGCCACAGGTAATCGTGGCGAACCGTCTGGAAGTAGTTCACCCCACGGGCCGGGATCACATCCCCCGTCACCAGCAAGGTCCGGATCTCGTCGGGGTTCACCGGCACGACGTAAGAGGGGTGAAACAGCTCCTGCAGGCTCAGCGCCGGCGGCTGCCCGGTGCGCACGGCGAATGAGGGCTGGTCGCCCCCATCAGGCGCCGCCACCACGTTAGCGACCGGCGCCACGGTTGGCGTGACCCCCACCGGCGGGCCTCCCGAGTTGCACGCGCTCGCGAGGAACAGCACTAAGACGAGTGCGGCGCGGCGTCTCACTTGACCGGCAACCCCGACAGGATGTCCTCGATCGAGATGAGCCGCGCCACGTAGGAGCGCACCGGCTCGCCCAGCTCCCCGCTCGCGCGGAACAGCCCCTGGTTGCCCTCGTCTCGGCGCACTTTCAGCATCTTGGCGTGCTCCGCGTCCACGGTACCTCGGCGCAGCGCCGCCTCCACGATGCTCCCCAGCCACGACGAGTACAGCGCCACCTCTTGCACGCGAGGGTCGGCGCCGGTGGCGGCGGGAAAGGGTTTGTGGATGTGCTCATCCCAAAGGCGCCGCAGTCGCACGACGTCTGGGCTGAGGGCTCTCAAGCCCCTGCTTTCAGTTGCGCGATCACGGCATCGGCCACCTGGCTCGTGCCCACAGACGAGGTATCGTCGCGGCGCTCCTTCAAGTCATACGTGACGTTGCGCCCGTCGGCGATCACCGCGGCGATGGCGCCTTCGAGCGCATCGGCCGCCGCCACCTCCTCGAGGTGCCGCAGCATCAGCACGCCGGAAAGCATCACCGCCATCGGGTTCACCTTGTTCTGGCCCGCGTACTTCGGTGCGCTTCCATGCGTGGCCTCGAACACCGCCTCCTTGGTGCCGATGTTCGCGCCCGGCGCCAGCCCCAGGCCTCCGATCATCCCCGCGCCGAGGTCCGAAATGATGTCGCCGTAAAGGTTTATGCAGCACAGGACGTCGTATTCCTTCGGGCGCAACACCAGCTGCATGCACATGTTGTCGACGATGCGATCGTCGAACTCGATGTCGGGATTTTTCGCGGCCACTTTGCGGGCAACCGCGAGGAACAGGCCGTCGGTGTGTTTCATGATGTTCGCCTTGTGCACGGCGGTCACCTTGCGGCGTCCGTTCTTGCGCGCGTAGTCGAAGGCGAACTCCACGATGCGCTCCGAGCCGCTCACTGATATCGGCTTGATGGAGAGCCCGCTGTCCGGCCGGATCGGCTTCTTGGTCAGCGTCGAGATCTCCTTGATCAACCTGTCGCAGTCGGGCGTGCCGAGCTCGAACTCGATGCCGGCGTAAATGTCCTCCGTGTTCTCGCGCACGATCACGAAGTCGAGGTCGTCGCGCAGGTTGCGCGCGCCCTTGTAAGCCTTGACCGGGCGCACCAGCGCATACAGGTCGAGCGCCTGGCGCAGCGCGACGTTGACGCTGCGAAAGCCACTGCCAATGGGGGTCGAGATCGGGCCCTTCAGCGCGACCTTGGTCTTGCGGATGGAGGCCAGCACGTGGTCGGGAAGCGGCGTGCCGTACTCCTTGATGACGTTCTCGCCGGCCTGGTGAACGTCCCAGTCGATCGCGACCCCGGTGGCTTCGATGACACGCACGGAGGCATCGCAGATCTCGGGTCCGACGCCATCCCCAGGGATGAGGGTTACCGCGTGGCGAGTCAATTTACGCGGCGGCTACTTCTTGAAATAGTCGGCGTTGATCTTGATGAAGTCGCGCCACTGTGCGGGAACCTCATCCTCGGGAAAGATCGCGTCGACGGGGCAGGGGTCGACGCAGGCACCGCAGTCGATGCACTCGTCGGGGTCGATGTAATACATCGTTGCAGCGTCGTCGGTGTGAATGCAATCCACCGGACAGACCTCGACGCACGATGCGTCTTTGACGTCGATGCACGGCTGAACGATCACATATGCCATGTCGGGCAAGGTTACCATGGCCCACATATGCCCGAGAGTGAGCCCAAACCGAGGCTGATCGAGCTTGTGGACCCTGGTGTGGGCCAGGGCTGGAAGGCCGTCCTGAAGAACGGGAAATCCGTGGTCATCCACGAGATCCCGGTGCCTCCGGCGGAGGCGGCCGGAGCCGTGCCTCGCATCCAGAGGCTGTTCGAGCACCGCCATCCTGCCCTCTCTCCCGTGCTGGCCTGGGGCACCGACCCCAACGGCCTGTGGGTCGCCGTCGAGCCGAATGAGGGCGTGCCCCTCGGCACAATCCTGTCGCGCGGGCCGCTGACGCCGCCCGCAGCCGCCGCGCTCGGCGCCTCACTGCTGTCCGGAGTGGCCGCCCTTCATGAGGCCGGCATCGCGATGGGCGGATTCGGCGCCGCGTCGGTGCGGATCAACGGCAACGGCGAGGTGCGCCTCGCGGGTCACCCGGCCGGCGCGGTGCGTGGAGCCCCGTCGCAAAGCGACCTCAGGGCCGACGTGCGGTCGAGCGGCATGGCGATCTGCGCCGCATTCGGCGTCGACCCTGCCGGCGCGCCGGCCCCTCCGAGCATCGCGCCAGGCCTCGTGGTGACCATGCGATCGATGGCCAGCGGCGCCATGGGCCCCGCCGCCGATCGTGCGCAAGGCGCCCTTCGAGAGATGGCGGCGGCGCTGCTCGCCCCCGACCGGATGGCCGCCGCGCAGGCCGAGCTGGCGACTCGGGCCGGCGGCCGTGAGATGCCGCCGATCACGCCGTTCCTCCCGCAGGCCGAAGCCCCCGCGCCGCAGGCGCCCGTGTCATCGACGCCCGTGTCCCCGGTGCAGAGCTCGTACGTCCCCCCGCCCGAAGACACCCCCCGGCCGACCTCGGTGTCGTACGACGCGCTGCCGCGCATCCCCGACCCCAAGCCCGCCGGCCCGGCCGGCCCATCGGCGTGGCCGACCGCGGCTCCAGCGCCCTCGACCGCGCCCGAGCCGGCGGCTCCTCCACCCGCCTCGACCATCCCGCCCGTCTTCCCAGTGGTCGTGCCGGTGATCGTGCCGTCGCCATTCCCAACGAACCCCGGGACTCCGGCCCCCGCGCCGCCCGCTCCAGGGCCGCCCTCGACCCCACCCGCGCCCGCGCCGCCGGCCCCATCGCCCTACTCGACCAACCTGCCGCCGCCCTCGCCTTTCGGCACCAACGTGCCGGCGCCTCCCACCTGGGAGACGGCGGCGCCCGCGGCCTCTGCGGCGCCCCCCGTGCCCGCGCCCCCGGTCGCTACCCCGCCGCCGCAGTACGAGGTGCCGGCCAACCCCCCAAGCAGCTTCTCGTCCACGCCGCCGGCGCCCGCGGCTCCGGCCCCCGCGCAGCCGACCTGGAGCGCGCTCGAGACTCCGGCCTGGACGCCGAACGTAGCGCCAGGCCTCGTGGTGGCCGCGGAGACCGCGGCGCCTATCGTGCCTCCATCAGCGCCGGCGCGAAGGCCGTCGACGACGCGCCCGCCCGAACGCATTCCCAGCGACAGGCCGGCCTGGATGATTCCGGCGATCATCGGGGTCGTCCTGCTGCTGCTCCTCGTCGCGGGCGGCGGCTACTTCCTCCTCAAGCGACCAGGGTCGACCGTCGGGGTCGTGACCCACACCCCCTCACCGACCAAGAGTCCCAAGCCCACGCCCAAGGCGACGCCCACTCCGACGAACCCTGGCGGGCTTCAAACGGTCCCGACCTACGCTCCAGCCTCGGCTCCGCCGGTGACCGGCGTCGTGTTCCTGCCCGACACCACTTGCAAGCTGAACAGCACGTGCAGGGTCGACGTGGAGATGAAGTACTCCAGCGCCCAGAGCGGCACGCTGGGCTACATCCTCAAGTTCTTCGACCGATGCACCGGCGCGACGACGTCTCTCCCGGGCAGATCCTTCAAACCCTCGGGGGGGTTCATCCGCGCCGACCCCGGATTCCAAACTGTCACGCTGCCGGCGGCAAAGTCCGCCGCCCTGGTGGCCGTGTCGACGACGCCCGCCGCAGCAGCCTCGGCACCCCTGCTGCTGGGCGCCGACAGCTGCTAAAAGACACAAGTCATCCTTCGCAATAACCTCACGCGCCGCGAGGCGCAGGACCGTGCCGCGCTGATCTCCGACGTCCACTACGACATCGCCCTCGACCTGACGCAAGGCGACGCGACGTTCGGCTCCGACACGACGGTGACCTTCCGATGCCGCCGCCCGGGCTCGGACACTTTCATCGAGTTCATCGGCCCGGCCATCGAAAAAGCCGTGCTCAACGGCAAAGAGCTGCCGGCCAGCGCTTTCGACGGCGGGCGCCTGCAGCTCACGGGCTTGCAAGAGGACAACACGCTCGCGGTTTCCGCCACCGCGCTATACATGACCGACGGCACCGGGCTGCACCGGTTCAAGGATCCGCTCGACGGCCGGGTTTACCTCCACAGCCAGTTCGCCAGCTATGACGCACATCGTGCGTTCGCGTGCTTCGACCAACCGGATCTGAAAGCCACCTACACAATCGAGGTGAAGGCGCCGGGGGACTGGGTGGTGGTGTCGAACACGCCGGGCAGGCGCGACGGCGCGCTGTGGCGATTCCCGAAGACCAAGCCGCTGTCGACCTACCTGGCCGCCATCGTGGCCGGCCATTACCACTCGGTCCACCAGGAGCACCGCGGCATCCCGCTCGGCCTCTACTGCCGGCAGTCGCTGATGCGGTACCTCGACCCTGACGAGCTGTTCGAGCTCACCCGGCAGGGGCTCGACTACTTCCAGGAGCGATTTGGCTATCCATACGTGTTCGGCAAGTACGACCAGCTCTTCGTACCCGAGTTCTCGGCCGGGGCGATGGAGAACGCCGGCTGCGTGACGTTCACCGAGGCCTACGTGTTCAGGTCGCGTGTCACCGAGGCGCTGCGCATGCGGCGCTCGGAGACTCTGCTGCACGAGATGGCGCACATGTGGTTCGGCGACCTCGTAACGATGCGTTGGTGGGACGGCCTGTGGCTCAACGAGACGTTCGCGACGTACATGGGCAACCTTGCCAACGTCGAGGCCACTCGTTTCAAGAATTCGTGGACGACGTTCGCGATGAGCTACAAGGCGAAGGCCAAGGCGCAGGACCAACTGCCCACGACCCACCCCGTCGTCGCCGAGATACCGGACGTGGAGTCGGTGCTGCTCAACTTCGACCCCATCACGTACGAGAAAGGTGGGTCGGCGCTCAAGCAGCTGGTGGCGTGGGTCGGCGAGGACGCATTCTTCAGCGGCGTCAACAACTACTTCAAGCGACACGAGTACGGAAACACAGAGCTGTCGGACTTCCTGGCGCCGCTGGAGGAGGCTTCGGGCCGCGACCTGAAGGCGTGGTCCAAAGTCTGGCTCGAGCAGGCCGGCGTCAACACCATCAGCGCAAAGATCGTCGCCGACGGCACGCGTATAAAGAGCGCGACGCTCATCCAGACAGCGCCGGCCGAGCATCCGACCCTGCGGCCACACCGCTTGCGCGTGGGCCTGTTCGACATCCAGGGCAACGCGCTGGTGCGGAGAAAGTCGGTCGAGCTGGACATCGACGGCGCGACGACACCGGTGCCGCAGCTGGCGGGTGAACCGATGCCCGACCTCGTGCTGCCAAACGACGAGGACCTCACGTACACCAAGATCGGCCTGGACGGCAGATCGCTGGCCACCCTCAAGACGCACCTGGGCGGGCTCGATGAAGGGCTGGCGCGTGCGGTGCTGTGGGAGGCGCTGTGGGACATGGTGCGCGACGCCAAGCTGCGCGTCGCGGACTACCTGGAGATCTCGCTGGCCAGCGTCGACGTCGAGACCGATGCGGCGATCGCGGCCTCGCTGATCGGCAGGATGACCGGCGCCGTCGACAGGTACGCCGACCCCGGCCGGCGCGAAGCGCTAAGAGCGCAGGTGGCCAAGGGCGCGAAGGAGCGCTTGAGCCGCATGGCCACGGGCACCGACCTGCAGCTGCTGTGGACCAACGCGTTCATCGGAACGGCAAGGGAGCCACAAGACATAGCGTGGGTGCGCGGCCTGCTGGATGGGACGACGAAGCTCGATGGGCTGCAGGTGGATTTCGCGGTGCGGTGGGGCGTGGTCAACGCGCTCGCCACGATCGGCGAGACAGGCGAGGAGCTGATCGCCGCGGAGCTCGAGCGGGACCCGACGGACCAGGGCCGCCGGGCCGCAGCCGCGGCGAAGGCAGCGCGACCGACAAAGGAGGCGAAGGCCGAGGCGTGGTCAGACGTCACGAGTCACGACCGACCGCTGGCCATGAAGCGAGCGATCGCGTCGGGGTTCCACCGCGCGGACCAGGCGGAGCTCCTGAGCGCGTACGTGGAGCCCTACTTCGGCTGCGTTATGAAGATCTGGGAGGAGTTCGAGATCGAGGAAGCGCTGGGCTTCATCGGCTCGATGTACCCGCACATGGTGATCACGCAAGAGGTGGTGGACCGGACGGACAAGTGGCTGAAGCGAGGCGAAGAGATCCCGGGCCCAATCAAGCGCTCGCTGCTTGAATCCCAAGACGACCTGAAGCGAGCCTTAAAAGCAAGGACGTTCAGCTCGAGTAAGTAAGACCTCCCCGCATCGCCGGGGAGGTGGCCGGCTAAGCCGGCCGGAGGGGACGTGCAGCCAGGCACAGCCCGGGCGATCGGCTAGCTCTTCCCCACTCCGTACCGAAGAAACAGGTAATCCCCATGCTGTCGCGCGCTGAGGAGCTTGCTCCAGGCCCCGTTGGCGGGCAGCAGCTCGATCCCCTCGACCATCCCCAACCTCTTCTCCTTGTCCCGCCCCGCCAACACGGGCGACAGGGTGAGGAACACCTCGTCGAGCAACCCCTCCCTCACGAGCTGGCCGGTCACGTGCGGCCCCGCCTCGCTGAGCAGGACATCGAGCCCACGCTCGCGAAGCTCGCCCACAACCTTGCCAACATCGAGCCTCTTACCCTTCCCCAACACCACGAGCTCGCACGAGGCGGGCAACCGCGACCCGATCTTCTTCGCCCCAGGGCTGGTGGTCATGACGATCGCGCCACGCACAAGGGCAGGATGGGAGAAATCAAGCTCACCGCTCCCGGTCAGCACCACCAGCGCCGGCTCAGCGCTGCGCCCCAGCGCGCTGCGCAAA
The DNA here is from genome assembly GCA_036512415.1 of Candidatus Dormiibacterota bacterium. Taxonomy (GTDB): domain Bacteria; phylum Chloroflexota; class Dormibacteria; order Dormibacterales; family Dormibacteraceae; genus Palsa-872. The sequence continues at coordinate 8,184 of DATCAV010000062.1, read as the reverse complement.
GCGGTGAACTCGGTGGCGAGCGCGGGATACACATGCGCCGGCGTCCAGAGGTGGCCGGGCGTGGCGCGAAGCGTGCCGGCCCCAAGCACAACAGCATCAGCGCAAGCGCGAAGCAACCCCATCACAAAGCGATCAGCGGGAGACTTGCCACTGATCACCGACCCCGCCGAGGGATTCGCACCGAGCGTGACCACCCCGTCGATCGACGAGACGAAGTTCGCATAGATCACCCGATCCGGAAAACCCAGCCGCCCGTACAGGTGCTTCAGGTCGACGGGCAGCGAATACTCAGGGAGGCCGTCGGCCTCGAACAAAACCCCGAATGGCGCAAGCAATCAGTGCCCAGTCTGTAAGACGGCCTGCAGAAACTCCGTCCTAAGCTGCGGATCGGTCTCATAGTTCCCGCGCCAGAACGAGGTGATGGTGCGCGAGTGATCTTCGCGAACGCCCCGCATTTGCGTGCAGAGGTGCATCGCCGAAAGGTGCACCGCAACGCCGTGAGGCTGCAGGACGCGGACCAGCTCATCGGCGATCTGCACACCGACCCTCTCCTGGACCGTAAAGCGGCGGGCGAAAACGCGGACCAGCCGCGTCAGCTTGGAGATGCCGATGATCTCCTCGTGCGCGATGTACCCGATGTAAGCGTGGCCGTGGAACGGAAGGACGTGGTGCTCGCAGAGGGAGAAGAACTCGATGGGCCCTTCGATGACCTGCGCGATGCTGCAGTCGGGGCCGCCGCGGCACTCCGTGGGGAATGCGGTGAGAAGCTTGGGGTCGCCCTCATAGCCGATGGTGGCGTCGTACAGAGCCCGCACAAAACGGGTTGGCGTCTGGAGGGTTCCGGGCGTGCCGAGGTCCATCCCAAAGGCTTCGAACATCTCAGCAGCGTTGGCCTCGAACTTCTTCCACTTTTCAGGGCTGACGGTCCGTGGCTGAACCTGTTCCCAATGGGTTGTCTCCTCGGGATCGAAGGCGAGACTCGTCATGAGCGGACTCCTTGGTCTGGGTCGTTAGGGGATCAACTCACTCTACGGTTTCGGGCTACTCAAGCCCCGTCGGACAGGATCAGCCGTGGGCTATGGCCGCGCGCGCCTGCTGGACCCTTGCCAGATCGATCGCGTTCTGCATCGTCAGGGTCCCTGCGGGCACGCGCAGCATGATCTCGTTCGTGATCACGCCGGTTCGCCACACCACGTAAAAAACTCGTAGAGATCCGGCGCCCGGCGAGGAGATGGTGGTCGCATACGACTGGTCGCCAAGGCCTGGCACGGCAGTCCAAACATTACGGCTGGCCAGATACGCCACGAGGGCCTTGGCAATCGCTGCGGCAAAGCGCGAGCTCGTAGCGACGGTCGCCGCGCTGACGATGTTTCGCTTGAGCTGGCTGTTCGCAATCCCGACAGAAAGGCTGGAGAGCTGCGGCACGCATTTGGGGCAAAGGGCCGTTGAGCTGGACTGACCCGCGACGTATCCGGATCTCAGGTCGGCCGCGCTGATGAGGACAGGGCGCAGGTTCACGGGCAGAGCTGTTGGAGTGGGCGAGCTCGTGGGCTGATCAGAGGGCGAGGGCTGCGCAGGCGTTGGGGATGTGACAACAGTTGCAGCCGGCCGCTGAGTGAACAGATTGCGGCCAACCAACGTTCCGGCCCCAACCAGGATGAGGACCATCACGAAAGCGATCGCGATGTATGTGAACGCCAGCCGTCTCGACCTTGAGGAGGAGGCGCCGGCCACACCGGCCCCAATCGCCGCCGCCGTCCGTATGGGCGGCGACTCTAGCGCCGGCTCGGCCCTCCCAAGGAATCTCTCCACCGCCTGCTCCAATTCCTCCGACGTGATGGCGCCCTGGCGCTGCAAGAACGCGAGCGAGTGGATCCGCTCCTCGGGGGGCACAAAGATTCCAGGCCCGGCAAGGTCTTTGGTCAGACGCGGGGGACCAAACGCGATAACGGCAGGCGGACCTGCCTCGGCGATGCGCCAGATTGGCTGCACACCATATTCGCTGTGTTGCAGGACCTCCAGTTCGCGGGCTTCGAGAATGTGGCTCGGCATCAATGCCGACGTGAGGCGCGACGGCGGCTCCGTGGACGTGTCATCCCGGAAGAGCTCGAAGCCGACCAGCTGCCGGGTTGCCGGGTCGAAGTCCGGCGCCTTCCAGGCGAGCTCGATCAGCGCGCCACGCACCGTGGCGACGAGCTCCTGAACCCGCAGATCGGAACTTAGAGCCGTCTTCTCTCGCCTCGGCGCGATGATGCTCCGTGGCCACGCCGAAGGCAACCCCTGGCGTCAGAGACGAGCTATCTCCCGGCGGGACCTGATTAATCTGTCGGGGGCCACCGAATGTCGATCACCAGGCGCGTCGGGTTGCTGATGATGGTGGCCTGGTAGCAAGCGGGGAGGGTAAGCCCGACGCCCCACTGAACCACGCCCTCGAAGTCTCCGACCTCGCGCGCCTCCCGGATTTCAGGAAAGTTCGGCGTCTTGAGATCCGTCGACCCGCTAAAAGCGGTGTGGTTGTCGGCACCCGTGATCCTGATCAAAAGCCCATACCTGCCCGTGAGCGATACTGTGGCGCCACTCCCGTCCGTGACGAATTTGGCATTCGCCTGCGGGATTATGCCGACGGTGGTGCCGGCTGTGGTGCCCTTGAACTCGATGGTGATGCGATCGGCACCTGGGCGCTTACCCGTGCGGACCGCGTCGATCTGCTCTACCGGCTGCGCGGCCTGGTTCGTCAACGTCGTCGGGCCGGACTCGCACACAAATGGAAACACGCTGGGCGCGGGAGTGGGAGTGGGCAGCGGCCCTGGGCACGTCGGAAAACAGATAGTTGGAGTCGGGTGCACAACCAACCCGGGGACCAACGGCCCGCGATTGAGCGGATTGCCGACCAGGAGGACGCCGACGATGATGACGGCGATCACGGCCGCCGCCAGGGCGCCGATCCACACCGGTCCGCGCTGCTCCGGAGCGTGAACGAGGGCCGCCCGCACGCGCTCAGGAAGGGCTGGGTCGGGCGACCCGCTGATCGAATCGACGGCGTCGCCGAGCTCGCGGCGGAAATCTTCACGGGTCACTTCAGAACACCTCCTCGAGGGTCAGATCCGAGCGCAGCTTGCGAGCTGTTCGGTAAATGCGGGACTTGGCGGCCGCGGGCGAGAGGCCCAGGGTGCGGGCAACCTCGTCGAGCGGCAGGTCGAGATAGAAATAGAGGACCAGCGGTAGCCTCTCGTCAGGGCTCAGCCGAAGGAGGGCGGTCTTGAGGTCGGACGAGGTCTCCGAGAAGTGATCCCGCCCACCAGGAAGGGGCAGGACCTCGGCCACCTTCGCCACCGCCCACCAGCGCTGGCGGCGGACCATGCGGCACTCGTTGGCGACGATCGAAAGAAACCAGGAGCGCAGCGAACTGGCGTCACCGCGAAGCTGACCGAGCTTGCGCCAGGCCTTGATCGAAGCCTCCTGCACGCAATCCTCAGCCGCGGAACGGTCGGCGAGCATGACGGCAGCCAAGCGGTAAGCAGGATTGAGCAATGGCTCGATGAGAGCCGCAAAAGCGTGAGCATCACCCGACGCGGCACGGGCGATCATCTGAGGCCGCTGCTCAACCACAACACCAACCATGTCTCAACCATTCGATGCACCACCGGCGCGATCGGTTGCAAGGTTCTGCCGGAAGAGGCGGGAGCTCCCGCTCTGCGGGGTGCGCTACCGCGAGGCTGAATGAGCCCAGTCCTCCCCGCTTGCCGGGGAGGTGGCCGGCAGAGCCCGCCGGAGGGGAGGTCCGGGCCGCGCACAGCGCGGCTAATAGGGCCGGGTTAGAGATCCAAACCAGGCACCCCATGCATCCCAAGGCTGAAGGAGATCTCGCCGCCGTGATGAACGTCGTGCTCGACAAGGTGCCAGATGATCCACTGGCGAGAACGCTTGGGCCGCTCTCCGGCCTCGTCTGGCCTGGGCCGGACAAACTCCTCAGTGAGATCAGCCGCCGACCACCGCGCCAACCCCGACTTGATCACTGCGAAGCTCTCCTCGAGCCCCCTGACGATCTCGGCGGCAGGCCGCGTGGCCAGCGCCTCATCCTCATCCCAATCGGTCATCGCGCCAAACTCAGGCGACCCCTCCCCCATCCAGGAGTGCATCCACCCGGCGCGTGCGGAAATGATATGGCACGCCAGCGTCCGCACGGACATGAGGGGAGGCGCAGCGACAATATCCAGCTGAGCCTGATCAAGCGGCGCGATCATCTTCACCAGCCGGCGCTGATGAGTCTCATAGCCGCGAGCAACTTCATCGGCAAGCCCGCCCTCTATCGCCACCTCAGCATCGTAGGCCAGCCATGCAGCCCAAGAGGTCGACTTCCAGCCCGCGGCCGCCAAGGGCGGCGCGGACTACGGCTGGCCGAGCTGGGAGGGCAACCACCGCTACCGCCAGGGTCCGGCGAGGGCCGGCGACACGAAGCCGATCGCAGAGTACCCCCACGGGGCCGGCGTCTGCGCAGTGACCGGTGGCTACGTGTACCGAGGAGCTCAGATCCCGGCCCTGTCCGGCTTCTACATCTTCGGCGACTACTGCACGGGCCAGCTGTGGACGCTCGTCAAGTACCGCGGAATGTGGAGGCGATCGGTACTCCGCGACACGCCGTACCTGATCTCATCGTTCGGCGAGGACGACGCAGGCGAGCTGTACGTGATCGACAACAACGGCTCGGTGCACCGATTCGACCCAGCCTAGGTCCTCGGCTCGTTGTAACGCCAGAAATGCAAGTGGCGACACCTGGGTAGTAGGCGCCGCCACTGGCGTTGAAGAGCGGTTGGTTGTTACGGGGTCGGGCTTACTTTCGTCCCCGCGTTCTCGGCTGCCTCTCGGGCGGCCGACTCGCTCTTCTCGTGGGTTGGGTCCTCGTTCGATTTGAAGCCTGGGCTCGGCGTCGTGCTGGCGGCGGACACGTTGGCCGGGCCGAATGACGACTTCGCCAGGACTGTGGCGCCCAGCGCGATTCCAACGAGCATCGCGCCGGCCACCGGCGATCCAAGGGCAGGGTACGGGCCTTGTTCATACGCGCCATCCTTCTAGCCCAACCTCAAAACTGGCTGTGAATCGAGTGTGAGTTTTGGCCCCTTGGCGCAAGGTATCGCCGGTTGGCTCGTTCTCCGGTAAGAGCCGATCACGTGCGGCTGGTTCGGTGTGCCTGGGAATTCAATGAGAAAAACACCTTTCGTTTACCGGCGGATTCTGGCGACAGCCGGCTTCGTCGTTGTCCTTGCGACCACCGCTTGCGGTACGCCTGCCGCCGGGGCCGTCGAGGCCTCCCCCACCCCTGGTCCCGCCACCGCCGACTCAATTGGCATGGCCTTCGCCAACTCGCTCATGGACAACGGTCATTTCAAGATGCATGGCACCCTCATCCAGAACCGAACTTACTTCCCCGTCACCGGGGACGGCGTCCTGCAGCAACGCCCGACTGAGGCGCTCCTGATGAATCTCAGCGTTCAGACCTACAGCTCGCTGGGCGTGCTGAAGATCCAGGAGATCGCAATCGGGACCAGGCTCTTCATCCGCACCGGCAAGGGCAAGTGGGCCCAGAAGCGCGAGACTGCATCGCCCACCACGCCCACCGTCTATGTGGGCGAGGAGATCATTGGCAAAGACGCTGTGTGGCACGCTCGCTCAACCTCGGGCAGCAGCACGTTCGACATTTGGGTCCGTGAGACGGATGGCTACCCTGTCCAGCTCGTCTACGCCAGCACCTCGGGCAAGCTCACCATGAGCTTCAACGCATTCAACATCAGCCCGGTGATCACCGCCCCCAAGGTCTGAACACCCGCCGTCCGGCTGGCTGCACGCTCGGCCACGGCAGGATCGTGAGCGCAGTGCTACCGTCAGCGTGCCGTGAGTCCCTCCTCGCAGGGCGGCGTGTTCGCGGACGAACCTTGGTTCTCAGTTCAGGCGGATCGTGAGAGCCGTTGCGTCTATGCAGAGTGGAAGGGCTTCGCCAACAGCGGCGAGTTCCGGGCCGGTACGACGCGAATCCTCGATGCCATTCGAGCCATCGGCGCGGCCTCGCTGATGAGCGACAACCGCAGGCTGGAAGGCGTCACCGAACAAGATCAGCTATGGATTCGCGATACCTGGACCCCACTCGCAGTCGCTTCCGGCCTGGCACGCATTGCGGTGGTGGTGCCCCAGCGCGGGCTGGGCAAGATTGCCTCGGAACAGATACTCAGTCAGGTCGGGATGAAGGCGTTTTCAACACGGACCTTCACGACGGTGTCTGAGGCGATGGAGTGGGCGGCCGAGTCCTGATACGGATCCGGCTGCTCGCAACCTAAACTTCATTCGACGGACAGGTGGCCGAGTCCGGTTGAAGGCGCAGCATTGGAAATGCTGTATAGCTGCAAGGCTATCTTGGGTTCAAATCCCAACCTGTCCGCCAAATCGAACGCCAGCGACCCGGGTTATGAACGTGGCAAACGGTCTAGACTGTCTAGACATTATGAGATGGCAGATCCAGGAAGCGAAGCAGCGATTCAGCGAATTGATCAACCGGGCCCAGCGGGATGGCCCGCAGGTGGTAACCCGGCACGGCGCCGAGGTGGCAGTCGTCATCGCCACCGAAGAGTTCCATCGCCTGAGCAAGGACGAAGCAGCCTTCAAGGACTTCTTGGCGAGCGGGCCCAACTGGGACCTACTGGACCTTGATCGCGACAGGACTCCGGCCAGGACGGTCGCACTGATCGACTCGCCGCAACCACGCTGATGAGCTATCTCCTGGACACGAATGTTCTGTCCGAGCTCCGGAAGCCGCGGCCCGACACCAACGTGAAGGCATGGTTCGGCTTAGTGCGGGGAGCCGATCTTCACCTCAGCGTCCTCGTGATCGGTGAGATCCGCCAGGGCGTCGAGCGGCTGCGACGCCGCGATCCAGTCCGCGCGGTGCCGTACGACGCCTGGCTTGGAACCCTTCAGCGTGAGTACGCCGATCGTGTCCTCCCGATCACGTCGGCGGTCGCCGAGGCATGGGGCAGGCTTAACGCGGGGGACCCAATCAGCGTCGTCGGCGGTCTGATGGCCGCGACCGCCGTGACCCACGGGCTGACGTTCGTCACTCGAAACATGGCCGACGTCGCCGGCCGTGGCATCGACTGCCTCAATCCCTGGGACGATCGACCGTCGCCGGGACGCTGAAGGTGCCAAGAGTTCGAAAGACGTCTACGATGCTCCGCCAACTTGCCCTACAGGCTCGCTGCGGCTCCTGACTGTCTTCCCACCACCAGCGGGCCGTCCGGGCCCGCCACGATGCACGTGTCGGTCATGCCGATGAACAGGCCGTGCTCGACCACACCGACCATCGCCTTCAGCTCAGCTGCTAGGGCCGGTGCATTGTCGATGCCTTCGGCCAGCGTGAGGTCGAGGATCAGGTTGCCGTTGTCCGTGATGTAGGGCGCCTCTTCCCCACCTCGCACTGTCAGGCTCGTCGCCACCGACGCCAGGCGGTGGGCGGTGGTCCGCCATAGAAATCCCGACACCTCGACCGGCAGCACACCGACCCCCAGCTTCTTGACCACCTTGGATTCGTCGATGACCACGATGAATCGTTTTGAGGCCGCGGCCACGAGCTTCTCTCGGAACAGCGCGCCGCCCCTTCCCTTGACGAGGTTCAGCGCCTGGTCCACCTCGTCCGCCCCGTCGACGGTAAGGTCGATCTGGCCGATGAGCTCGGTGACGATCGGGATCCCGTTGGCCGCCGCCAGGTTGGCCGTGGCCCTTGAGGTGGGAACGCCCCTTACTTTCATGCCTTCCTTGACCAGCTGTCCCAGGCCTTCGGTGAAGTAGTTCGCCGTGGAGCCGCTGCCCAGGCCGATCAGCATGCCGTCGCGGACCAGCTCCAGCGCCTTCTCGGCGGCCGCTCGCTTGTGATCATTCTGTTCAGACAACTGCGCTTCTGATGGCTCTGATCCCGGCGCCAATCCCCTGCTTATGGCCGAACACCGAGCTGCCCGCGACCAGCACCGTCGCGCCGGCTTTGACCACCAGCGGCGCCGTCTTGGCATCGATGCCGCCGTCGACCTCGATCTCTACGTCCGCCGACATCGCCCTGACTCTTCGTATTTTGTCCGGGCTCGAGGCGATGAACTTCTGGCCGCCGAAGCCGGGCTCGACGGTCATGACGTTGACGGTCGTGAT
>DATCAV010000061.1:0-5759 GCA_036512415.1 Candidatus Dormiibacterota bacterium | reverse complement strand
CAGCGCCTCGACCTCGACCCCCGAGTCATCGCCTAACGCGGGTAGGCCCGACCGCTCGGCGGCGGTCTCAGCCTTCAACCTCGCATTCTCCGCGTAGGTCTCCCCCGCTTCATCGACCTCGCTGTCGAACGCGACCAGCTCAAGCCCCGTCTCCGCCAGCAGCTCGCGATACTCGCGCAGCTTGCCTGTGTTGCCTGTCGCGATGACCAGCTTGCGACGCGCGTCAGCCAAGCGTTGCGATCGCGCGTTTTTGCCCGACGATCAGCTCTTTGATGCCCTTCTCAGCGAGCACGAGCATCGCATCGAGCTCCGCGCGCGTGTAGGGCGCTCCTTCCGCGGTCGCCTGCAGCTCGACCAGCTTGCCGTCCTCGGTCATCACGCAGTTGAGGTCGGTCGAAGCTGTGAAGTCCTCCGTGTAATCGAGGTCAAGCATCGGCGTGCCCTCGACAATGCCGCAGCTGACCGCGGCCAGGTACTGGCGGATGGGAATCTGATCGATCATGCGCGCATCCTTCATCCGCTTCACCGCCATGTACAGAGCGGTGAACGCGCCGGTGATGGACGCGGTGCGCGTGCCTCCGTCGGCCTGCAGCACGTCACAGTCGAGAGTGATCGTCCTCTCCCCGATCTTGCCCATGTCAACAGCGGCGCGCAGCGAACGCCCGATCAACCGCTGGATCTCATGCGTGCGGCCGCCGACGCGACCCTGGGTCGCTTCACGCGTCCCCCGATCGTGGGTCGAGCGCGGCAGCATCGAGTACTCCGCTGTGATCCAGCCCTGGCCGCTGCCCCGCCGGTGCGGAGGAACGCGGTCCTCGACGCTCGCCGTGATCCACACCCGCGTGCGGCCCATCTCGATGAGGCACGAGCCCTCCGCATGCACGTTGACGCCGAGCTCGATCTTCAGCGGGCGCAGCTGGTCCGGTTGGCGCCCGTCGGGCCGCGAGTGGCCCGTCACCGCTTCATCAGTTTGAGTATCAATGCAGTTCCTTCGAAGAACACGTAGAGCGGGATGAACATGATCATTGGCGTGAATGGGTCAACGCCCGGAGTGAGGAAGTTGGCCACTAGGCCGAGCCCGAGGAACCACCATAACCTGTTCTTGTACAGCCACTTCGAGCTGATGATGCCGATCATCCCAAGCATGAACAGCACGACCGGCAGCTCGAAGACGATCCCGAAGCCGATGATCATGACCAGTAGGAACCCCACGAGCTCGCCGATATCCGCGAAGTAAGAGGTGTTGGGCGGTGCGAGTGAGTTAAGGACGTGGAGATAAAGAGGTAGCGCGAAGATCGCGACCGCGACGCCGATCGCAAAGAAGACGATGGTGGCGACGATCAGCGGCAGGATGAAGCGCCTTTCGTGAACGTGCAGCCCGGGGCTCACAAACCACCAGATCTGCTGGATCACCACAGGAGCCGCGATCACGAGGCCGATGTACAGGGCGACCTGCAGCTGCAGGATCACTCCGCCGGTCGGCCCGAAGTAGTAAGCGTGGCCGATGCCGGCCCGCTTCACCAGAAGGCCGATCACCTGCCCGGCGATGAAGAAAGATCCCACCGTCGTGATCGCCCAGGCGACGAGCGAGACGATCAGAGCGCGTCGCAAAGCCTCCAGGTGCTCGATCACCGACATCCGCTCGTCTTCGACGGCGACCGCGGGTCGGCGCCCGCGCTGAAGGACCCTGTCTAGAAGGGCCACGAGAGGCTCAGATCTTGGGAGGTGTGGCCTCGGACTGCGAGCCCGGGGAGCCGGCGCTCTCCTGAGAGGCAGGCTGTGCGGGCGGTGGCGGCGTGGCGGGTGTCGGCGCCGGCGCCTGGACGGCCGATGTCATCTCGTTGGTGATCTCCGTGGTGGCCTTGCGAAACTCACGCATCGCCTTGCCGACAGCGCCGCCAAGCTCGGGCAGCCGGCCCGGGCCGAAGATGATCAGCACGATGACGAGCAGGCCGACGATGTAGAACCAGTGGAATGGCATCTCGAGTGGATTATAGACCGGGTGCCCTCGAGTCCCCGATCCAGGCCGATTTGGGTCGAATTGCCCCTCAGCCCACCTGGATGGTGATCGATGTGATCCGGTCGGTCGGCCCGGTCAGCAGCTGCGCCGCGGCGAGGCCCTTGACGACTGTTCCGAACCGGTTGTAGACCGCGGTCGGGCCCGTCCCCGGCCACGCGGCACGCTGGATGAAGAACTGGCTGCCGTTGATCGGGCTGCCGATCGGACGCGCCATACCCACAGCACCGAGTCCCCAGGCCGGACTGGTGTTGGGTTCATCCGGCAGCGTGTAGCCAGGACCTCCACGGCCATCACCGGTCGGGTCTCCGCTCTGGACCACCCAGTCCTCCGTGTTGAACGGCATGCCGTTGTAGTAGCCGTCGAGCGCCAGGACAATGAAGTTGTTCACTGTCACCGGGGCGACCTCGGGATACAGCTGGATCGTGATCGGGCCCTTGGTCGTGTTGACCGTCGCCTGGTACGTGTGGCTCGGCAAGATGCAGATCGGCTGAGGTCCGATGAAGTGATAGGTGCCGGTCTGCGTCGAGGTGATGCAATTGGCGAGGGCGGCCGGCCTCGGCTCCTTCAGTGCGTCGGAGATCGCCAGCCCTGAGGCCACGACCGCGGCGATGACGATGCCGGAGATGAGAAGCGGCCTCCACGGGCGACCCTGCCATCGCGGCGGCAGCTCGACCGCCTCGTCTGCGTGTGTGGCGACGGGTCGGCGGACAGGAACTTTGGCCTTGCTCACTTCCTTACCGCCGCCTCGGCAATGGCTTGAACCAGCCCATGAGTCGTGTACTCGCGGGCGGTGATGCCGACCTGCAGGCCAAGCTTGCGAGCAGTGTCCGAGGTGACCGGACCCATGCACGCGATTTCCGCATCGCCGAGCACTGCGGGCAGGCGGTCGTCAGGAAATGCCCGCACGAAGTTGGCGACCGTGGACGAGCTCGTGAACGTGATCACGTCGACGCCCTCTGCGTTGAACAGACGGAGCAACGCTTCGCTCGCCCCCGCGGGGCACATCGCACGGTAGACGGGCAATATCTCGACCTCGGCACCTTTTTTGGTGAGAAGCGATGGTAATGCGTCGCGAGCCACCTCTGCACGAGGCACCAGGACTCGCATGCCTTCCATCTCCCAACCCTCGAGTGCCTTGGCCAGCCCTTCGGCCGTGTACTCCGAGGTCACGAGCTCCGGCCGCAGGCCCCGAGCCTCGAGCGATTCGGCGGTCTCCTGGCCGATCGCGCAGAGCTTGGACGCATGCAGCGCTCGCGCATCGCCACCGGTTTCGAGCAGCATCCGGAAAAAGATGTCGACGGCGTTCGCCGACGCGAAGATAACCAGGGCTGTCGTGCTCAGGCGGGCGATGGCGCTTTGCACACGCTCATCGGTGGGCATGGGGCTGATCTCGATGGTCGGGATCTCGATGACTGCCGCGCCGAGCTCGACCAACTCGCGGCGGAAAGGATCGACCTGGTGGCGAGCTCGCGTGATCAGAATGCGGCGGCCATGGAGCGGGCGCTTCGACAGCGTATCGAGCCGGTCCGCCATCTCAACGCCTGGGCCCAGAACCAGCAGCGCGTCCCCTCTGAGGCCGTACGTCGCCGCCTTGCGAGCCAGCTCGCCAAGTGGGGCGCTCACGCGGTGCTGCCCCGGCTGGCCAGGGTTGAGGATCAGCGCGGCCGGCGTCTCAGGCGTCCTGCCGTCGGCCATCAGCGCGGTGATGCCCGACTCCCACCAACCGGAGGCCAGACGGAGCACGACTGTCTCGGCGCCCTTGACAAGCCCGAAGCCGATCGACGCGGACTGCCCTTCGATCGTCAAGGGAATGCCGCTCATCACCGGCCCGGCGAGCTCCACGATGAGCCCGGGGACTGCTTCGAAATCGATCTCCGCACGCTCGAGCTTCTCGGCCATGTCGCTTCCATTGGAAAACGCGTAAGGGTTGCCAGGGAAAAGCACCGCCACCTTCCGACCGGTGCGTGCGAGACGCACTATTTCCTCCGCTGATTCGAGCGGCCCGATGTCTGCATGCGCGGAAGCCAGGTGGAGGAGCGCAGCACCGCAACCATCGCAGCAACGGATGATTTCAGCGTCCTTGATCGCCTCAACCGCTTGCACGGTTGCCAGGCCAGGATGCCCGGGACCAATGCCTACCAACCTGACTCTGCTCATGAGTCCACCAACGCTCGGAGCACCAAGACAGGTTAGAGCTTTCGAGATACCACGTAGGTGGTGAGCGCCGCCAGCGCCACCTGGGCTTCGCCGGCACCCAATGTCTCGAGCTGCCGCCGCGCTTCGGAGGCCAGCTCGCGTGCCCGCTCGAGGGCTCGTTCGGGCCCGTGGCTCGTGCGTACCAGCTCGACCACCTCGTGCGCCTCCTGCCCAGTCAGCTCGCGGTGCGATTGGAGCAGCTTCTTCAGCTTGCCGGCAACGTTGCGATCGTCGAGAGCCATCATTAAAGGAAGGGTCGCGAATCCCTCGGCAATGTCGTGGCCGATCGGCTTGCCTATCTCGTCCTCGCTGCTTTCGTAATCGAGAACGTCGTCAGCGATTTGAAAGGCAAGACCCAAAAGACGCCCATACGCACGGATGGCCGAACGCTTGCCGGCATCGAGGCCGCCCAGGAGGGCGCCGACATCGCAGCATGCGGCCAGCAGCGTCGCGGTCTTGGCCTCTATGCGTCGCATGTATTCATCGACCTCCGTGTCATATCGATGCCTGATCGCCTGCTGCCTCACCTCGCCGGCGCAAATGTCCATCACCGCGCGCGCGAGTATGGCCACCGCCTCCGGCGATTCAGTGAACGCGGCCTGCTCGTAGGCCTTGGCGAAATAGAAGTCCCCGACCACGATCGCGGCCTCGTCGCCGAGCGTCGCCGCGACCGTGGGGCGGCCACGCCTCACCTGCGCCCTGTCGATCACGTCGTCGTGGACGAGGGTCGCGGCATGGACGAGCTCGACGGCCATGGCCGCCGGGGTCAACTTCTCGAGGTCGTACGCACCGCACCTTGCGGCCAGAAGGACCAGCGCGGGGCGGATGCGCTTGCCCCCTGCGGCGAACAGGTCCGCCATCGGCTCCGACACCACGTCGGGGTCGTTCTCGATCAGGCGGCGAAGGCCGGCCTCGATGGTCTCGAGATCAGCCGCGACCGGACCGAAGATAGCGTGAGGTTCCGCCTCTAAGCCTTCGACTCCTGCCAGCTCGGCACCTCCGGAGCGCTAACCGCTCTTCACCGACAGCCCAGGATGCGGTGCCTGCGCCGTCCGGGGAGTGAGGTCAGTTGTGCGCCGGAGGTGCGAATCCAACCCTGCGCGACTCGTGCCCCGAGCGCTTCGAGCGCCTCATCAGGAGGACCCGTTTCTCCCCTCCGTCGATCACGTCGGCCAGCTCCCAGCCCTCCGCCGCCGAGGCCTGCAGCACCTTGACCAGGGTCGTTCCGTCTGCCACCTGGGCCAGGGTCAGAACCTCGGTCGAGTACTCCCATTCGCGGGCGGGTATGCCCACGGAAGGAATGTGGGTGGTTGCCGCCGCGCCATCCGACGGTTCGTCGGGTTCGTCGGGTTCGTCGTCCGGGTCTTCTTCGTCGCGCGTACGCACAGTGAAACGATTGTAGGTGCCCCGGAGTACCCCCGGCGGGGGTCGAACCCGCGCTGGACCGGGTTTAAGCCGGCTGCCTCTGCCATTGGGCTACGGGGGCAGGATCAATTGTGAGCGCGCAAGCAGCGGCGAGGCTGGAACCGTGGATCGCCCGCCG
>DATCAV010000060.1:0-12164 GCA_036512415.1 Candidatus Dormiibacterota bacterium | reverse complement strand
ATGCGCAAGTACGACGGGGCCGTTCCTCTGCTCGAGCACAACCCGCAGATGCTCAGCAAGTACCCGAAGGTCGCGGACCAGGCGCTGGACGAGTTCTTCAGGGTGGACGGCGTTTCGAAGTGGCAGAAGCAATCGAACATCTTGAAGATGGTGCGCAAAGAGGGGATGTTCAAGATGGGCTGGGACAGTCTGAAAGCCCTCTGGACAATGAAGTAAAGGCGCGGGGAAGAGGCTCTCCCGCGACTGCGTCGCGGGGGCCCCAGAGGAACCCCCCACCGCTCCTAGCGACGATGGGAGGCGCGATTGGGTGACGGCCGGAGAAATCCGGCCTTAAGCTCCACTCGGCATCAAGCTTTAGCAACTGCGATGCGCACCGTGTGGTACCCGCTGGCGCCGTTGGGGTAGCTGGCCGCGATCGCGGAGCTTTGCATGGCACCGTCCTTGTCGGTGGCCCTCACCCGCAGCTCGTAAGCGCCTTCAGAAGCAGGAGTCCATTCGGCCTGCCAGATCACCCAGGTCAACGGCGACAGCGGCGCCTTGAAGGGCGCTTCGGTCCAGGTCTGGCCAGCATCTGTGCTGTACTCCACCGTGGCGATGCCGCGACTGCCTGCGAACGCCACACCGGCGAGCAATACCGGTCCCACTCTGGCGATGTCTCCTTCGCGCGGCTCGTCAAAGCGGGCTGTCGTCTTGACCACTGCGTTGTGGTCCCAACCCTGCTGCTCCCAGTAACCGCCGCTTTCATGGTCGACGACGTTGATCGAATCGAGCCATTTCGGCCCCTTCATTCCATAGTGCCCCGGGATCAGCATGCGAGCCGGAAAGCCATGCGCCTCGGGCAGCGGCGCGCCGTCCAGCTCGTACGCGACGACGATCTCGGGCGCGCCCTGGACGAGGCTCATGGGCAAGCTCTCCGCATAGCCGTCGCGGGCCTTGAATGCGACCCACGTCCCGGCGGCCTGCGGGCCGGCCATGGCGAGCAGGTCGCGCAGGCTCACGCCAATGAATTCGCCGGTGCTCATCTGCGCCCCCCCGACAGGGTTGCTGATGCATTCCAGGGTCACGTACTCGGTGGCTTTGGTCAGATCCTGAAGGTCTGAAAGGGACAGCGCCAATGGTTTGTCGACCATGCCGCCGACGCGCAGGCGCCAGCCCCCGGCCGAGATTGAGGGATCGACGAAGTTCTTAGAAACGACGTAGAAGTCCTGGACCGGTGTGATCTCCGGCGAGATTCCGGCCACGCCCGACCCCGGAGCATTGAAGATCGCGTTGTACCAGCCTGGGACGAGGCGGAACGCCAGCACGCCAAGGCTGAGCACGCCGATCGTCACCGGCAGCACGCCAAGCAGGCGCCTGCGCCCGAGGTCGGTGGCTGCGTCGGGGCCGGCCGGATCCGCCCCCAGCTGAAGCACCACCCCATAAATTGCGAACAGCGCTGCCCAGATCAACGGCGTGGTCAGACCATCCGCGAGCCCGAGAAAGCCGATACCCGAGATCGGCAACAGGATCGCGACGACCACGACCCAGCCGATCGCGGCAAAGGCAAGAGCCGAATGTTGCGAATGCCAGATGCGGCTCGTCCAGCCCCAGGTTGCGCCCAGCACGCCCAGGCCCACCACCATCGCGATGATCAGCCCAAGCTCCTCTACGACCTTGCCGGCGTGCTGGAGCGTGTCGATGAGGAGTCCGAAAACGAATCCCGGCATGACTTTCAGAAGAGGCTGGCTGAGTAGCTGTGGCAGCGGCTTCAATCCCAGGAGGAGGTTCGCCAGGTACATCAGGGTCACGAGCACCACGCCGGCGAGCACTCCCCAGCCGAAGCCGCGAAGCGCTGCCTGGCGGCCGCTGGTCCGGAGGTTCATCTCGACTGGTTTACCATCTGGGGATACTTCGACGCCGATCACGAACTCGACTGGGGGGCCGGTAAGTGGTCAGGGGCAATACAATCGATTGACGCCGTGCCCGCACCGATTGGCGCTGATGATCTGTACCGCTTCCGCTGGATCGACCACGTCCGTCTCAGCCCAGATGGCGAGCGTGTTGCCTACCAGCTGAGCTGGCCTGACGCCGAGTCGCGCCAGACCAGGAGCCGGATCGTGATCAGGCGCCTGCTCGACCAGGAGCCGGTCGACGCGACAGGTGCAGCGCGCCGCGATCACTCCCCTGAGTGGTCACCCGACGGCAGGAGGATCGCTTTCGTCAGCCGTCGTGGCGCCGCGGACCAGGTTTTCGTGCTCGACGTCGCGACCGGCGGCGAAGCCATGCAGCTCACCTCGCTGCCGGAGGGAGCTTCAAGCCCGGCGTGGTCGCCGGACGGCAAGAACGTCGCGTTCATCGGCGTGGTGTTGTCGGATCCTGGCTCGATCGTGGACGACCCAAGGCCGCCGGACAGCAAGGAACAGGTAAGGCGATCGCCAGTGGTCAGGATCGCTCGCCGCCTCGACTACAAACACGACGGTCAGGGCTTCGTCGACGGGCGCAACCACCATCTATTTGTGGTGCCCGCAGAGGGCGGCGAGGCGAAGCAGCTCACGAGCGGCGTGTGGGACGTCACAGGTTTTGACTGGTCGCCGGACAGTGCCAGGCTTGCAGTCACCGGCAACGCGGACCCAAACTCGGACCTGCAGCGCGAGCTCGACCTCTACGTGGTCGACCTGGCCGGCGAGCGAACCAAAATCGCGGGCGGGATGTACCTGAGCTCGCCATCGTGGTCGCCTCGCGGCGATGCCATCGCGTTTGTGGCTCCAAACGGTCTGGCCGCAGGCCTCATCGAGAGGCTGTGGATGGTGCCTTCGACCGGCGGCGTCCCACGCTGCCTGACGCTCTCGCTCGACCAATCGGTAGGCGACAGCCTCATCACCGACATGCGCGGGGGCCACGGCGTCCGCGTCCGCTGGTCCAAAGATGGCAATCGCCTTTACTTTCTCTCCAGCGGGCCCGGCGTCACCGCCCTTTACTCCTGCGACCTCGACGGCAACGTGTGGCCGGAGGCGGGCGGTGCGCGACGAATCTTCGACTTCGACGTGGCCGCAGGGATCTTTGCGTTCTGCGCATCCGACCCGAGCAACCCTGGGGAGCTTCACATCGTCGCCAATGGCGCTGAGGCCCGGCTGACCGACCTCAATCCGTGGCTTCGTGAGCGCTACGTCGCGCAACCGGAGCGCCACCAGTTCACAGCGCCTGATGGATGGGGGATCGAGGGATGGCTCCTCAAGCCGGAGAACTTCGATCCGGGCCGTCTGCATCCGCTGGTCCTGGAGGTCCACGGAGGACCTCACGGGCAATACGGATGGGCTTTCTTCCACGAGCTGCAGGTGCTTGCCGGCATGGGCTACCTGGTGCTTTATGTGAATCCTCGCGGCTCTGACGGATACGGCGAGCGCTTCAGGGGCGAGGTGGTTCGGGACTGGGGCGGCAAGGACTTCGTCGACCTCATGACTGCGGTCGACCAGCTGATCGAACGTTCAGGCGCCGTGGACACCAGCCGCATGGGCATCGGCGGCGGATCTTATGGCGGCTACATGACGAACTGGGCGATCGGCCAGACCGATCGCTTTGCGGCAGCTGTCTCCATGCGCTCGATATCCAACCTGGTCAGCGAGTACGCGCAGCACGACATAGTCATCTGGGGCTCGCTCGAGCTGGGCCCGCCGCCGTGGCCCGACCTCGACGAGCTATGGCGGCGTTCGCCGATTCGCAACGTCCAGAACATCAAGACGCCACTGCTCCTGACCTGCGGCGAGATGGACCTTCGCTGCGCCATCTCCCAGTCGGAAGAGATGTTTGGCGCGATGCGGCTACTTGGCAAGACCGTCGAGCTAGTGCGCTTCCCCGAGGAGTCGCACGACCTCTCTCGAAGCGGCCGGCCGGATCGCCGGGTGGAACGCCTGCGGCGGATCGCTGGCTGGTTTGAGCGATTCCTGGGCACTGCGGCCGCCGACCGGCCGATGGAAGCTCCGGTCGAGGCTGCGCAGACGGTGGCCGAGCCTGCCGAAGCGTCCGCTCCGGCGGTCGAAGTGGCGGCCCAATCTGTCGAAGCCGCGCCCCAGCCGGTCGCTACTGAAGCCGACACGCAGGTCCTCGCCACCCGGAGCCTTGACACCCTGGAGCTTTTGACGACTGCGCCTTCCGTGCCGGCCGCCGACGAATCCCGGGTTGTCGAGTCGGAGGAGGCGGTGGCTGCGGCTGCCGATGCTGAGGTGGAAGCCCAAGCGGAACAGGTCGAGCCGGCTCCCGAACCGGTCGCCGCGGGCGAACCTGTAGTTGAATCTGCCGCGCCCGTCATGTCCGAGGCGGGCGCGCCCGTGGCGGCGGCTGAGCCAGAGGTCGAGCCTGAGCTACAGACCGTGCCCACTGTCGCCGACCTGTGGCAGCAGGCCGTTCCGGCGCCGTCCGCCCCCGTCGACGAGTGGAAGGCAACCGTGCCGCCGCCGGTCGAAGAGCTCGCACCGGTCTTTCCGGAGCCTGAGCCTGTGTTCCCGGCCGCCGAGCCCGTCGCGGCTGCCGAGCCCGCCCCCGTCGCACCGGAGCCCGCCCCGGTGGCGCCGCAACCCGAGCCTCAGGAGGCGGAGGTTGTGGCATCCGCGCCCGCTCAGACCCAGGATCCGGTGGCCCAGACGATCGTCGCGTGGCCGCACGGCACTGGCGCGGAATCGCCGAGCAATGGCGCGCCTGCGTCCCAATCCGAATTTGGCGAGGAAGCCACTTCGATCATCCCGGCGTGGCAGCCGTCGGACGCCGCGCCTGAATCGAAGCGAACAGTTTCGCTGCAGGCAGTGCCGCCTGAGGTGATCGCATCAGGCGGCGGCTTTCCGGCCAAGCTGACTTTCGAGTCAGGCCCATTCGCCGGCCGGATCGTTGCGCTGCCCAACCAGACGGTCACGTTCGGTCGAGCCCCTGACAACGACGTGGTCGTCGGCGACGCCGCCACGTCAGGCCGTCATGGGCGGATCGAGGTTCGCAGCGGCGCGTTCTGGATCAGCGACCTGGGCAGCACCAACGGCACGCTCGTCAACGGCGAACCGGTCATCGAAAGGCAACTCGCCCACGGCGACCTCATCGCGGTCGGCCAGAACACGATTCGTTTTACTTTGGAAAGCTAGACCCGGCCGCCAGCGCCGCGCATTCGTCGGCAGCTTCCCGGAGCATCGCGGTGAATTGCTCAACATCCGGGACGATGCCTGGATCAGCCGTAAGGCCGAAGTAAGCCTCGCCGTTGTATGAAACGATGGCGATGCCCAGCCCCATCGAAGGGTAGAGGGGAGCGAACGGCCACACCTCGAGGAGTTGAGCCCCACCCGAATAAAGGGGAAACTGCGGCCCGGGTACGTTGGTGACATTGATGTTGGCGCCGCCCTGCGGGTTGGACATCAGGCGTCCCGCCAGCACCAGGAGCGACGCCGGGGCCCAGTCGGCAAGGCCTGCAAGCTTGTCTGCGGCCACCGCTTGCCGCGTCCGTTTGAGATCCCCAGTCGTGACCTTGATCTGTCGCAATCGCTGCTCGATCGTGAGGTCGCCGGTCGGCAGCTCGAGCACCATTCCGCTTATCTGGTTTCCAATCCGTCCCGGCCCATCCCCCCTGACGCTTACGGGACAGAACACGCGCACTTTCTCGGGCACACGCTCGCCACGCGCCTTGAACCATCTGTGCAATCCGTCCGACACCACGGCCAGCACCGCGTCGTTCACCGTGCAGCCGAATTGTTGCTTGAGCGCTTTGAATGCCGATAGGGGTATCTTCAGGCCGCGTCCGCTCCGCTGGGTTCCGATCCTTTGGTTGAAGAAGAGATCGGGTCGGGGGCTGATCATCTTGCCGCTCAGCGAAAAAAGACTCTTCCACGGGATCCGCGTTGTACTCCAGACCGCCGGAACCATGGACCTCTCGTCTTTGCGCTGAGGGCCCACGTTCCACAACACCGGTCTTATGAGCTGCCATGGGGTCGGTGCCGGGCGTGGTTCCCATTCCGACTCGGGTGGCTCAGGCGTGTAGATCTCCTCCGTCATGTCGAGAAGGAGGGTCAGGATGTCGACTGATGAGACTCCGTCGACCATGGCGTGGTGGGCGCGGTTCACGATGACGACCCGATCGTTGCGGAGACCGGTCACGATCGTCACCTCCCACAAAGGCCGGCGCATGTCGAGCGGCCGCGACAGGATTCGCATCACCAGCTTGCGCAGGGCGGCGCCGTCTCCGGGTGGCGGCAGCACCTCTCTGCGCACATGCGCGCCGAGGTCGAAATGGGGATCGTCGACCCACACCGGGTGTGCGATGTTCATCGGCGTCCGCTGGATGCGCTGGCGGTAGCGGGGGACAAGGTGAATGCGTTCCCTGATCGTCTGTTCGATCCCGAGGGCCCCGCGCCCACCGGGTACACGCGAACCGCCCTCAAACACGTACACGGTGCCCAGGTCGAGCGGAGTCGACGGCCGCTCGGCATAGAGAAACCAGGCGTCCCGTGCGGACAAGGGCTCGTAGAAAGGGGAGCCGTTTGCCTTCACGAGGTGATCCTATAGCCGGCCGGTACTCTTTCATTCGATGGTTGGGACTGTCACCCAGATCTGGCGCTATCCGGTCAAGTCGATGGCCGGCGAGACCCTGGATTCCGCGGCGCTGACCGACACGGGCTTTGAGGGCGACCGTCGCTGGGCGCTTGTCGACGGCACCGCGAACCGCGCTGGGAAGCTTCTGACCGGCACCGAGGACAAGCGCCTCATGTTGTACCGCGCCCGATTGAAAGGCGGCGATGTCGAGGTGGTCCTCCCTGGTGGCCAGACTCGACGCCTTGACGATGCGCTGGTGTGGGATGTCGGGCGCGAGAGCGGGCGGCCGTTGACCCTCCGCGATCTCGCCGGGGCCAATTTCGACGACTCGCCCGTGCTGGTCGTGAATCTCGCGACCATAGCCGCGTTCGCCCTTGCAGCCGGCGTGGCGGTCGACCATCGCCGCTTCCGCGCCAACCTCTACATCGATGGCCTGGAACACGAGGAGGAGTTGCGATGGGTCGGCCGCCGTCTTCAGGCCGGCTCAGCCGAGCTCGAAGTGGTCAAGCGCTGCGAACGGTGCGTGGTCATCACGCTGGACCCCGACAGCACTGAGGCGACTCCGGCACTGCTTCGGGTTTTGACCCAGACCTCCGACACTTGTATGGGCGTCTACTGTCGTGTCGTCCGCCCAGGCCAGGTGTCCGTGGGCGATCGCTGTGGGCCGGTGTAGCGTAGCCTCTCAAACAACGCGTTCCGGGGTTACTAGGAGGAAGACATGACGGTCAAGGCTTTCACGGCCGAGTGGGCTGACGCTTTCAAGGACGAGGTCAACAAATCCGCTGCGTACAAGGCCGCCGGCAAGGGCTGGAAATGGACGGTGGGCCTCGTGGTGGAAGCCGAGCCCGACAAGCATTTTGCCGAGGCAAGAGGAATCGTCATGGACCTGTTCGACGGCGAGGCGCGCGACGTCAAAGTCGGTCCGGCAACCGATGCGCAGAAATGCGATTTCGTGATCACGGCCCCTTACTCACGTTGGAAGCAGGTGGCCACAAAAGAGCTCGACGCCACGAAAGGCATGCTCCAGGGCAAGCTTAAGTTAAAAGGAGATCTCCCCACGATCGTTCGCTACACGAAAGCGTCGCAGGAGATGACCGAGTGCACGACTCGGATCCCGGTCGAATGGCCCGACGAAACGACAAGGTGAAATCGGAGCCCAAGAAGGAGGGGCTCGTCGACTACGCCGATGACGAGCCCAGCGCCTTCGCCTCGATGCTGGGAGGTTTGATCAAGGCCAACGTCGAGAGCCGTATCGAGAAACGGAAGGACTTCACAACGCTCATCGCACGCGTTGGGATCTGGGTCAATGACATCGACGAGGGCGTCACCCTGGATTTTAAGGGCAGAGGCGGATGGCTGACAGTCCACAACGGTCTCGAGCCAAACCGAACGCTCACCATCCGCACAGACGCGGAGACCGTGATGAGCCTGAGCAACTTGAAGATAGGCCTATTCGGTTTGCCGATCTACTACGACGAGGTTGGCCGCGGCGTGGCGGCCAAGCTGCTCAGCGGCAAGCTCAAGATCGACGGCCTGCTGACCAACGTGATGACGCTGAACGCGGTGACGCGGATCTTCTCAGTCCAGTGACGTGCTGACCCGGATCCACCACGTCGGCGTTGCGGTCGCCGACCTCGAGGAATCAATTCGTCTCTACCGAGCCGCGCTTGGTGCGGAGCTCGTTCACCGCCAGGTCAACGAGAAAGAGGGCCTCGAGGCCGCGTTCTTGCGCACCGGCGACGGCGAGGTCGAGCTGATGAGCGCAACCCGGCCGGATTCTTCGGTCGGCAAGTTCCTGGCGAAGCGTGGACCGGGGCTGCATCACGTGGCCTATGGCGTTACCGATATCGGGAAGGCGCTGGCAGATGCGCGAGCCGCCGGCCTGGAGCTCATCGACGCCGAGCCGCGAATGGGTATGCATGGCTCGCTCATCGCCTTCGTCCATCCCAAGAGCCTTGGCGGTGTCCTGACCGAGTTCGTCGAGACATGACCGAGGTCGTCCAGGGGGGTAGCGACGGGGGAAGGGCTTTGCCCGGCCCTCGCGATAGGGGGGAGTCCCCCCTTCTAAATGACAGTGGGCTTCCGCTAAAGCCCGTTTACTCGGCCGAAGATCGCCAGGCCGAGGAGCCGTTGCCAGGAACGTTTCCGTTCACGCGGGGAATCCACAAAGACATGTACCGCGGGCGGCTATGGACCATGCGGCAGTACGCCGGGTTCGGCACCGCCGCGGAGTCCAACAAGCGCTACAAGTTCCTGCTGAAGCGGGGCCAGACGGGGCTGTCCGTCGCCTTCGACCTGCCGACGCAGATCGGATACGACTCGGACGACCCGATGGCGAATGGCGAGGTGGGAAAGGTGGGGGTCGCCATCGACTCCCTCGAGGACATGGAGACGCTCCTCGATGGAATTCCGCTCGACAAGGTCTCGACCTCTATGACCATCAACGCCACGGCGACGATGTTGCTGCTCCTGTACCAGCTCGTCGCCGAGAAGCAGCGGTGCCCGCCCGAAAAGATCACGGGGACCGTGCAGAACGACATCCTTAAGGAGTACGCGGCGCGCGGCACCTACATCTTTCCGCCCAAGCCGTCGATGAGGCTGGTGACCGACCTCTTCGCGTACTGCCAGGCGAACCTTCCCAGCTGGAACACGATCTCGATCTCCGGGTATCACATCAGGGAGGCGGGCTCGACGGCCGCCGAGGAGATCGCCCTCACGCTCAGCCATGCGATCGCATATGTAGAGGCGGCCCAGGAGGCGGGGCTCGCGGTTGACGATTTCGGTCCGCGGCTGTCCTTCTTCTTCGCCTCGCACATGGACTTCTTCGAGGAGGTCGCGAAGTTTCGCGCCGCCCGGCGCATCTGGGCGCGGATCATGCGGGACCGTTTCAAAGCGAAGGACCAGCGATCGCAGGCTCTTCGTTTCCACACGCAGACCGGCGGCGTCACCTTGACCGCGCAGCAGCCGCTGAACAACGTGGTTCGGACGGCACTCGAAGCGCTGAGCGCGGTGTTTGGCGGCACCCAATCGCTACACACCAACGCGTTCGACGAGGCCCTCGGCCTGCCATCACAGGGTGCGGCCGAGGTGGCGCTCAGAACGCAGCAGGTCATCGGCTACGAGACCGCGGTACCGCTGGTGGCCGACCCGCTCGGCGGCTCCTATTACGTGGAGAGCCTCACCGACAAGGTGGAAGAGGAGGCGCTGGCGATCATGGCCGAGATGGACGAGGGCGGCGGCGCGGTGGCCTGCATCGAATCAGGGTGGACTCAGCGGCGCATCGCCGAGAGTGCCTACCGGCTGCAGAAGAGGATCGAATCAGGCGAGCGGGTGGTGGTGGGCGTCAACCGTTTCGAGAGCTCGGACTCCGACGCGGTGGAGATCATGAAGATCAGCCCGCGCCACCAGGCGGCGCAGGCCCGCGCGCTCGAGCGCCTTCGCGCCGGGCGACCCAAGGGGACGCTGGAACGTCATCAGAAAGCCATTGAAAAAGCAGCCCGAGGCACGGAGAACTTGCTGCCACCACTCAAGGCAGCGTTGGCCGACTACATCACGATCGGCGAGTGTTGCAACGTGCTTCGAGGTGTGTTCGGCGAATACCAACCGTCACAGGTCACCTGAAGAAAGAGGAGACGGCGGCATGATTTTTGTGGTCCCGATGAGCGCCTATGAGGACGGGAACGCGGCCATGGACTGGTTGGTCGACCAGTGACCGAACCCAAAGCCAGGAAGGTCGATCCGCTCAACCAGCTGCGGCAGCGCAAGTACGAAGCCGGACACGGCGATGCCGAGGCGTTCAACCGGCAGCACGCGAAAGGCAAGCTGACCGCGCGTGAGCGCATAGCGCGTCTGGTCGACCGCAACTCTTTCGAGGAGCTCGACATCTTCGCCACGCATCGGGCGCAAGACTCAGGCATGGAGGCGAAGCGCGTTCCTGGAGATGGTGTCGTCACCGGAATGGGAAAGATCGACGGCCGCGACGTGATGCTCTTCAGCCACGACGCTTCGGTGTTCGGCGGGTCCCTCGGTGAGGTCTTCGCGGAGAAGGTGATCAAGGTGATGGACCTCGCGCTTCGCAACCGGATCCCGATCATCGGCATCAACGACTCGGGCGGCGCGCGCATCCAGGAAGGCGTGGTCTCGCTGGCGGGCTATGCCGAGATCTTCTGGCGCAATGTCGAGTCGAGCGGGCTGATCCCGCAGCTGAGCCTGATCCTCGGCCCTTGCACCGGAGGCGCCGTCTACTCACCCGCCATGACGGATTTCACGTTCATGGTCCATGGGGTCGGCTACATGTTCATCACCGGGCCGGAGGTGATACGCGTCACGACCGGTGAGGAGGTGACATTCGACTCGCTGGGCGGAGCCGAAGTCCACAACGTCAAGTCAGGCGTCGCGCACTTTCTCGCCGAAACCGAGGACGAATGCTTCGCCCAGGTGCGGCGAATGTTCAAGTACATCCCGCAGAACTGCGACGAGCAGGCGCCGACTGTGCCTGCCACCGACGACCCGGAGCGCGCCGCGCCCGGTCTGGCCACTGTGATTCCGGACAACCCGAAAGAGCCCTACGACATCAAGGATGTCATCGGCATGGTCGTCGACCATGGCGAGTTCTTCGAGGTCCAGCCGTACTTCGCTATGAACATCGTTGTGGGCTTCGCCCACCTGGACGGCCACTCGGTCGGCGTGGTCGCCAACCAACCCAAGGTCATGGCGGGCGCGCTGGACATCAACGCATCCGTGAAAGCGGCCCGGTTCGTGCGCTTCTGCGACGCGTTCAACATCCCGCTCGTCACGTTCGTCGACGTACCGGGGTTCCTGCCCGGCACCGCGCAGGAGTACGGCGGCATCATCAGGCACGGCGCCAAGCTCCTCTACGCGTACAGCGAGGCGACCGTGCCCAAGCTCACCGTGATCACGCGCAAGGCATACGGCGGCGCCTATTGCGTCATGTGTTCCAAGCACATCCGCGCGGATTTCAACGTTGCCTGGCCGACCGCCGAGATCGCCGTGATGGGGCCGGAGGGCGCCGTGAACATCGTCTTCCACCGAGAGCTGGCCGCGGCCGCCGACCCGGTGG
Source organism: Candidatus Dormiibacterota bacterium (assembly GCA_036512415.1). GTDB lineage: Bacteria > Chloroflexota > Dormibacteria > Dormibacterales > Dormibacteraceae > Palsa-872. Next base: position 544 of record DATCAV010000060.1, on the reverse strand, counting down.
CGCACCGGCGCGGGCTCGTCGCCGACTACACCGAGCGGTTTGCCAATCCATACATCGCGGCGGAACGCGGATACATCGACGACGTCATCGAGCCGGGCCGCACGCGCGGCGAGCTCATCCGCGCGCTGAAGATGGCGCTGCGCAAGGAGCGCCGCCGCAACCCGCGCTGGCACGGCAACATCCCTCTGTGAGGCCGGGTTACCGGACGCCCTAGACTTCCAAAGATGCTTGGACGGGAGTCGTGAAGCTTCTCGAGTACCAGGCAAAGGAGGTGCTCGCGTCGCTGGGCATCCCCATCCCGCCTGGGAAAGTCGCCCGCACTCCTGACGAGGCCGCGCAGGCCTGCGCCGAGCTTGGGCCGGTCGCGGTCAAAGCCCAGGTTCCGGTTGGCGGCCGCGGCAAGGCCGGCGGCATCAAGCTCGTAAAAACGCCCGACGAAGCTCGCAAGGCGGCAGCGCAGATCATCGGCATGGACATCAAGGGCTTCAAGGTGCCCCTGGTCTACTGCGAGACCGCGCTGGATATCCAGCGCGAGATCTACCTG
>DATCAV010000059.1:0-4104 GCA_036512415.1 Candidatus Dormiibacterota bacterium | reverse complement strand
CTTCCAGGAACGCATGATGCAGGCCGCCGCCCAGGACCTGGGCCTGGACCAGGCCGCGTTCCGGCGGATGAACTTCGTCCGCGACGACGACTTCCCGCACCGCACCCCGTTCGGTTTCCTGACCGACTCGGGCCAGTACGGCAAGTGCCTGGACGTAGGGCTGCGAGCCATCGGCTACGAGGACTTCCGCCAGAAGCAGGAGGAGGCGCGGGCCCGGGGCCGGCTCCTCGGCCTCGGCATCTCCACCATGACCGAGCCGCTCGGCGCGGGCAACAGCCGCGAATACGACATCCTCGGCATCAAGATGTTCGACTCCGCCGAGCTCAAGGTGCACATGACCGGCAAGGCCATCGTCCGCACCGGGGCCCGGGGCCAGGGCCAGGGCCACGAGACCACCTGGGCCCAGATCGTGTGCCACGAGCTCGGCATCCCGGCCGAGGACATCGTCGTCGAGGAGGGCGACACCGACACCGCGCCGTTCGGGATGGGCACCTACGCCTCCCGCAGTACGCCGGTGGCGGGCGCTGCTGTCGCGATGGTGTCGCGCAAGATCCGGGCCAAGGCCCGCAAGCTGGCCGCCCATCTCCTCGAGGTGTCCGAGGAGGACATCGAGTGGGAACTTGGCCGGTTCTACATCCGCAGCGCGCCCGACCGCGGCGTGACCATCCAGGAGTGCGCGATGGCCGCGTACAGCAACATGCCGGACGGCATGGAGCCGGGCCTGGAGAACACCGCGTTCTACGACCCGCCTAACCTGACCTGGCCGTTCGCTTGCTACATCGTCACTGTCGAGGTCGACCCGTCCACCGGGGTCTGGGACGTGCTGAAGATGGTGGCGGTCGACGACTGCGGCGTCCGGATCAACCCGATGATCGTCGAGGGCCAGATCCAGGGCGGCCTCACCGAGGGCTATGGAATCGCTTTCATGGAGCTCATCACCTTCGACGCGGAAGGCAACTGCATTGGCTCCAACTTGATGGACTACCTGATCCCCGGATCGATGGAGACGCCTAAGTTCGAGATCGGCCAAACAGTCACGCCATCGCCACACCACCCGCTCGGGGCCAAGGGCGTCGGGGAGTCGGCAACTGTCGGATCTCCGGCCGCGTACGTTAATGCTGTGATCGATGCGCTTTCGCCGTACGGCATCACCAACATCGACATGCCTGTCACGTCGGACAAGGTGTGGGCGGCATTGCGCTCGAAGGGAGTGACGGAATAGGCGACGACGTACTGGAGCTGTTGCGTGAGTACGCCGCCGACGGCACGCCATGCGCGCTGGCGACTGTGGTGCGCGTCGAGCCGCCTACCTCGGCGCGCCCCGGGGACAAAGCGGTCATCACCGCCGACGGCCGTTTGCGCGGTTGGATCGGCGGAAGCTGCTCCGAGCCCGTCGTGCGGCGCGAGGCGCTGCGCGCGCTGGCCGAGGGCATTCCCCAGCTCGTCAAAATCGTGGCTGCGGAAGAGGTCAGGCAGACCCGCAAGCGCGGCGAGCTCATGGTCGCCACGACATGTCCGAGCGGCGGTTCGCTCGACATCTTCATAGAGCCGCGATTGCCGCGCCCACTGCTGCTCGTGTTCGGCGAAACGCCGGTGGCGGAGACGCTGGCGAAGCTGGGTGAGCTCACGGGCTTCCGCAGCCGGACCGTGAGCCATACCGGCCTGGCCAACTTGTCGGTGCCGGCAACCGACGCGTGGGCTGTGGTGGCGACGATGGGCCATTACGACGAGGACGCGGCCGAAGCGGCGCTGGCGCATCCGAACCTCGACGTCAGCTTGATCGCCAGCACGCGGCGCGCGGCGGCCGTGCGCGCGGAGCTGTTGGCGCGAGGCCTCGACGAGCACACGCTCGAACGGTTGCGCACGCCCGCGGGCAAGGTGCGCGGCGTCACGCAGGAGCAGATCGCTTTGCTGGCGCTGGCAGAGGTCGTGGCGGCGCGGCAGAAGAGAGGTACGAAACAGCCGGTGCACGAGGCGCCGCACGTCGTGTTCGCCACCGACCCGGTGTGCGGCATGACGGTCGACCCGCTGACGGCGACCCACAAGTCAGAGTTCGACGGAACGACGTTCTGGTTCTGCTCAGCCGGCTGCCAGGTGGAGTTCGAGAAGACACCGGAGCGCTACCTAAGGACAATCGAGGCCTAGGCCAGCTTCGTTAGTCCGGGCCCCGCGGCGAAGGTCCAAAGGTAACCGTCGGCGGGATCGTCACCATGCGTCCGCCATCACCACGCAGAATCTGCCATCCGCCTTCATGCACCATCCAGTGATGCCGGTAGCAGAGCAGGGTGAGGTTGTGCGGTTCATTCGTCCCGCCGTGGATCCAGTGCTTCAAGTGATGTCCTGAAGTCCATGTCGCCGGCCGGTCGCAACCCGGCCAGGTGCAGCCCCGGTCGCGAACGTTGAGCGCCTTGCGCGCCGGTCCAGAGATCACGCGCTTGGCGCGCCCGACGTCGATAACCATCGAGGTGGAGCCGAGCAGGATCCGGGTGACCGAGCAGTCGCAAGCCAGGCGCTCAACCGCCTTGGCCGAGATCGGAAGCGAGAACTCGAGCTCTGCCGCCGGAGCGCCATTGAGGCCGAGTAGGGTCTCGAGCGAGGTGGTCACCTGGAGGTGCGTGCGCTGGCTGCCGTTCTGCGGCACCAGCCCGTTGTCGAGATGGTGCCAGGCAACGTCAACCAGGGCATCCGCCATGCGCCGGTCGTAAGGCCGCTTGTCATCGGAGCCAGCGCGCCGCGCAAGCGGCTCCAGCACGGTGCGAATCACGGCGCCACTCTCGGAGTCAAAGACACCACTCAGGAAGACAGCGCCACTGTCCTGGTCGGTGCTGATGCGCAGACTGCGGTTCTCAACCAGGTCCGTCTCGGTGGCCAAATAACCCTTGGCATCGGCGGCATGCCGGAGATGGCGGCAGATGTGGTGGAACTTGCCGACGCTGGTCTCCTGGGCTTTCGCCAGCAGAAGCTTCTCATCGAACACCCTCGCGGTGGGTGAGGCAGCCAGCGCGTCGGCGGTCCTGGCCATGACCACCAGGTGGCCGAAGCCAACCTTGCCTTCGGCCATGGCAACCACGGTGTTGGGCAGCTCATCGAAATGCTCGCCGGCAGCTACGTAGTTGGCCGCTTGCGGGCCGGTCATGTGACAGTGGATGCGGATCCAGTCGATGGGGGTGGTGGCGCCCCATTCCTCGTACTCGTTGGTGGCAGCGAACTCGGCGGCTTCTTTGGCGAACATCAGCTGCATCAAAGAGATGTCGCGGCCCATCTCGATCAGGCGCTCGGCGCGAGTCAGGAGAACCTCATCAGGGACCTCGAAGTCACAGACGTCTTGCGTCGCGAGCATAGAAATATGGTACAAACAGACGTTCGCAAAGGCAACGCTTTTGGGCTGTTAATTTGGCCTTTTTGCACGCTCTTTTTGTCGAACTCATCTACGCCCGTCGCGCCAATGCCACCCAGCACGCCAGCACCCTCAGCGCGTAACGAGAACTCCCCTTCCTGGCCCTTTTAGCGCACCCCAATTCCTACGAAGCGATCTCTCAGCCCATTCGCTCTTTTATTGAGCTCATCTGCGCCCGTCGCGCCAATGCCACCCAGCATGCCAGCACACTCCGGTCGTGATGTGCCTCTATGAGCGCGGTGCAGTCACCAGTCGCGCCGCTCGGCGCTGTGCAAGCACAGGGAGCCGCGTCCGAGCCTCCTTGAGCCGCTCATGAGAGATGTCCGCGATGGCCACCCCCTCACCGTCTCCCAGCCCGGCGATCTGCGCCCCGAGCGGATCGACGATCGCACTCCGCCCCGTGTAACCGGCTCCGGCCATCCCACCCACCGCGACGTACATGGTGTTGTCGATCGCCCGAGCCCGAGCGACCACGCTGAGGTGCTCTTCCTTGAGCGGCCCCGCGACCCAGGCCGCCGGCGCCAAGAGCAGCTCCGCGCCTTGGTCCGCGGCCCGTTCGATAAAGCTGGCAAAACGCATGTCGTAGCAGATGACCACCGCGGCCCGAAAGCCATCGACCTCGACCTGCAGCGGATCCTCTTCGCCGGCTCGAAACCGCTCGGACTCGACCTCCCCGAAAGCGTCGAACAGGTGACGCTTGTGAAACG
>DATCAV010000058.1:0-3583 GCA_036512415.1 Candidatus Dormiibacterota bacterium | reverse complement strand
GGCGATGTGACCGTCGCCGACGATGGGACCGTGGTGCCCCAGCCGCGGGTCATAAGGAATGTCGTTGACGAGGCTGTCTTCGCAGACCAGGTCGGCGTCGACTTCATCGGGGTGGGCGAGCATCACCGCCCAGACCTCGCGATCTCGGCTCCGGAGGTCGTGCTCGCCGCAATCGCGGCGCGCACGAAGCACATCCGGCTTGGCTCGGCAGTGACCGTGCTCAGCACCGACGATCCCGTTCGGGTGTACGAGCGTTTCGCCACCCTCGATGCTCTCTCCGACGGGCGCGCCGAGATCATCCTCGGGCGCGGCTCGTTCACGGAGTCGTTTCCGCTCTTCGGATACAACCTCGACGACTACGACGTGCTTTTCGAGGAGAAGCTCCGGCTCTTCGCCGAGTTACTTAAGGAGGGGCCTGTGACGTGGTCGGGAACGACGCGGCCACCGCTCACGGGCCAGCGCGCCTATCCGACGACCGAGTCGGGATCACTACGCGCCTGGGTCGGCGTCGGCGGCAGCCCCGAGTCGGTCGTACGCGCGGCACGCTACGGTTTTCCGCTGGTGCTTGCGATCATCGGGGGCCCCCCTCGAAGGTTCGCGCCGTATGTCGAGCTCTACCACAGGGCGCTCGCCGAGTCTGGGTATTCCGAGCGCCCGCTCGCCGTTCACTCACCCGGGTACATCGCAGAGTCGGACGAGCAGGCGCGCGAGGACCTGTGGCCGCACTACTCGGCATTGCATTCGCGCATCGGCCAAGAACGCGGGTGGCCGCCCATGACGCGCGCGCAGTTCGATGCGTCCACCGGTCCGGAAGGCGCACTGTTCGTGGGAGCACCGGAGACTGTCGCCGCCAAGATCGTCGATGTCGTGACGACGCTTGGGCTCGCGCGATTCGACATGAAGTACAGCAACGGCACGCTGCCACATTCGAAGATGATGCGGAGCATCGAGCTCTACGGAACGAAGGTGATACCGCTGGTTAGGAAGTCGCTTGCGACGGCCACCGATGGGGTGCGACCTGCGGGCGAATAGCAGACATCGCGGCGCGCCGGGCGGCTCCTGTCGACTGGACAGCAGCCTTTAGCCCAGAGCTGCCACCACGTTGGAGAAGACGTTCTGAATCTGGTTGCCCATGGTCAGAAGAATCACGATGACCACAATCGAAACGAGAACAAGGATAAGTGCGTATTCAACCATTCCCTGGCCATGCTGGTGGCGTGAAGGGTTTTGCATTTGACACTTCACGTCGATGATCTCCTTTTCGCGTTGCTAACGTCGTGGACCGCTAGCCGATTGGACCCCTCCTTGGCCTTGGCAGGCTCACTCGTAACCAGCTCCTCCAGCCTCCTAGCTATCTCATCGAGCATTTGGCGGACATATTCATTGGCGACTCCCCGGACAGCCTCGGTCGGCGCCTGCGTGCCGACCAGAGCGCGATCCGCCATACCCTGAAGAATGACCTTGGTACGGCCACGCGCAGGGGCCTCGATGAACTCAAGGGTGCCCGTGACCTTAGGTTTGAAGTGCTCTATTGGGGACTCCAGTTGGAAACTGCAGGAAGCGGACCTCTTTGACGACCGAATCTGTCCGATCCGCACGACCAACCGGTCTGGACAGGTGCCAGTGAACGCGAGCTCGGCGGTGGAGGCACGGCCTTGGGGCCCCCGCCAGAGTCCCCCCTGGAGTAAGCCTGCAACCGACTCCGGGCCGATGAAAACAACGCTTTGCGCATGGACTCCCTGGATCATTGACGCGGCTGCCCATACATTTGAATCTTGCGATATTGTAGCAAACGCACCAGCGAACCTCTGCGGTAGTTTAGAATCTTCAAAGATATGTCTGGTTCAATCCAAAGCTTTAAGGCTGAGCTCTTCAAGGCCCTCGCGCACCCGGCTAGAATCCGCATCCTCGAGCTTCTCCGCGACGGCGAGAAGAGCGTCACCGAGATGCAGCTGGCACTGTCGGCCGAGGGCTCGTCGGTTTCTCAACAGCTGGCCATCCTGCGGATGAAGAACCTGGTCGACACCCGTAGGAAAGGCAACGTCATCTTTTACCGACTTCGCGATCGTCAGGTCAACAAGCTGCTGGATGTGGCCCGACAAATCTTCGAGGCGCACGTCATCCAGCTCCAGTCCATCACCGGTAGGCAGGAGGACACCCGCAGGACAGCTACCCAGTCGAGGTGATCAGCTATGGCTCGGAGTGGGCCGCCTGGTACCTGCGCCGCCTTGCCGAGAGACCGGCCAACCTGATGTTTGGGATCACACCGGCGCTCAGGAGGTGACCGGGCCGATTGGCTCGAAGACGGCGGTGAAATGGCGCAGCGCGGCCGGTTCGGACACGATCCGGTAGCCTCCGATCGCTGCCCGGTTCCGGGCCAAGAATTGCGCCACCTCGATCACGTAGTCGACGTGGCTCTGGGTGTAGACGCGCCTCGGCAGGGCCAGGCGCACGAGGTCCTTGTCAGCAGGCACCTGTTTCCCCGTCTGGGGATCGGTGCGGCCGAACATGACGGTCCCCACCTCGATAGAGCGCACTCCACCTTCGACATACAGAGCGCAGCTCAACGCCTGGCCTGGCAGGAGCTCGGGTGGCACGTGGGGCAGCATCGCGCGCGCGTCGATGTATACGGCGTGGCCGCCTGGCGGTTCGACGATCGGTATGCCAGCGTCACGGATCCCCGCGCCGAGATACTCCGCGCTGCGCAGCCGGTAGCGAAGATAGTCCTCATGTAGGACTTCCTCGAGACCCTGGGCGATCGCTTCCAGATCCCGCCCCGCAAGACCGCCGTAAGTCGTGAAGCCTTCCGTCAGGATCAGGAGCTGCCGGGCGTTGTCGGCCCAGTTGTCGTTGTTCAACGCGAGAAAGCCGCCAATGTTGGCGATCCCGTCTTTCTTCGCGCTCATCAAGCAGCCGTCGGCGTAAGAGAACTGTTCGCGGGCAATCTCTCGAGGCGTCCTGCCTGCGTTCCCCGGCTCGCGCATCTTTATAAACATCGCGTTCTCAGCGAAGCGGGCGGCGTCGAGTATCAGCGGAATCCCGTGCTGGTTGAGCAGCGCCCGCGCATCGCGGAGATTGCGGAGCGACACCGGCTGTCCTCCGCCGGTGTTGTCCGTCAGCGTGATGATGCACATGGGTACTTGTCGAGCTCGACCTTGAAGCAGGGATTCCAACCGCTTCAGGTCGATGTTGCCCTTGAATGGCGCCGGCTGCGATGGGTCGGCAGCCTCCTCACACGGGAGATCGAGAGCCTCAGCCCCGGTGACTTCGATGTTCGCCCGAGTGGTGTCGAAGTGATGGTTGCCTGGGATGACCTTGCCGGGTCCAGATGTGACGGAGAACAGTATCCTTTCAGCCGCCCTGCCCTGATGGGTCGGTATGACGTGCTTGAATCCTGTCAGCTCCTTGATCGCATTCTCGAAACGGAAGAAGCTGCTGGAGCCTGCATAGGCCTCGTCGCCGCGCATCATCCCCGCCCACTGCTCGGAGCTCATGGCGCCGGTGCCGGAGTCGGTCAGGAGGTCGATGAGCACGTTGTCAGAGGCGAGTCGGAAGAGGTTGTATCCCGCCTCCTTCAAGAACG
>DATCAV010000057.1:0-21670 GCA_036512415.1 Candidatus Dormiibacterota bacterium | reverse complement strand
TTCGGCTTCAAGATCGACCTGACCGGCGCCACGGCCTCGATCAGCTCGCACCTGCGCGAATACCTCCTGGGCCAGTTTGGCAATGCCGTCGGCCTCGGCTTGACGGCGCTGACCACGTTGCTTCAGCTGCTGCTCACCTTCATCGTGGCTTTCCTGCTGGCCCTGGACGCCGCAGCGTTCAGACGGGTTCTTCGGCGCCTCGTCCCGAATGATTACCGCACTGACTTCGACCAGATCTGGCGCCGCATCCGCAAGATGCTCTATGCCTACATGCGCGGGCAGCTCATCATCGCTGCCCTTATCGGCGTTCTCAGCGGCATCGCCTGCGCCGTGTTGGGTTTGCCAGACGCCATAGCCTTGGGACTGGTTGCCGGTATCACTGCGTTGATTCCTTACTTGGGCCCGTTCATTGGAGCCATTCCCGCGATCCTCGTTGGCCTTGCCGCCAGCCCCTTCAAGGCACTTGTTGTGGCGGCGGTCTATTTCCTGATTTCTAACGTGATCCTCAACTTTGTCTATCCGAAAATCGTGGGCGACGCAGTCAAGTTGCCCCCGTTGCTGGTGATCATCGCTTTCATCGCGGGCTTCAGCTGGGCCGGCATCCTCGGCATGTTTGTCGCTGTGCCTATTGCCGCCACGCTTCGCATCCTGTTCGACCACATCTACCCGCGTCTATACGAGAAGCCAGTTTGAAAATCGCGATTCTGTCGGACATCCACGCCAACTGGCAGGCGTTGGAGGCGGTCATGCGCGATTGCCCGCGTGTTGACGAAACACTCTGCTTGGGAGATGTGGTCGGTTACGGTGGCGACCCGAAGAAGTGCGTCGACGAGGTGACCGATCGCGGTTGGCTCACGCTGGTCGGCAACCACGACCGCGCGTGCACCGATCCCGAGATCCTCGAGTGGTTCAACGATGATGCGGCGACAGTTGTTCGGTGGACCATCGATATCCTCGGAGAGGATCGGCTCAATTGGCTTAGAAAGCTGCCGGACAGCAGTGTGAAGAACGATGTCCTGCTCGTCCACGCTAGTCCGCGCGACCACATCTACGAGTACGTCCTCGACACCGCTGTCGCCGCCGCCAACCTTGACCTCCTCAACGGCGGCATCTGCTTCCACGGCCACACACACGTGCCCGGGATCTTCGGCTTGGTCAGTGGCCAAGTGACGCATGAGTATCGCGTCGACACGTTCGAGTTGAGGGGGCCATCCCTGATCAATCCCGGCAGCGTGGGTCAGCCGCGGGACGGCATCCCATTGGCAAGCTATGGGGTGTGGGACGTCGACGCGTGGACCTTCGAGTTCAGGCGCATCAAATACGACATCAAAGGCGCTCAGCGGGCGATCACCAAAGCACAACTTCCGGAACGCTTCGCGCTGCGACTAGAAACAGGCCGATGACGAGCCCGCGGGCTCGCAATTGGTCAGGCTTCGGTTTTGCTGCTGCGACTGGTGCCGGACTTGGATCCTTCCTCTTCTGGGCCTACAACTGGCTCACCGTCGTGGGCGGCAACCTCAAAGGCCCTGACTTTTTCTCGTTCTACTCAGGCGCAAGGCTCTTTGTCACTCGCGGTGGGTCAGCGGTTTACGACCTTGTCCTCCAGCGCGAAATCCAGATCCAGGTGACTTCACAGCCTGCTGACCGGTTCATCGTCCTGCCGTATTTCCATCCGCCCTACTACACACTGCTGATCGCGCCGCTTGGGTATCTGAGCTATCGGCAGGCATATATCGCAATGGCCGTATTCAACATGATCCTGGCGGCGGCTCTGATTGTTCTCCTGGTTCGCAGCAGCCTGAGTATTCATGGCCGCGCGGCAGTGGTGGCGACGGCGCTGATCGCCGGCTTCTTTCCGCTTTTCGTGACCATCCTGCAAGGCCAATCGGACCTCGTCGTCCTGGTTCCTTTGGCCGCTGCCTACGTGGCCTGGGCTCGCGGACGGCTCGGCTGGGCGGGCATCTTTACCGCTTTGGCGCTCGCCAAGCCGCAGCTCCTGCTGCTCATCCCGGTGCTCTTCCTCGCCCGGCGAGCATGGCGGGCGCTCGCAGGCTTCGCTGCCGCACTGTTAGCGCTTGGAGCTATCTCGGCGGCGGGTCTTGGCTTTGCGCCGGTGATCGGCTACCTCAAAGCGCTCGGGGCGTGGGCGATCAGTGGTTCGCTCCCAACCAACGGTCAGCTGGCCTACACGGATCCCGCTGTGTACTCGCTGAAGAACATCCTCCAGGTGCTGCCAGGCGGCACGACCACCGCGTTGGTGATCCTCTTGTTTTTGCTGGCGCTGGCAGCCCTTTCTTTGAGCTGGCGTCCCGACAAGCCGAGGCTCGACTTCGCCCTCGCGGTTGCCGCATCGCTGGTGCTGAGCCCGCATCAGAACGTCCACGACCTCGCCCTTCTCGTCATTCCGGGGTTCGCCCTCGCCGACCTCGCGCTATCCGGTGAGTTGCGTTGGCCGCGAGCTGCTGCTGCTCTGCTGGTCGTCTCTTACGCGGCCCTGAACCTGACCCTCGCTTTCAGCCTCTGGTCAGCTGCCTTCGGAGCCATCGCCATCGCGGCCTACCTCACGCTGGAACGGCTGGCCGTTCGGCCTGACCCGATTCCTCTTGACGAATTCAAGGCGAGTGGACCGCGGCCCCATCGAGTCATCGTGCTGCCTGCATACAAGGCCGCCAAAACCTTGAAAGAGGTGGTGGGTCAGATCCCGGCCGGACACGCCGACCGGATCCTGCTAGTTGATGACGCGAGCGCCGACGCGACGGTCAGCGTCGCCACTGCGCTCAGCCTCGACGTCATCCGTCACAAGAAGAACCTGGGGTACGGGGGCAATCAGAAGACGTGCTACCGGCACGCGCTCGAGATGGGCGCCGACGTCGTCGTGATGCTGCATCCCGACGGCCAGTACGACCCCGCGATCATTCCCAACCTGTGCAGGGTCATCGAGGAAGGGGAAGCTGACATCGTGCTTGGATCGCGTTGGCTCGGACTTGATCCTGCCAAGGCCGGAATGCCGTGGTGGAAGATGCTCGGCAACCGGTTCTTGACGGGTGTCGAAAATCGCGTGCTGGGACTTCACCTGTCCGAGTACCACACCGGCTACCGCGCGTACTCGCGCCGATTTCTCGAGGCAATTCCATTTTTGGAGAACAGCAATGACTTCGTGTTCGACACGCAGGTCCTGATCCAGGCTGCCACCTTCGGGTTCAAGATTGGTGAGGTTCCTGCAATCGGGAAGTACCACGAGGATGCAAGCTCCATCAGCTTTCAGACGTCAACCGTGTACGGCCTGCAGACGTTGGCGATGCTGGCTCAATACATAGTCCATCGCGCCGGGTTCCAAAGCGCCTGGCTCACACCGTCGTCAGATGCCGGCGAACAGGCGCTTTCGGTAGGCAAGATAGCCCACCACGGCCACGTTCAGTAGCAGCGCCCCGACCTTGAACAGCGTCACCTTGTGGATCACCTCGTACGCCTCGAAAGGGATCAACAGGCCTGTCGCGATCACTGTCAGGTACTCTGCCCAGCGACGCCGCATGGCCAGACCGACCCCCTCGGTGCCCTCGAGCAGCGCGTAGACGATCGCACCGATGGCGAGCAGGGTCGTGTGGCTGAAGTTGCCGATGTAGATCACCACCTTCAGGAGCAGGTAGACGATGAGGCTGCTGCCGGCCGCGAGGTTGAGCTGGTTGTGAGCGTAATCAGCCCAGCTGGTCAGCAGGCCGGTCCGGCCCGCCACCAACAGGCCGATCGCGAGGGCGATGAGCACCGCGGCTTTGACGATTCGCTCGAAGATGATCACCTTGATGAAGGCGTCGTGCTCGCCTCCCATGCGGCCGAGCTCAGCCCACAATCGGGCCCCGTAATGTGGGCGCTTCGAGGCGACCTGATTCACGGACGTGACCTTAACAACCTGGGTTGGCCCTGACGACCCCTTTGCCTAAGCTCGGCTGCGGTGTGCAGGTTGGGGGAGGGAACCTGTCGGGAGGCCGGGAGGGCCCCGGCTCCGGCCCCGGCCTTGGGTTTAGCTGGGGCTGGGTTTACTCAGAGCGTGTGCTCGCGGTGCTCGCGGAACAGCATTACCCGGCACGTGGCGTTCTTCAGGACATACGGGACCGTCTTGCCCAGGTTGAACTCCCCGAACCTCCGCTTGTACGGCAGCCCCATCACGATCAAATCCGCACCCCACTCGACCGCCTCGTCCACGAGCGCCGGTCCCGTATCCCTGGCCTGGACGAGCTCCGTCTCCACCGGGATAAGGGTCTCCGCGGCCAGCTGCTCCACCTCCTCGAGGATCTTCTCGCCCCGCTCCACCACCTCGTCCAGCACGGCCCCCAGAGGCAGCGACCGATTGACCTCGATGATGTGCACCCCGTAGAGCCGCCCGCCCTGCGGATCGGTCATCCGGCAGGCAAGGCGAACGGTTTCTGGGTCGATCCCCTGGCCGCCAACTGCGACCAGCACCTTCTTCGACATCGGCGAGTGCGCGTGGTCGGCCATCAGTGCTGCGGACCCCGTCGCACACGCCTGATCAGCACGTAGAGGCCGAAGCTCCACGAGATCAGAACGGTAGTCCCAGCGATCGCCTGGGCGGCGGGATCCAGCCCTCGATGGCCGGCCAGGTACACCAGGACCCAGATCCCAATACCCAGCGCCATGACGCCCATGAACGTGAAGGGGAAGCGCAAGCGCCCAAATCCTAACAAGAGCTGAGGGGGGCGCCCGCCGCAACCGGGGCGGAGGCGGTGCCTGCCTATAATCAACCAGCCTTGAAGCTCCTCATTGTTGGCTGCGGTCGGGTCGGTTCGCAGCTCGCAGCCGACATGGACAAGGCGGGCCATGAGGTGGTGATCATCGACAGGGATCCCAACCAGTTCTCTCGCGCAGCCTCGCGCGGCGTGCTGACCAACGACTTCAAGGGAGACCAGGTCGTGGGAAACGGGACCGACGCGGACGTCCTGCGCAGGGCCGGCATCGAGGATGCTGACGGATTCGTCGCCGTCACCGAAGGCGATAACCGCAACATCATGGCTTCGCAGGTGGCCAAGCACATCTTCAAGGTGCCCCGGGTCGTGGCCCGGATCTACGACCCCGAACGGGCCGAGGCTTACGAGAAGCTCGGGCTGCACACGATCTGTCCGACCATCGAAGGCGCCAAAGCGATCGAGAAGACCCTTCTGGAGAAGAAGTAACAGGTGGCCAGCCGATGTACGTGATTGTTGTCGGCGGCGGTACCGTCGGCTATTACATGTCGCGAGACCTCCTGGAGCGCGGGCACGAGGTGACGCTCATCGAAAGGGATTCGCGCAGGGCCGACTGGCTCGAGTCTCAGCTCGGCAGCATCGTCATGAGGGGCGACGGTTGCGAGGTCAAGTTCCTTTCCCAAACCGGCATCGAACGTGCAGATGCGATTGTCGCCGTCACAGCCGACGATGAAGACAACCTCATCGCTCTGCAAATGGCCAAGCGACATTTCAATGTGAAGAAGACGATCGCTCGCGTCAACAATCCGTCCAACGTCGAGATCTTCAAGACGCTTGGAGTCGATGAGGCTGTGTCCGCAACAGAGGTGCTGCTGGGAGCACTGGAGCCGCCGATCACGGAGAAATAAAAAAGGGCCGCTCTAAATGAGCGGCCCTTATCGATGGTTGCTTAGGTCGACTTGCCGATCCTGTAGATTTTGGTCCCGCAGAACGGACAAGTCCCAACCGTTGCAGGTTTGCCGTTCTTCATCGTGATGGGTTTCGGGTCCTTCATCTCGACTTTCTTCTTGTCCTTCAAACAATAGCCTTCCATTTATGCCACCGCCTTTCCAATTTTGTAGATCTTGGTCCCGCAGTTCGGGCAAGTCCCAATTGTCGCCGGCTTCCCGTTTTTCATTGTGATCGGTTGAGGGTCCTTCATCTCGACCTTTCTTTTGTCCTTCAAGCAGTAACCTTCCAAATGTTCACCATCCTCTAGTTATTAGATCCGTTTCTGGGGCTGGACCAACCCATTCTAGGGGTGCCTCCCGACCCAGATCAACCCCAATTCAACCTGAATTCAGCCGATCTTGCTTGGAGGGTCCGAAAATGGGTCCAGAACTCGGCTCGAAATCTGGCGATTATTGCGACGAAATCAGGCCTCAATCAGTCCCGAAAACGTCTTGAAACGACGCCTGAAACGCGCGACGCGCGCCATCACCGAACAAAACGAAGCGCACCTCGTCCGGCTCCCATCCGTTGGCTAACGCGCGCGTCAGCGAGCGCGCCATCACCATCGCACATTCATCAATCGGAAAGCCCGCGATGCCAGTGCCGACTGCAGGAATACCGATGGTCTTTACACCCAACTGTTGCGCGAGCCGAAATGCATGATCCATCGAAGACTGCAATGACTCCTCTGTCGTGGCTCCGCCCAGGGCCATGCTGGCCGCATGAATCACGTTGCGCGCAGGCAGCTCACCAGCACCGGTCACCGCTGCCTCTCCAACTCTCACAGGACCATGCGCGTCGCATTCCTGTTGTATCGATGGCCCTCCTCGGCTCCTGATCGCGCTGGCGACGCCACCACCGAGGACCAGGTCATTGTTGGCCGCATTCACGATTGCGTCGACCTCCTGCTCAACGAGGTCGCCGGCGATGATCACGATTCGCGGCGCATGCATTCCTCGACCTCTGCCACGCGCTCATTCAATTGCTTGTGCGTGGCCTTCACGATGCCCTTCACGCCAACAGATGAGATGGTGATCGATGCGCATGCCGCACCCCACACGAGTGCATCTTGAAGACCACCGGGTTGTCCGCCGGTGCTCAGCCAGCGCGCCATCATTCCTCCCGCCAGCGCATCGCCTGCGCCGGTCGAATCCACCACCGGCCGGTCTGTGAGTGCAGGAACCCTGACAACGCCGAACTCGGTGTAGGCGGCGAGCCCGAGTGGGCCGGATTTCACGACCAGGCCCTGAAGCCACCATTGACGGCGGAACTCTTCCGGGTCCTTACCGCCGAGGGCCGTGAACTCTTCGTCGTTGCAGAAAAACCATGCCGCCCTGCGGAGAACGTCCCTCGCCTCAGGTGGCCGCGCGAGGACATAGGACAGCATCGCGTCGGCAGCCAGCACCTTGGCGCTGCCCAGCAGAGCGGCCATGACCTGTGCCTGGCGGTCCGGCCGCATGGAGCCGACAAACGCCCAGCCGTCGAATCCTGCGGGCAGCTTCGGCTCCCACGAGTCGTAGATGTCGTCGCTGCTGCCGAGGTCGATGTTGCGCCCGTGCTCCTGGTGCGCACGCCACCGATACGTCGGTGCGTCCAGGATCTGAAGCAGCTCGGTATCGATGGGCCTGCCGCTGAACGTGCGCCCGACGCGCTTGACACCATCAACGCCGACTGGAGCGACGACCTTCACTGGAACTATCAAGCTCGCTGCCAGCGCGAAGTAAACGGCCGAACCTCCGAGCGTCTCCACCACTTTGCCGAACGGGCCGTCGCGCGTGTCGAGGGCCACCGAGCCGGCCACGAGGAGCTGTGGTTGCTCAGGCACGCCGGCCTGTTCCGCTGCTCGCCGTCACGACGTGGCGCGCATCGCGCAGCTTTTCCAGGAAGTCGGCTGGATCTGCGTAGTCCTCGATCTCCATCCAGCTTCGACCGAGCTCTTGAATCCCATGTGCGTCCGACCCGGAGGCAGTGACCTTTCCCAAATCCGCAGCCAGCTTCGCGGCCGCTACATTCGCCACTGCTTCGCACCACGGGTTGTACGTCTCGATGATGTCGATGCGGTCGGCCATCTGGACCACGCGCTCGGGGCGGAAGTTCGCCCGCCGCCGGTCGAGCGGATGTGGCACGTAGGTGAGGCCGCCCATCTCATGGATGAGATCCATCACCTCTTCAGGCATCAGGTAAGGAGTGATGCGTCCGGTAATGAAAAGGCCGATCACCTCGCCTTCGCGTGTCTTGACCTCCTCACCGACAATCGTCAGCTGAGGAGCGATCCGCGCAAGCTCCAGCGCGCCTTCGACAGTGTTGTGGTCGGTGAGCGCGATGCGGTCCAAGCCGCACTCGCGGCTTCGGTCGATCAGCTCTTGAAGTGAGCTCTGGCCGTCATGCGAATAACTGGAGTGGAGGTGAAGGTCGACTCGGAGCAATCCGTTCGGCCCTTCTAGCTCGCTGCTCGGCGCACCAGGTCCCGTTACAGCGGTACGGTCGCTTCTCTAAGCATCCGCTCGCGAGCTCTGGCGAAAAGGGGTATCACCTCGCCGGGGCCGCGGCTGCGGCACGCCTGCTCCATCAGCGCCGATTGCGCGTCGTAGATGATCTCCATCACATGCTCGGGGCGCCGTTCGCGACCGAGCCGGCCCGGCAGCTCGGGATGCGCCTGTCGAAGGACCACCGTGAGCCGCGCCACGAGCCATCCGGGCACAATCCGAATCTCCTGCACCACGCATTCCTCGACCCAGAAGAGGAGCTCGTCCGACTCTTGCAGCATGCGACGCGGCGTCATTGCGTGACGTCTCCTGCGATGCCAATGCAGGTCACGTTCCTGCTCTTCGACCGTCTGCTGAAGCATGACTTGCAACCCACTATATCAGCGGGTTACGAGTCCCCTACTCCGTAATCGGCCTTCACGATGTGACCAGCTGATTGCTCACCGGATAGACGAGCGTTCGCCAGCTTCCAGCTGCGGGAATGAGGTGCACCTGGCGGTCGAACGTCCACTCCCTCCATTGCTGGCGGACGCGATAACGCATGACCATGCGCGCCACATTGCTGTATGTCCGCCGATGCAGCTGATCGGTCCAGCCTTCGACCACTGCAACACTGACGACCTGCATGTCGAGCAGCTCTGTCTCGGCATCCAACCGCGGCATGCCCTTGATGAACGCTTCCCGCCCTCCCCATGCCCGTTGGGCATCTTCGGCGAGCATCTCCCACATCTCCTCGAAGCGACCCTGGGCGTGAAGCTTCATGAACTGCCTTTCGAACGTGGCCGGCGCGACCGACACCGCCGGCGGCCGCATGAGCTCCAAAGCGTCGCCAGGAGAGCGCCTGAAATCCTCGTCGGGCTCGGTGGCGAACTGCTCTGCGAACCACGTAAACACGGCGGCAACGACCGGCTGGCGGCGAAGCCGTTGTAGGAAATGCTTGACCATTGACGCTAGATGTAGTGTGATGTCCCCAGACTGTATACAGAATGTGGATAACTCGCAACCCCTTCCTGCCAGTGCCACCCTCTACAACAGCCTGTGGCGACCCCTCTGAATGGTGAGGGGATGATCCGAATCGGTGTCTCCGCCTGGCGGGTCGGGCCTCGACCTCAGCCTGCCGCGAGGCGCCGCACCAGGGCAGCCACCTCGGTCAGCGGCAACCCGACCGGACAGGCCGCCGACGCCGCCTCGAGATCGGCCTCATCGCCCTCGAGGTCGGAGGACGCCTCGGCCAGCCGTGCGTAAAGCCTCATATAGGACGAGGCCAGATCGGGCAATCGCGTCTTTCCCAGGCGACCTGCCGCCAGGGCGCAGAGCCCGCAGTTGATGCAGCCGACCAGTCGCGGGTGAAGCTCGCGCTCCACTGGAGTCAACGGTCGAATGCCATCCCGCTTGTTGGTTTCGACCAGGGTTCCCAGCTGCGACCTGGGTCGCGTCAAGCCGCGCCGCGCGAGGTGCACACCGTATGCCAGCGCGAGCTTGGCGAGCGAGTCGGCGCGGGACACTTAGCGGAGTCCTCTCAATGCACCCTGGGCCAGCTCTTCTTGAGCCCAGCCCGAGTGCCCTAGTACCGGAGCCCGGCCCAACCATGCGCCTTGCACGAACTCTCGTACCGCGTCGAACCTTTGCGACGCGCTCCAACCCAACTGCCGGCCGATGATTTCCGCGGCCCGCATGACGCACGCCGAACCGGCGCACGGTCCGGCCGCAAGCCCAACGCGGCGAAAGGCATCGGCCAGTGTGCGCACCTGCTCGTGACGCGCAGCGTAGGCCAGCTCTGATTCCGTAAGCGGTTCGCACCGGCACACGATCCGGCCCGCATCAGATTGGTCGAGCACGTCGCCGGCTCGCGAGCCGTGGCGGCTTTGCAATTTGATTGCAGCCAGGGCCGGGATTCCGAATCGCTGCCCGAGCTCCGCGGCCGGCTCGAGCTCTGACTCGCTGCCCGGCAAGGGGCGGACCGCGGTGGTGCACGCGGCCTGGTGGCCGAGCTTGAGACACACGGCGTCACTGGTCTCTTCCGCCATCAACCTGTACATCGACAGCTTGCCGCCGGCGATTGTGATGAACCCTTGCGCGCCGTCTGTCGCGTGGTCGATGACCTGATAACGCCGCGACAGCTCGTCCTCGTACCGCCGCCACTTGAACAGCGTCGGCCTGACGCCGGTCGTGGTTCTGACCGGCCTGTAGTTCCTGATGGCCGGGAAGATGCGCTCGAACGCCTGCAGGAGATAGTCGACCTCGTCCTCGTGGACGTCGACCGAGTCGAGGTCTCCGTAGAAGTCGTCGTCCGTTGTACCCAGCAGCGTGAAGCCGCCGTGCGAAACCATCAATACGTCGCGGCCGTCGACTGTCTCCGCGCTCAGCCCGAAGTTCGAGATCCGGTGCGGATAGACGAGGTGAATCCCCTTCGCGGGTCGCAGCTGCACATCTGCGCCGGCCATCCGGCTGACCTCAGGAACCCATGGCCCGGCGGCGTTGACCACCACCTTGGCCCTCGACTCCGACAGGCTGCCGTCGGGTGAGCGGTAGCGCACGCCGATCACGTTGGCGCCATCGCGAAGTAGGTCGGTTACTCGCGTGTGATTCAAAGCGCGAGCACCGTTGGCCACGGCATCCTGGACGTTGGCGTAGACGAGACGGTGCGGATCGACGCCCCATTCCTCCAGGGTCACCGCTCCGACGAGATCGGCAGTGAGCCCGGGCTCGGCCTGGCGCGCTTCGTCAGCCGTGAGGCGAACGTGCGGTTTCGACTTCTTCAGCGGCTGGAAGCGGTCATACACCTCCATCGCCGTCTCCATGCGCTCGATGTTGTTCCGGTCATGAGGGAGGATCGGCATGAGGAAGGCCACGCGGTAGACCATGTGGCGCGCGATGGTCACGATGTGCCCTGCGTCCTCGCATGAGCGGCGAGTCGTATCCCAGTCGAACTCGAGATAGCGCGGACCGCCATGGATCATCCAGGTCGATGAGCCGCTGGTGCCCGCACCCCAGTCGCCTTTCTCCAACAGGAGGACCGAGAGGCCGCGCAGCGAAAGGTCGCGCGCGATGCCGGCGCCGGTGACCCCTCCGCCGATGACGCAGACGTCGTGAGCGCTTGGAGCACTCACGTGACGATCATCTCCGGCCTCGGGCCAATCCGCTCAACCTGCAGCTTCGTGTTGCTTCTGAAACTCTTCGATGATGGCTTTGGCAAGGTGCGCGGGCATCTCATCGTAGTGCGAGAACTTCTTTTGGAAGCTGCCGCGGCCCTGCGTGATCGAACGAAGGTCGAGGGCGAAGCGCAGCATCTCGTGCTCGGGCACTGTCGCCCGCACCTTCTCATAGCCATCGTCAGGTTCGGTGCCCAGGATTTTGCCGCGCCTTCCGTTGATGTCGGACATGATCGCGCCGAGATTCTTCTCCGGCACCCGGATGTCTGCCTCGACGATGGGTTCGAGCAAAACCGGCCCGGCATCCAGCGAGGCTCTGCGAATGGCCATGGAGCCCGCGATCTGGAAGGCCATGTCGTTCGAGTCGACCTGGTGGAACTTGCCGTCGACCAGGGTCACCTTGACATCGACCATCGGGTAGCCGGCGACGACGCCCTTGCTCATGTTGTCGACGATCCCTTTCTGCACGGAGAGCCGGAAGTTCTGCGGGATCGAGCCGCCGAAGATCTTGTCCTCCCAGATGAAACCTTCGCCGCGCTTCGTCGGCGACACCTCGATCACGCAGATCCCGTACTGGCCGTGGCCTCCCGACTGCTTGACGTGGCGGCCCTCGGCCCGGCTGTGGCCCGAGACGGTCTCGCGGTAGGCGACGCGAGGGGTCTGGGTCGTCGCCTCAACGCCGTACTTCCTCTTCAGCTTTTCGAGCGTGACGTCGAGGTGGACGTCACCCAGACCGGCGATCACGAGCTGGTGGGTTTCCTCTAGCCGCTCGACGTGCAGGGTCGGGTCCTCCTCGCTCAATCGCGCCAGCCCGCTCGAGATCTTCTCCTCATCGCCTCGGGCTTTGGGCGTGATGGCCACGCTGTAGGCCGGGCCAGGCAGCACCAACTCCGGTAGGGCGCCACCATCCTTGACTCCGAGCGTGTCGCCGGTGAGCGTGTGGGCGAGCTTGGTAACGGCCCCGATATCCCCGGCATGGACCTCGGTAGCGGGTATGTGCTCCTTGCCCCGTGGAAAGAAGATCTGGGCCAGCCGCTCCTCGCCGCCCCGGCTCACATTGGCCAGGTGCATGTCGGCTTTGACGCTGCCGGCCACGACCTTGAAGTAGCTGACGCGCCCGAACTGATCGCCCCCCGTGTTGAACACAAACGCCTTCACCGGCTTGTCGGGCTCACCCTCCGCCGGCGGCAGGAGCTCGCAGATGGTGGACATCAGCGTCCGCACACCCAGCAATTTCGTGGCCGAGCAGCAGACGACCGGCGCGACCTTCCCGGCAAGGATTCCCTCGCGTAGGCCGCGCTGGATCTCCTCCTCGCTCAGCGTTCCGGTATCGAGGTACTTCTCGAGGAGTGCGTCGTCGCTCTCGGCCGCCGCCTCGATCAGATGGCCGCGATTCTCCTCGACCAGCCTATTCATGTCTTCGGGTATCGGCGCCTCACCACCTTTGCCATCCGCTGTGGTCACGAAAGCTTTCAGGTGGAGGAGGTCGACGATCCCTCGGAAATCGTGCTCGGAGCCGATGGGAAGGTGAAGCGGAAAAGGCCGAGGGACCAGGTGTTCGCGCATGGCCGCGATTACGCCGTAGAAGTCCGAGTTCTCCTTGTCCAGCTTGCTGACGACCACGATCCGAGGCTTGCTTGTTCGGTTGCAGTACTCCCACGCGACCTCGGTTCCGACCGGCAGCTGGCCGCCCGGTCCCACCACCACGACGGCTCCCTCCGCGACCCGCAGGGCACTGAGGACCTGGCCGGCAAAGTCGAAAAAGCCGGGGGCGTCGAGAATGTTGATCTTGTAGCCGTTGTGCTCGACGAACGCCACGCCGAGCTTGATCGAGATCTTCCGCTTGTGTTCCTCGGGCTCGAAATCGGTGGTTGCGGTGGCCTGGTCGGTCGAGCCCATACGGGGGATCGCGCCCGAAGCGAACAGCATGGCCTCGGCGAGAGAGGTCTTGCCGTCATGCGAGTGGCCGAGCAGCACGACGTTTCTGATCTTGTCGGGCGCGAACTCAGCAGCCATTCACTCCCCCTGCATCTCCAGCCGCCGCGGGTACGACCTGTAAGTCTAAGCGGGGATTACGGGACGGTTGGCTTGGGTATGATCTGATACCTATGAAGAAGAAGACGGCATCCATCGAAGAGGTCCTGGCGGCTGTCGAAGCTGCCCGTGACAAGGTGATGGCCGACGAGGTCAAGTCGCTGACCAAGCTGGGCATCCCCAAAGCGATGGCCTACCAGATGATCGCGAGCAGGTTCCACCAGAAGGTGGGCAACCAGGAGGAGGCTGAGCCCGATCCGTTCGAGGGCAACGCGACCTCTTGGGAAGAGATCGGCTAACCGAGCTTTTTTGGGGGCGTGAACCGCGCCCGCCGTCTCGCTCGTCTGTTGCGGATCCTTGCTGACGTCATCGCCGAACCGGGGCTTAGTCCAGCCGAGCTCGCTCAGCGGGCGGACGTGTCCGAACGTACACTGCGCCGTGATCTCATCGAGCTCAAGGGCCTTGGTTATGAGGTCTCATACACCGGTGGCTACGAGGTCCAGGAGAACCTGAATTTGGAAGGTAGGTCCGCCCCGCGCTCCCTCGTCCGTGTCTACGAGCAACAGCTCGAGCTGCTGCACAAACAGCTGCCCAAGCGGCTGGCTGCACAGGTGACCGAAGAGGTTGATTCACAGGCGCCCGCGGCAATCGCATCCTTGTTTGCGGCCGCGATCCAACGTCACACCAAGAGCAGGACATGAAACCACTCGTTCTCATTCCAAGCGGCGAGTCGGACGCGGACTTCACGTACGCGTCGGGGTTTCCCGTGGAGACCGGTCTCTATATCCGGTTTGGCGAAGGGGACGACGTCCTGGTGGCCAGCCCGCTGGAGATCGACCGAGCACGGGCCCAAAGCAAGGCGGCCCGCAAGCTGGGTTTCGCCGAGGCCGGCTTTGTCGACCACGGCGAGTACGCGTCGTGGCCCCGCCTGGCCGCCAGGATGCTGCGGGAGAAGGGCCTCGAGGAGGCACGGGTGTCTCCGCGGTTGCAGGCCGCCTACCTCGAGGAGCTGCGCTCCACCGGGGTCGCCGTCGAGATCGACCGTGAGCTGTTCAAGGCCGAGCGAAGGCACAAATCTGCCGAGGAAGCCGGCTTCATCCGTACCGCGCAGCAGGCTGCCGAAGCTGCGGTGACCGAGGTGGTGCGCCAGCTGGCGCAGGCTCAGATCAAGGACGGAGTGCTCTGGTCGGAGGGCCGGCCCCTCACCTCGGAGCGGCTGTACGCACGCGCCTCGCTGCTCCTGGGCGAGATGGGGTTCAGCTGCCCTGACATGATCGTGGCCGGATCGCCCGAATGTGCGATGCCACATTTTCGCGGCGAGGGGCCGATCCGAGCGGGGGCGCCGGTGATCATCGACATCTTTCCCTCAGGTCGCGCCAGCCACTACCACGGCGATCTCACGCGGACGGTCGTGGTGGGAGACGTCCCCGACGAGATCAGGCGGATGCACGCATCGGCGCTCCAGGCCCTCGATGCCGGCATCGAGTCCATCCGGGCAGGGGTACCGGGCCACGATGTCCACAGCGCTGTCTGCCAGGTGCTGGTCGACCGTGGGTACGGGACCACCACCAAAGGGTTTGAGGGTCCGGACGGCGTGCCTAAAATGAACCACAGCACGGGCCATGGCGTGGGACTCGACGTGCATGAGGCGCCCTCCTTGCGCGGGCCCAGCGAGGAGGTGCTCCTGGAGGGCGACGTGGTGACGGTCGAGCCCGGGCTCTACCTGCTCGGCCTGGGAGGCGTCCGCATCGAGGACACGGGCATGGTGACGGCCAACGGCTTCGAAAACTTCACCAGCCTGACTCGCAGCCTTGACCCCAAGGACTACCTTTAGGGCCGGTTGGCTGCGGTGGTAGGTGGATTGCGGCTCGAACACGACGACCAGGTGACCGACGGCGTTTGCGCCAGGTGCGGAGCGCCATACGAGAGCGTCATCGGTGTCTTGTACGAGGACGAGGAGGCGATCGCCATCTATCGGGCGGACCTCTTCGACCACTTTCATCGCGACGCCGAACCACGGGTCGTGCTTTCGATCGCGGTGGGAGACTGGCAGGACGGCACCGACCACTCGGACCGCTGCTCGGCTGCGATCGAAGCCTGGGCTGAGGGTGAGCGGGTCCGAATGGCGTTCAGCGACCGGGCCGGCTCGCCGTGGCAGGAACTGGAGGTCGTTAGCTGGCAGCTGACGAGCAAGGAGGCCGAGGCCAGCCCGCTGCGCGGGGCCTTCCTGCGCCTTGCCGACCACGTTGCCTGCAACGACCGCCGCCTTCGAAGAGTCCTGACGCCGAGGACCGCCGCCCCGCCTTAGCGGGACGCTGTAAATCCTGCCGGTGTAAACTCCCGCTTTACATCGGCTATGATGCCGGCGTGCCCCGAGGCGAGACGCTAGGTCAGCGCATTCGACGCCTCCGGCAGGACCGTGGCATGAGCCTTGCCAAAGTCAGCGGAGGCGATTTCAGCAGGGCCTTCCTCAACCAGGTCGAGCTTGGTAGAAGCCAGCCGTCCACACGCGTCCTCCGGGTCATCGCCGGCAGGCTGGGGACCGAGGTGGACTTCCTGCTGGAAGGAAGGCTGCCCGCCATGGAGCGCGAGCTGGCGTTGGAGAAGGCGCGTGTGCTGGTCGCCCGCGGTCACCCCCGTCGCGCGCTCGCCGCGCTCGCCACGGTGGTCGAGTCATTCGACTGGCCTCTCGGCACGGACGCGAGGCTCTGTCAGGCCGAGGCGTTGAGCATGCTCGGGCGTGAGGACGAGGCGATCGAGCTGCTTTCAGCCGAGAAGCCTGTTATCGCGGCCCAGCACGACAACCATCGACTCCAGCGTTTGCGCTCGTTGCAAAGGGGCGAGGCCCTATCGATCGGCGGTGATGACATCGAGAGCGCAGCGCACGCCCATCTCCGATTGGCCGACAAGGCGCAGCGCGCTGCCAACAGCCACGACGCGCTCGAGCACTACCGCGCGGCCAGGGTCCTTCTCGAGGTCAGAGCCCCGTCGGGAAAGTGAACTTGGGTGGCGGGTTCACAATCGGCGGCGTGATCTCGAGCGTGATCACTTCCTTCTCCTTGAGGACGATGTCGGCCGGATTGCCCGTATAGACCTTGGGTCCCGTTCCGTCACCCGGATCGAGGTAGATGACGAGCTTCTCGTCGCCCGTGAGGATGAACGACGACACGTGCGTGGCGTCCAGTGGCTCAGGCGTGTTCTTCGAAGCGGCCCAGACCTTGAAGAAGTCACCCAGCGTGAAGGTGCGGCCCTTCGGCGACTCGATGTGAATCACACCGGGAGACTCGGCGTGCACGTGCAGCCAATAGAGGCAGGTGCTCAACCGGCCGACATCGGTCGGGATGGACGCGGGGTTGCCCTGATAGAGGATCTGAAGGGCGGCGTGGTAGTGAATCTGGGTGTGTTCGCCCGCCTCGCACGGGATTCCCGCGGCGACCGGCACCGTCGGGCCGGGTTTCGTCCTGGCCTGGTTGACGGTGTAGATGATCAGGACGATCGCCAGCACCACCAGGATGCCGCCGACTGCGATCGGAAGCAACGGCAGCTCCGGTCCACTCTTGACCTTCACCGGAGGCCGGCGCCCTGACTTCGATTTGACCTTGGCACCACGCACGGCTGCCTTGGCTCGGGTCTCCCTCACTCGACTGATAGAATACCGACCTACCCTTTCTGGCCTCGGCCGGTGGCGCCGCCACCGATCAAGACGAGGCCTGAACCCATAGGAAGGAGGTCCCCGTTGCGGGATTACGAAGTTCTGTACATCGTTCGTGCCGACCTCGAAGACGACAAGGTCCAAGACATCGTCAAACGAGTGAACACGCTCATCGAAAAAGCCGGCGGCTCGGTGGAGCGGACCAACGTGTGGGGCAAGCGCAAGCTCGCCTACGAGGTCAAGCACCAGAAGGAGGGTTCCTACATCCTCCAGGACTTCCAGATCGGCCCTGACGGCATCCCCCAGCTCGAAGCAGCGCTCAAGATCACCGAAGAGGTTTTGCGCCACCTGATCGTGCGCAAGCCGGACAAGCCGACCCCGGCCCCCGTTGCACCGCCGCCGGCGGAGGTCGTCCTGGAACCCATCGCTGTGGAGTCCAGTGGCGTGGCGGAACGGTTGGATGGTGCGAGTGTGGAGGACGCCTAGATGTCGAATCTCAACAAAGCGCTGCTGATCGGCCGTTTGACCAAGGACCCGGAGATGCGCTACACGCCAAGCGGGACGGCGGTGACCAACTTCAGCATTGCCACCAATCGCTGGTCGACTGGACCGGATGGCGAGCGCAAGGAGTTCACGGACTACCACAACATCGTCGCGTACCCGATTGGCAAGAGGAACCTCGCCGAGACCGTGGCGCAGTACACGCGCAAGGGTGCGCTCGTTTACGTTGAAGGCCGCATCCAGACCCGCTCGTGGGAAGGCCAGGATGGCCAGAAGCGACGCGTGACCGAGATCATCGCCAACGATGTTCAGTTCCTCGAGCCTCGCGGTTCGGGCGGCGGAGCCGGCGTGGCTCAAGGCGCTCCCGCGGCCGCGCATGACGATATTCCCGCTCCGGACGATGCGCCGCGCGACGTCGACCCGGACGACATTCCGTTTTAGGAGAGACCGATGGCAGTAAACCGTCCACCACGTGAAAGCTCCTTTAGAGGGGGCCCGAAGCGCCAGCACCGCAAGGTGTGCAGCTTCTGCGTCGAGAAGATCCACTACATCGACTACAAGGAGATCTCGCGCCTGCGGCGCTTCATCAGCGACCGGGGCAAGATCCTGCCGCGCCGCGTGACTGGCACATGCGCCAGGCACCAGCGCCCGTTGACCACCGCGCTCGAGCGGGCACGCGCGATCGCCCTGCTTCCTTACACCACCGAACAGCACTAGGTCCGGGCTGCAGGGCCAGTCGGGTGGGGGCTCCGGCCGAAAGCCCGGACCGCCAGTCCAGCCCAGTGGGACCGGTAGAATTCAACCCGCCGCCGCAATCCTTTATCGGAGCGCGCCCAATGATCTTCCAGACCCAGCTTCGCATCCCCGGTCCGACGCCTCTCCCTGAGCGCGTCGTGCGCAGCATGAGCCGGCCGATGATCGATCACCGCGGCCCAGAGTTCGCGGCGATTCTGGCGGAGATCACCACCGGCGCGAAGCGCGTGTTCAAGACCTCCAACGATCTCTTGCTGCTCACCAGCTCGGGGACGGGCGGGCTCGAGTCGGCGATCGCCAACCTGATCTCGCCGGGAGACGAGGTCGTCGCCGCTCTGTGCGGCAACTTCGGCGAGCGGTTCGCCGCCCTGGCTGCCGCCTACGGCGCCGATGTGGTGCGGCTCGAGTTCGAATGGGGACAGCCCGTCGATCCGGACGACCTGGCCAAGGTGCTCGAACGGCACCCCAAAGCGAAGGTCGTCCTTATCACGCACAACGAAACGTCGACAGGCCTGACCAACCCACTGCAGGCGCTCGCGCGCGTCGCGCATGAGGCGGGGAGGATCGTGGTGGTCGACGGCGTCAGCTCGATCAGCTCGATCGCGATCGAGACCGACGCGTGGGGAATCGACGTGGCAGTCACCGGCTCGCAGAAAGGCTGGATGGCGCCTCCCGGTCTGTCTCTGGTCAGCGTGAGCGACCGCGCGTGGGCGCAGCAGGAGAAGGCTCGATCACCGCGCTTTTACTTCGACTGGAAGGAAGCCAAGACGTGGGCCGACAAGGGAATGACACCGTTCACGCCCGCGATCGGGGTCGTCTTCGCGCTGCAAGAAGGCCTGCGCATGCTGGAGGAGGAGGGCCTCGACGCTGTGTACGAGCGTCATCAGCGTCTGGCTCGGGCTACGCAGGCCGGCCTCGAGGCGCTGGGGTTCCGACTCTATGCACAGGAAGGCTATCGCTCGAACACCGTGAGCTCGGCGACTCCGCCGCAGGGTCTCGACGTCGCGGCTCTGCGCAAGCTCCTGAGCGAGAAGTACGGCGTCGTCATCGCCGGCGGCCAGGGGAAGATGACCGGAAAGATGGTCCGCGTCGGCCACCTCGGCGCGGTCGCTGCCGGCGACGTCGTCCAAGTTCTATGGGCCATCGAGCAGGCGCTCGAGGAGTTGGACATCGCCCCGGCCGACGGCCGAGGCGTGGCCGCGATCACCGCTTCACTGCAGGGCGTCGCCGCCGCGACCCGGTAGGCGACTTGCCCCGGATCCTGGTCGCCGACACGATCGCCGAGGACGGTCTCGAGCGTCTGCGTCGAGCCGGCGAGGTCACTGTCGTGAGCAAGCTCCAGGAAGCCGAGCTGATCCAGCGCATTCCCGACTTCGACGCGCTCGTCGTCCGCAGCGAGACGAAGGTGACCGAGCCGATCCTCGCGGCCGGTCGGCGGCTGCGCGTGGTGGGTCGCGCAGGGGTTGGGGTGGACAACATCGACGTGGCCGCGGCGACACGCAAGGGAATCCTTGTCGTGAACGCGCCACGGGGCAACATTGTCGCGGCCGCGGAGCACACGATCGCGCTGCTGTTCGCGGTGGCTCGCTGGGTCGCGCAGGCCGACGCTTCCGTGCGTCGGGGCGAATGGACGAGATCGAAATTCATGGGCACCGAGATTCGTGGCAAGACGCTGGGAGTCATCGGGCTGGGCAACGTGGGATCCGAGGTGGCCAAGCGCGCGCACGGCCTGGAGATGGAGGTCGTCGCCTACGACCCCGTCGTTTCAGTGGAGCGGGCGGAGCTCTTCAATGTCGAGCTTGTCGCGCTCAACGAATTGCTGGGGCGCGCTGATTTCGTGACCATCCACGTGCCGCTGGTGGAAGCCAATCGCAACCTGATCGGGGCGGCCGAGCTCGCGCTTATGAAGCCCACGGCGAGGCTGGTCAACACCTCTCGCGGCGGGATCGTCGACGAGGACGCGCTGTACGAGGCCCTCAAGTCCGGCCATCTCGCGGGCGCGGCCTCAGATGTTTTCGTCAACGAACCGGCGGGCGATCATCCGCTGTTCAAGCTGCCGAATTTCGTCGCGACGCCCCACATTGCGGCATCGACGCTGGAGGCGCAAGTCTCCGTCGCGTTCGATGTCGCCGAGGAGGTTGCGGCAGTGCTCGCCGGCGACCTGCCGCGCTACGCGGTCAACGCGCCTTCCTTACCTCCTGAAGAGCTCGCCTACCTTCGCCCGTTCGCGGGTCTCACCGAGCGCTTGGCCACGCTGTACACGCAGCTGTTCGGTGGACGCGTCAGCGCGATCGAGCTGGACTTCGAGGGCGAGCTCGCCGAGCACGACGTCAACCTGCTGGTCGCCGCAGCGATCAAGGGAGTGCTGCAGCCGTTCACCGAGGACCGCATCAACCAGGTCAACGCGCGCCTGATCGCATCGAGCCGAGGCGTGAAGCTCGTCGAGCGGCGCAGCCCGGCTCACGGCAGCTACGCGAGCCTGGTGACGTTGAGAATCGACGGCCACGAGATTGCCGGCACGGTGCTCATGGGCGAGCCGCGCGCCGTCCGGATCGACCTGTTCCGCGTCGACCTCGTGCCCGAGGGTCGCTTCCTGGTCAGCCGCCATGAAGACCGCCCGGGGGTGGTGGGCCGCTTCGGCACGATCCTCGGCGAGCACGACGTCAACATCGCGAGCATGCAGGTGGGGCGGGACGGACCGCGCGGCAACGCGATGATGATCCTGGCCGTCGACGACCACGTCGGAACCGATGTGCTGACGCGACTCCGCGAGGTGGACGGGATGTCAGACCTGCGGTACGTGGAGCTCAAGGGAGACTCCGACGGCTGACGTCCGGGCGTTCCCCGGAATTCGATATCACCTCGCGCGCGCAGGCGACCTGACCGCTCTCGTCTCGCCGCCTTATGACGTCATCCCCGAGCCTGAGCTCGAGCGCTATCGCACGCGTTCGCCGTACAACGTCATACGCCTGATCCGGCCGGGCACGGACTACGACGGCGCAGGCGCCACATTCGATCAGTGGACCCGAGATGGCATCCTCGAGGCGGACCCGCCGTCGATGTACGTCCACGAGGTGTCCTTTGGCGGTCGCCGGCGCCGAGACCTGATCGCTGCGCTTCGGCTCCAGCCGTACGAGGACCGCGTCGTCCTGCCTTACGAGAGGACTCACCGCGGTCCCAAGGAGGACCGTCTTGCCCTGCTTCGCGCGACCAATGTGAGCCTCGAGCCCCTCTGGTTCACGTACGAGGGGCGGGGGGCCGGGTTGTCGAACATCCTGGATGCCGTCACCGCGCGCGCCGCGGCGGTCGCTTTTGAGGGTCCCGAAGGGACAAAGCACCGTCTCTGGACGGTTTCCGACCCGGCGCTGCATGCGGCAGTGCACGCCGCCATGAGCGACCTGCCTG
>DATCAV010000056.1:0-15710 GCA_036512415.1 Candidatus Dormiibacterota bacterium | reverse complement strand
GCGCCGATCCGGCAGATGATTGCCACCCAGGCTGTCTACAACGTGATCGGCGGCGACCGCTATGCGACGGTGACCCAGGAGCTGAAGGACTACCTGCAAGGTCTATACGGCAGGCCTCCGGTGCCTGCCGATCCGGAGTTGCGCAGGCTCGTGCTCGGCCGCGAGGAGCCCATCACGATCCGCCCCGCCGACCTCCTCGAGCCGCAGGTCGACGCGGCGCGCATGCAGGTTAAGAAGATGGGCTTCGAGCCAACGGACGAATCCGTGCTCATTCACCTGCTGTTTCCGAACCTCGCGCCCGACTACCTACGCGGCCCCGAGCCCGAGGCGAAAGCGCCGAAGGCGCCGAAGGCTCTTGCTCGCTCAGTGTCCACGGAGCTGGTTGCGGGCCCGATGCCGGCGTCAGCGGCCCCGCCTGCGCAGCCGGCCGCCTCGGTCGCCGCCGAATTCGACGTCGAGGTCGAGGGCGAGGTCTTCAAGGTCCGCGTCAGCGGAGCCGGGATGTCGGTCATGCCTGGCGCGGGCGCGGCGCTCGCGGCCGGCCAACCAAGCCCAGCGCCGCGCACCGGCGAGGGCACGGTGATCGCTCCGATGCAGGGCCTCATCGTCAAGCTACCGGTCAAGGCGGGCGACGACGTCAAGCTTGGAGATGTAGTCGCCGTGCTGGAGGCGATGAAGATGCAGAACGACATCGTCACCACGGTCGCCGGAAAGGTGCGCGAGGTCTACGTCAAAGAGGGTGAGGTGGTCACCCCGAGCCAGCCTTTGCTCGCCGTCGGATGAAGCGAAAGCTTTTTAAGAAAGTCCTGATCGCCAATCGGGGCGAGATCGCCATCCGCGTGATGCGCGCTTGCCGCGAGCTCGGCATCGCGACGGCCGCCGTCTACTCGGATGCCGACCGCAACGCGATCCACACGCGCTACGCCGACGAGGCATATCACATCGGCGGCGCGCCTCCTGGTGAGTCCTATCTGCAGCTCGAACGCATTGTCAAGGTCGCCCATGACTGCGGCGCGGAGGCGATCCATCCGGGTTATGGATTTCTCTCGGAGAAGCCGGCATTTCCCGACGCATGCGAGGCGGCGGGGATCAAGTTCATCGGGCCGCCGGGTTCCGCCATGCGCGCGCTCAGCTCCAAGGTCTCGGCGCGGCAGATGGCGGTCGCCAGCGGGGTCCCTGTGACGCCAGGCACCGGGGCGATCTCGAATCCCAAGGAGGCCGCGGCTGCGGCCAGGGAGATCGGCTTTCCGGTGATGGTTAAACCGTCAGGCGGAGGCGGCGGAATCGGGATGAAGGTCGTGGAGTCGGAGGCCGAGCTCGTAGCGGCGATCGAAAGCAGCGCCCAGGCCGCGCGGTCGGCTTTCGGGGACGGGACGGTGTACCTGGAGCGATACGTTCGCAAGCCGCGCCATGTCGAGATCCAGGTCATCTGCGATAGCCACGGCAATGCGGTGCACCTGGGCGAGCGCGAATGCTCGATCCAGCGACGCCATCAGAAGATCATGGAAGAGACCCCGTCGCCGGTGGTGACCCCGGAGATCAGGTCGGCGATGGGTGAGGCCGCGATTCGCGCAGCGAGAGCCGCTGGGTATATCAATGTAGGGACTGTCGAGTTCATCTTCAGCGCCGGCGAGTTCTATTTCCTCGAGGTCAACGCGAGGCTCCAGGTCGAGCATCCGATCACCGAAGCCGTGACGGGCGTCGACCTGGTCAAGGAGCAGATCCGGATCGCTGCCGGCATGGAGCTGAGCTTCACGCAGGAAAGCGTTACCTGGACTGGCCACGCGATCGAGATGCGGATCAACGCGGAGGACCCGTTGCGCAAGTTCCTGCCCAACCCGAAAAGGATCGCGCGATGGGTGGCGCCGGCAGGCCCCGGCGTCCGCGTGGACTCGGGCTTCGGCCCGGGCTCCGAGGTGCCTCCAAACTACGACTCGCTGGTGGCGAAGCTGATCGTCCACGGCAGCGATCGCGCCGAGGCGATTGCTCGCGCGAGCCGCGCGCTGCGCGAGTTCGTCGTGGTTGGTCCGGCGACGACGATCAACTACCACCGCGCGATCCTGGAGAGCGCGGACTTCCGCGCGGGCAAGCTGAGCACCAGCTTTATCGAAGAGCATCCCGAGCTCGTCGATCAGGCGAAGAAGTACGCGGGCGACACCTCGCCATTCGACTACGGCGCCGACCCGCGCCACGTCGCGGCCGCTGCCGCCGCCGTCGCGGTGGTGGTGCAGAAACACTGAGCAAGCTCCAGCACCCGGCCGGCGGCAGGCCTTTCGAGGTCGTGTCCACGTCCACGGCGGGCAAATCGGGCCCATTCACGCTGCGCGACGACGTGATCCGTTTTCCGGACGGTCCCGAGGCCCGCTACACCGTGCTGGGGAACCCCGACTCGGCGTTCATAGTTCCGTACTTCGACAACGGCGACACGATGCTGGTCCGGCAGTGGCGTCACGCATGGGACGCGTCATCCTGGGAGGTGCCCGCCGGGACCTTCAACGGCGACGAGGATCCGCTGGATTGCGCGAAGCGTGAGCTGGCGGAAGAGACAGGGTTGATCGCGGCGCAATACACCTCGCTGGGAGTCGTGCACGGGGCAGCTTTTCTGACCGGCCGCGCGCACATGTTCCTGGCCCGATCGATCACCCAATCGGCCAGGAACCCGGAGAGCTATGAGCAGGACATGGAGGTGCTGCGAATGCCGTTCGCCGAGGCGCTCGAGGCTGCTCTCGACGGCACCATCGCGCACTCCGGATCAGTCACCGCCCTCTGCCGAGCCGCCCGGACGCTGAACCTTATCTAAGTAGAAGGCGACGGCGACGGGGTCGGCTCAGGGCTGGGCTCGGGCGAAGACGAGGTCGGCGAGGACGCCTGCGCCGGCCCGACCACGATGAGGTCGTACTCGGCAGGCACGCTGCGGCCGCTCACATCCTGAACTGAGGTCAGCACCACGAGCGTGTAGCTCGCTCCCGGGGTGAGGTCGAGCCCGGTGATGACCACTGCGCGATTCGCGTAGGTCGACGGGCTTCCGATGCGCTTGCCGTTTGCGTCCAGCACGACGACGCCGTCCGCAACCGTGTCGGAAACCAGGTCGCTGTCGAAGACCACCTTCATGCTGCCGGTAGCCACATCGGCGCTGACCACCTCAGCGCCCTTGCCCAGGTCGCGCGTCGAGCTGGCGCCGGCCTGGTCGATGAGGAACGGCTGACTCGCGTCGTCGCGCTTCAGCGTGAGGGTCTCCTCGAACTCGCTGACATCCAGCGATCCCTTCGACAGCACCAGCCGAACGACAAATCTCGCGGTCTCGGGTTGCAGGTCGGTCATGTCCTGGACGACCACGTAGTCGCGAGTGAAGGTGGCATCGCCGGTGATCACCAGTGGCAGTCCACTGCTGGAGTAGGCCTGCTTGCCCTTGTTGTCGAGAAAGGCCTGGGCCTGGTCGCCATGCTTGGCGATCCGGGCATTCATGAACTGGCTCACCACCGACGCCGCCTGGTCGAGGGCCGACGGCTCGGGAGGGAGCGGAACGGTGGTCGCGCTCCAGATCGCGCCCCCACGCACGTATGTGAACGTGACGCCATCGGGTGCCCACACGGGGCTGCGATACGTCCCGGAGTTCAGCAGCGTGCGTCCGTAGCCATTGGGGCGGACCGCATACAGGTAGGTGTCGTTACCGATCAGGATCTCGTCCTTGCTCGACCAGCTGACGTCACCCGAAAGTATCGATGCGATCTTCTGGCCCTGGGCGTCTGCGACGACGGTCTCCTGGTTGCCGGAATAGAGCATTCGGGAACCGTCGGGGGACCATCCGAGAAACGCATCCGCGCCGCCCAAACCGCGGCTTCGCGAGGTCGCGAGATCGAGCACCTGAAGCGACTGGCCTTCCTGGTACACGGCGTGGCCGCCATCCGGTGCGATGGACACCACCGTCGCGTTCTGGGGGATTGAGGCCACCTGCGACTGACCGTCCGCGCCGGCCGTGAAGATGGCATCGTTCGTGGCCCAGAGGATCTGATTATTCACCCAGCTGAGGGCCGTCACCTGCGACGCCTCTGCCAGGTCGCTGGTCGAACCGCCGGCAAGCGTGAGCATCTCGACCTTGCCGCCTCGAATGTAGGCAAGGCGGTCACCCGCGGGAGCGATGGCCGGCAACGAAACCCCATCCGGGACGATCACGTTCACAGCGCCGCCGGCCGCGCTGACTGAGACCAATGCGCCGTTGTCGCCGACGAAATAGACGGTGGTCGAGTCGGCCGACCACTGCGGTGTGTAGAAGGTGCCCGACGGCTTGGCCGCCAGCCTGTGGTCGCCCGCCAGCTGCGACGTGGGCGTTGCCTGGATGGTCGGCTTCGGCGATGGAGGCGGCGTCGCCGACGGCTGGGTGACGAAGGTGATGGTCTTGGGGTTGGACAGCGGCTGGCCCTTCGCCGTCGTGGCGCCCGGTCCGATGGTGACCCGGTACTGAGTGTTGGGAGCCAGCGTGCCGCCGGTCGGGTGAACCGCCAGCGTGTTGTTGCTCCACGAGAAGGCCACGTAAGTCGCGGGCGTGATCTGCACAGCCTTCTCGGTCGACGGGTGGTTCATCGGCTGGTTGAACTTCACGAGGATCGGCTGCCCGAGCTGGACCGCGTGCGAGTCCGCGATCGGGCTGCTGACGGTGAGCTCGTTGACGCCAGGGGGCTGGTTTGCCGTGAACACGACGACCGACCCGATGAGCAGGACTCCGAGCGCAGCGCCAGCCCAGGCGAGCGCCGGCGGTCCGGCCAGGCGCTGCCACCAATGGGTGCGCTGCTCATCCATTCCCCAGGCCCTCTGCATGAGCTGTCGCCGCAGCCCTGAGCGGAAGGCTTCGTCGAGCGGCGGCTCCGCCCTTCGTGTCGCACTCAGCAACCGCGCCAGGCGGATGAGCTCCTCGTCCTGGAGGATGTCGTCGAGATCTGGGTCGTGGTTCATGCTCATTCGAGAGGCCTCAGGGCATCGGCGTCTTCGCGCAGCCGGCTGACCCCGCGATGGATGAGGAGCTTCACCGCTCCGGCGGACTTGCCCATCGCGATCGCGATGTCCTCGATCTTCATGTCTTCCTGGAACTTGAGGACGAGAGCGGTCTTTTGCTGGGCCGGCAACTGCTCAACGAGGGTCCAGATCCGGCGGAGCTCATCTCTGTGGGCGGCGAGGTCTTCGAGCGCGGGGCCGGCCACCGACAGGTTGTGAAAATCGTCCAGCGACTGGGCAGGCCGGAGCGTGCGGTAACGGTCCGCGATGGCATTCACCGCGATCTGATACAGCCAGGCAGCGAAAGGCCGCCCCGTGTCCTGGTAACGGGGCATTGCCTTCAGAGCCTTGATAAAGATCTCCGAAGTAACGTCTTCAGCCGCGGTTTGCTCCCTCACTCTTGAATACACGAACCTGTAGATCTGCTGAAAGTGGCGGTCGTAGAGCGCCCCGAATTGCCGGGGATCCCGCTTGGCGCGTTCAACGAGGTCTCGCTCATCGTCGCGCACGGGGTCGCTCACTGACCGTTCAGCCTGTGCGCTTTCAAACGAGAGGTACCTGAAGCTGGTTACGAGGCATGTGCATCGAGTCGACGGGGATTATGGGGGGCGACGTCGACTCTGGCCGGATGTTGGTGGAGGCACACATCATCTTGTGGGCGCCCAGGAGGTACCCACTACATCTGCCTTGGCGACCTGCGACCGGTATAATCTCGATGTCCCCCATTTGTTAGTTGGGAGCCGACGCCCTATTTGATCGAGCGATACTCTCCGCCTGCGATTCGGGCGGTATGGTCCGACCGGCACCGGCTCGAACTGTGGCTTCGCATAGAGATTCTGGCGTGTGAAGCGTGGGCGACCCTGGGCCGAATACCGGCATCGGCCCTGCCCAAGATCCGCAAGGCTACCGTTGATCCAGCCAAGATCGCCGAGGTCGAAGAGCGGGTGGGGCATGACGTCGTCGCCTTCTTGACCGTCATCAATGAGTCGATCGGCCAGCCGGAGGCGCGATACGTGCACCTCGGCATGACCAGCCAGGACCTCAACGACACGGCGACTGCCATCCAGCTCGGAGAGTCGGCGCGGATCATCGCGGCCGACCTGGCAGCCGTCCGGGACGCCGCGGCCGAGCTTGCGATTCGGCACCGGCGAACGCTTATGGCAGGTCGCACGCATGGCGTCGTCGCGGAGCCGATCACGTTCGGCTTCAAGGTTGCCGGCTGGGTCGCGGAGCTGGATCGAGCGCAGACAAGGCTCCGTCTGGCGGCCGAGGAGATCGCGGTGGGCAGGGTCAGCGGAGCTGTCGGCACTCACGCGACGGTCGACCCCAGGGTCGAAGAGCATGTTTGCAAGGAGCTCGGCCTGTCGCCTGATGCTGTGTCGACGCAGGTCATCGCACGCGACCGGCACGCCAGCTTCATGGGCGCCCTTGCCTCGATGGCAGGGACGCTGGAGAGGATCGCGACAGAGATCCGCCACCTGCAGCGGAGCGAGGTGGGCGAGGCATTCGAGCCTTTCGGGAAGGAGCAGAAGGGCAGTTCGGCGATGCCTCACAAGCGCAACCCCGTGCTCACCGAACGGGTCTGCGGCCTGGCTCGTGTCGTGCGGGGGCACCTGGTTACTGCGCTGGAAAACACCGCGCTTTGGCATGAACGCGACATCAGCCACTCGTCGGCAGAGCGGATCATCTTTCCCGACGCGTGCGCTGCCGTCGACTTCATGGCGATCGAGATGGCGAAAGTTCTGCGCGGCCTGGAAGTGCGTCCTGAGCGGATGCTGCGGAACCTGCAGTTCGCGGGCGGCGTGGTGTTCTCGCAGCGCGTCCTGCTCGCCCTCGTCGACAGCGGCATGTCACGAGAGGACGCCTATCTTGTCGTGCAGAGGCACGCGATGGAGGCGATGGGCGAGGATGGGCCTGGCTTTCGTTCAGCGTTGGAAAAGGACAATGAGGTTATGAGCCGAATCGGGCCGCAGATGGAAGGGCTGTTCGATCCATGGGCCGGCCTCGAGCACACCGACCTTGCGTATGACAGGCTCGGTCTTGGCAGCGAGGCGCGGAAGAAATGATTGCGGGACCGCCGGTCACCACCACCGACTTGCCGCTGAAGCTCTTCGCCCGCGGCAAGGTCAGAGACACGTATGAGCTCGACGACGACAGGCTGCTCATGGTGGCCACGGACCGCATCTCGGCCTTCGATCACATCTTGCCCAACGGGATCCCTGACCGAGGCAAGGTGTTGACTCAGCTTTCGATCTTCTGGTTCTCGCAGACCGATTTCTTCCAGGAGAACCACCTGGTGTCCGGCATGGTGCCGGACCTGCCGGAGGCGCTCCGAGAACGACGCCCTGAGCTGGCCGGCCGTTTCATGATCGTGCGCAAGGCCAAGCGCATCGATTTCGAATGCGTGGTGCGAGGCTACCTGGCCGGCAGCGCCTGGAAGGAGTACCAGGAGTCGCAGACCCTCGCCGGGGAGACCATGCCGCCAGGCCTGCGACAGAGCGAGAAGCTGGTCACACCCGTCTTCTCGCCGGCCACCAAGGCGGAGACCGGCCATGACGAGAACATCTCTTTCAAGCAAATGAAGAAGGAGCTCGGAGACGAGCTGGCCACCAAGCTCAAAGACGCGAGCCTCGAGCTGTACAGGTTCGCCGCCGAGCTGGCGGGGCGCCGCGGGCTGATCCTCGCCGACACCAAGCTCGAGTTCGGCACGATCAACAACGAGCTCATCCTGATCGACGAGGCGCTGACTCCGGACAGCTCGCGGCTTTGGGAGGCCTCCACCTTCGTCGTCGGGACTTCGCCGGATTCGTACGACAAGCAGATCGTCCGCGATTGGCTGACCCGCTCCGGTTGGGACAAGGAATCCGAGCCGCCCGCCCTCCCCGACGACGTTGTCGCCCAGACGCGCGACCGATACCTGACCGCATACCAGCGCCTGGTGGGAAAACCGCTGTTCCATCGCAAGGCGCGCAACGAGTGAGGCCATGACTCCGATGATCGCGCGCGTGGTGGTGACGCCCAAGCCGCTCGTCAACGACCCGCAGGGCATCACCGTCAAGGCTGGGCTGGCCTCGCTGGGCTTCAGGGAGGTGTCCGATGTCCGCATCGGCAAGTACATCGAGGTGACGCTCGACGCGGCCAGCGAGCACGAGGCGAGGCAACAGGTCGAGGCGATGTGCAGGCAGCTGCTGGCGAACCACGTGATCGAAGACTTTCGTTTCGAGATCGAGTCCGAGGCACCATCCAAACGATGAAGTTCGGGGTCGTCGTGTTCCCGGGAACGTGGTCGGACCGGGATTGTGGCTGGGTGGTCGACCAGGTGCTCGGCGCGCAGCTGCAGTACCTGTGGCACAAGGACGCGGACCTCAAAGGATGCGACTGCATCATTCTTCCCGGCGGCTTCGCCTATGGCGACTACCTGCGGACGGGAGCGATCGCCCGCTTCGCGCCGGTGATGGAGAAGGTGGGGGAGTTCGCGGATCGCGGCGGGCTCGTGTGGGGAATCTGCAACGGATTCCAGATCCTGTGCGAGGCGGGATTGCTGCCTGGCGCTTTGATCCGCAACGCGTCCCTCGAGTTCCGCTGCGAATGGACAAACCTGGTGGTCGAGCGGAACGACCTGGCGTACACGTCGCAGTGCTCAGAGCGCGAGGTGATCCGGGTCCCGATCTCGCACGGGGAAGGCAGCTACTTCGCCGACCCCGCTACGCTGTCGCGCCTGGAGCAGAACGGCCAGGTCGTGTTCCGGTACAGCGACCCGAAGGGAAATGTCGTTGCGAGTGCCAATCCGAATGGTTCGCTGCACAACATCGCCGGCATCGTCAACAAGCGCGGCAACGTGCTGGGGATGATGCCTCACCCTGAGCGCTGCTCGGAGGCCGAGCTTGGCGGCACCGACGGCCTAAAGCTGTTCCGCTCGGTCGCCGAATCCGCGGTTCGAGTCCTGGTTTCGTGAAAGTAGAGGAACAAGAAATAGACGAGAAGCGGTTGCGCGAGGTTGCCCTCACCCCTGAGGAGTACCGCGTCATCGTCGATCAGCTGAAGCGACAACCCAACGAGGTCGAGCTGGGGATGCTCGGCGTGCTCTGGTCGGAGCACTGCTCATACAAAACCTCCAAAGCTCTGTTGCGCCGCCTCCCCTCGAGCGGGGCGGGGGTGCTGCAAGGGCCTGGCGAGAATGCCGGCGCCATCGACGTGGGACAGGGCTGGGCGGCGGTCTTCAAAATCGAGTCGCACAATCACCCATCTGCGATCGAGCCCTACCAGGGCGCGGCCACCGGTGTGGGAGGCATCATCCGAGACGTCATCGCGATGGGCGCACGCCCCATCGCGCTGCTCGACTCCCTGCGATTCGGTCCGCTGCCCGCCTCGCGCCACCACTTCGATGGCGTCGTCGCGGGAATCGGCGGATACGGAAACTGCATGGGCATCCCGACAGTGGGCGGCGAGGTCTATTTCGACGACTGCTACGCGCAGAACCCCCTGGTCAACGCGATGTGTGTCGGCCTTGTGCCCGTCCACAGGCTCATGCGCGCCCGCGCCGAAGGAACGGGAAACAGCCTGCTCCTGGTCGGAGCCGACACCGGCCGTGACGGCATCCATGGCGCTTCCTTTGCTTCGGTGGAGTTGGACGAAGCCAGCTCGGAGCGAAGGCCGGCGGTCCAGGTCGGCAACCCGTTCCTCGAAAAATGCCTGCTCGAGGCGTGCATGGGCCTCGCGTACACCGACGCGGTCGTGGCGATCCAGGACCTTGGCGCAGCCGGTCTCACCTCCTCGGTTGCGGAGTGCGCGGGTAGGGTGGCGGGAGCCGGCGCGCGCATCGACGTCTCACGAGTGCCGCGACGCGAGAAGGGGATGACGCCGTACCACGTGATGCTCTCGGAGTCGCAGGAACGGATGCTGGTGGTGGTCCAGCGCGGGCGCGAACCAGAGGTCGAGGCGATCTTCCGAGCGTGGGACCTGACCTCGGCGGTGATCGGCGAGGTCACCGACGACGGTTTCCTGACCATCGTCGATGGACACCACGAGGTCGCGCGGCTGCCCATCCAATTGCTGACCGAAGGTGCGCCTCTGCGGCGCCTCACAGGCATTGCTCCGGCGGCCCGCCCCTCACTGGACCTCGATCAGCTCCGCCCACTCGTGGATCCGGGCGCATCGCTGCTGAAGCTGCTGGCGAGCCCGAACCTGAGCAGCCGTCGTGGCATCTTCCGCCGCTACGACCACATGGTCGGCGACTCCACCGTCATCGCCCCGGGCGGCGACGCGGCGATGCTGCGAATCAAAGGCACCCGGCTGGGCATCGCGATGACCACCGACTGCAACAGCCGCTACTGCCACCTCGATCCGAACCTCGGCGCCCAGCTCGCGGTCGCCGAGGCGGCCCGCAACATAGTCGCGACCGGCGCGAGGCCGCTGGCTGTCACCGACTGCTTGAATCTCGCGAACCCGGACAGGCCCGAAGTCTATTGGGAGCTAGAGGAGACAATCGCCGGCCTGGCCCAGGCGTGCCGTGCTCTCGACCTGCCGATCGTGAGCGGCAACGTCAGCCTCTACAACGATGCTTCGGGCAAGTCGGCAATTCACCCGACGCCCGTGGTCGGGATGATCGGCTTGCTGGACGACTACGGGCGAAGGCTCCAGGCGGGGTTGCGTAACGACGGAGATTTCGTCCTGCTGGTCGGCTCCAGTCACAACGACCTCGGCGGCAGCGAGTACCTCAAGATCGAGCACGATCTCGTCGCCGGCCGGCCGCCGGCGCTCGACCTGGCCCGCGAGCGGGCGACCCACAAGCTCATGCTCGAGGCCGCCGGCGCCGACCTGCTGCGTTCTGCCCACGACTGCGCCGATGGTGGGATGCTCGTCGCACTGGCGGAGTGCTGCATGCTGGGCGGCATCGGCGTCAGATGCCCGGCGCTGAAGCCCGAGGCTCCAGTGCGTACCGACGCGGCATTCTTCGGCGAATCTCCGAGCCGCTTCATCGTGAGCGTGCCGTCGCGTGCGATGCCTGAGATGCAAACGCTCGCGCGGCGCCACCACGTCGAGATCTCGTTGATCGGACTCGCGGGTGGCGATGTCATCGAGTTCGAGGGCCAGTTCAGGGTGTCGATCGCCGATATGCGTCAGGCTTGGGAAGGAGATTTGATCTAGCCATGTGCGGGGTGTTCGGCATCTGCGCATCGCGGGGCATCGATGTCGCCAACCTGACCTACTTCGGTCTGTTCTCGCTGCAGCACCGCGGTCAGGAGTCGGCGGGAATTGCTGTATCGGATGGCGCGGCGGTGCGCGTGCATCGCGGCATGGGCCTCGTGGCGCAGGTGTTTTCGCCTGCGACCATCCAGGACATGGGCCCGGGCTCGATCCTCGCGCTCGGCCACACCCGCTACTCGACCACCGGCGCAAGCCGCGCCGAGAACGCGCACCCCCTTCCGTTCCACCACCCGCAGCTCGGCCCCGGCGCCATCGCCCACAACGGCAACCTGTTGAATGCCGAAGCCCTGCGCAAGCAGCTGGAAGAAGAGGGCGCCACGTTCGACAGCGGCCTCGACACCGAGGTGATGGCGCGCCTCATCGAGCACACCCACGGCCGGACCTGGGAGGAGGTGATCCGCCGCTCCTTCGCGCGGGTGGTCGGCGCGTACTCATGCGGGATCATCACGCCAACCCAGCTCATCGCGTTGCGCGATCCGTTTGGCTTCAGGCCGCTGTGCATCGGCTACATACCGCTGCCGGGACAGCCCGCCCATGTGATCGCCTCGGAGACCTGCGCTCTCGACACCGTGCACGCCACCTTCGTGCGTGAGGTGCAGCCCGGAGAGATGGTGGTCATGGACGAGCACGGCGTGCACAGCGTCAACTTCCAGACGTCCAACAAGCACGCGATGTGCGTGTTCGAGTTCATCTACTTCGCGCGGCCGGATTCGATTCTCAAGAACTGCGAGCTCGAGGAGGCCCGCATCAGGATGGGCAACGAGCTCGCCAAGGAAGCGCCAGTCGACGCTGACATGGTCGTAGCCTTCCCGGACTCTGGCACGCCTGCGGCCATCGGGTATGCAGAGGCGGCCGGGATTCCGTTCCGCGAGGCGTTAATGAAGAGCCGGTACATCAACCGCACCTTCATCCAACCCGACCAGACGCTGCGCG
Source organism: Candidatus Dormiibacterota bacterium (assembly GCA_036512415.1). Taxonomy (GTDB): domain Bacteria; phylum Chloroflexota; class Dormibacteria; order Dormibacterales; family Dormibacteraceae; genus Palsa-872. The sequence continues at coordinate 3,581 of DATCAV010000056.1, read as the reverse complement.
AGGCTGGTGTGATGCTCAAGCTGAACGCTCTCCCGCGCTCGATTCGAGGCAAACGACTCATCTGCGTCGACGATTCGATCGTGCGTGGCACCACCTCTCGCAGGATCATCGAGCGCCTACGAGCGGCAGGCGCGAAGGAGATCCACATGCGGATTTCCAGCCCGCCGATGCGCTATCCGTGCTTCATGGGCGTGGACATCGGTTCAACGAAGGAGCTCATCGCAGCCAATCGATCGGTCGAGCAGGTGCGCGAGCATCTGGGGGCGGACAGCCTTCATTACCTCTCCATCCCAGGCCTCATGCGCGCGATTGGCCGCGGGACTGCGCAGGAGTTCTGTCGCGCCTGCTTCGACGGGTCGTACCCGGTGCCGGTGCCGCAGCAGCTCGAGATGGACAAGATGCAGTTCGAGATGCCGCCGAAGTCCGACCATGTCCCTGGACCTTCGTCTCTACAGCTGGCCGAACCGAAAATTTAATCGGATGCCAAGTGGAGCCCTAGGCCGAATTTACTTCGGCCGTCACCTACCCTTCTTCCAAACACCTCCATGCAACCTGTCAAGCGGAGGGGGTTCCTTTGGGGTCCCCGCGACCCCGTCGCGGGAGGGCCTCCTCCCCCGTGACTGACGGACTGTCGTACGCCGCCGCCGGCGTCGACATCGAGGCTTACGAGCGTGTGCTCGAGCGCGTCAAGCCTTTGATCGCAGCGACCCACGGCAAGGAGGTCGCGGTCGGCGTCGGACCGTTCGCCGGCCTGTACGCGCTGCCCGGCGGGGGCCATCTGGCCGCCAGCGCGGACGGCGTGGGCACCAAGATCAAGGTCGCAATTGCCGCAGGGGTGCACCGCGGGATCGGCACCGACATCGTGAATCACTGCGTCAATGACATCGCCACCGCCGGCGCGCGGCCGCTGTTCTTCCTCGACTACTTCGCCACCGGCCGGCTCGACCCCGACGTCTTCACGCAGCTGATCGAGGGTATGACCGCGGCATGCACGGCGGCTGGATGCGCGCTGCTTGGCGGTGAGACGGCGGAGATGCCCGGCGTGTACGCGTTGGGCGACTACGACCTTGCCGGTTTCGTGGTCGGCCTTGTCGAACCCGGCCGGCGGCCCGACCCGAACACGATTCGCGCCGGCGACGCGATCGTCGGCCTGCCGTCGAGCGGGGTGCACACCAACGGTTACTCGCTGGTGCGCAAGGTGTTCGAGGACGTGCCGCTGAGCAAGGTCTATTCCGAGATCGGCCGTCCGCTTGGGGATGAGCTACTCGAGCCCCACCGCTCGTACCTCGAAGCGCTCACCACAATGCGCTGGAAGGGGGCGGCCCACATTACCGGCGGCGGAATCCTCGGCAACCTGCCGCGCTGCCTGCCTGAAGGCCTGGGTGCCCGGCTCGAGCGCAAATCCTGGACGGAGCCGCCGATCTTCGGGCTCTTGCGTAAACGAGGAAAGGTCTCGGACGACGAGATGCTCGGCACCTTCAACATGGGCCTTGGCATGATCCTCGTCATGGACGGCAGTGACGTGCCTCCCGGCGCACAGGTGGTGGGCGAGGTCGTTCGCCGCTCCGGGCCTGACCGGGTCATGATTCGCTGAGGCTTCACCGATGAGATTGGGGGTGGCGGTGTCCGGCAACGGCTCGAACCTGCGCAACCTTGTCGAGCATGGATTCCAAGTGGTCGCCGTGGCGACGAACCGGCCGGCATGTGGCGGCGCTGCCTTTGCGCGTGAGCGGGGAATTCCACTGGCCGAGCTGCCGCAAAAGAACTTCGCTTCGGCCCACGACCGCGACGCGGCCATGCGCGACTTCTTCAAAGGCGAGCGGGTGGAGCTGGTCGTCGATGCGGGCTACGACCGCATCCATTCGGAGGCGTTCGTCGAAGCGTTCAGAGACCGGATCGTCAACATTCATCCATCGTTGCTGCCGGAGTTTGGCGGCGGCATGGATGCAATCGAGCAGGCGCTGCGTGCCAGGGTCAAGAGAACCGGCGCCACTGTGCACGTGGTCACGTCGGACCTGGACGCGGGCCCAATCCTCATCCAGGAAGCGGTTGAGGTGGTGGAGGGCGATACGCCTGAAACCCTGCGCGAGCGGGTCCACGAAGCCGAGCATCGAATACTTCCGCAAGCGATCCGTTTGATGGAGGCGCGACTTGCCAAGAGCCCTGCTTTCGGTTAGCGATAAGACCGGGCTGAGCGCCTTCGCGCGAGGCTTGCAGCGGCTCGGGTACGAGCTGTACGCCACGGGCAGCACGCTCAACGCGATTGTCGATGCCGCTGTCGACGCGCGGCCGGTCAGCGACCTCACCGGCTTCCCCGAGATGATGGACGGCCGCATCAAGACGCTCCACCCCGGTGTGCACGCAGGACTGCTGGCCCGGCGCGACAAGCCGGAGCACATGGAGGCGCTTCGAGCGCACGACCTCAAAGAGATCGACCTTGTGTGCTGCAACCTCTATCCGTTCGTCGAAACTGTGACGCGCCCGGGTGTGAGTTTCGAAGACGCCGTTGAGCAGATCGACATCGGCGGACCGACGATGATCCGCGCGGCGGCCAAGAACAGCGATTGGGTGGTGGTGGTCGTGCGGCCCGAACGCTATGCCGAGATTCTCACCGCACTGCATTCTGGCGGCCCAGACCTGACGATGCGTCGCCGGCTCGCGGCCGAGGCATTCGCGCACACCGCGGCTTACGACTCCTGGATCGCGGCATATCTGCACGGCGACGACGACGGCTTTCCCCAAGACCTTCCGTTCGCCGGCCGCCTGGCCAGGACGCTGAAATACGGCGAGAACGAGCACCAGCGCGCCGCGTTTTACAGGTTTGGTCCGGATCCTGGCGGGCTTGGCGGCGCCCAGCAGCTGCAGGGCAAAGAGCTCGGCTTCAACAACATCCAGGATGCCGCCGCGGCGTTCCAGCTCGTCAGCGACTACGACCAGCCGGCGGCCGCAATCGTCAAGCATATGAACCCGTGCGGCCTCGCCATCGCCGACGAGCTCTCGCGGGCCTACGTGCGCGCCTTTGAATGCGACAGGACGTCGGCGTTCGGAGGCATCGTTGCGGTGAACCGGCCGCTCGACCGGACGACCGCGGAGCACATCGTCCAGATCGTCACCCACGTCGTGGTAGCGCCAGAGATCCTTGACGAATCCATCGAGGTGCTCGCGCGTCGCAAGGGGATGATCGTCCTCTCAGTCCAGCCTCCACGCCGAGGCCTGTTTGATTACGACGTCCGCTCAGTCCCTGGCGGATTCCTCGTCCAGGATTGGGATCGGGCGGGCTTCGATCGAGCCGCCTGCACCGTTGTGACCAAAAGGCAGCCGACCGACGCGGAGTGGGAGCAGCTGCGGCTGGCGTGGATTGCCGTCAAGCACGTGAAGTCCAACGCGATCGTCCTGTTCAAGGACGGCGCCGCCGTCGGCGTCGGCGCAGGTCAGATGTCGCGGGTCGAGGCGGTGCAGATCGCGGTGCGCCGCGCGGGCGACCAGGCCAAGGATTCGGTCATGGCGTCCGATGCGTTCTTTCCGTTCCCCGACGGCCTGGAAGAGGGCATCCGCGCGGGTGTGACGGCTGCGATTCAGCC
>DATCAV010000055.1:0-10363 GCA_036512415.1 Candidatus Dormiibacterota bacterium | reverse complement strand
CGCGGCCGATGATGCTCGCCCGGCGGCTGCTGTAGGCCAGGCGGTAGTCGGCAATGACGGTCTCGGTGGCAAGAGAGAGCTTCGAGTTGCGCAGCGATTTTGCCAGCCGGACTTACCTCCCTACGCTTTTCTGTGACGTCGACGGGCGCCAAAACTACGTTAGCACGGGGTTGTCGCGATCCCGCCTCCGCGGTTTGTGCTTAGTTGAACATCCCCTCCGGCCCTGCGGGCCACCTCCCCGGCAAGCGGGGAGAACGCCCTATCTAATTAGGGTAACAACATACTTGACTCAGCAGGCTATAAGTAGTAGACTCAGCGTGTGGGAATCAAGCGACAGGAGCCGACAACCCTAGTAGGCGCGATCCGATACTTCTCGGACGCTGACACCTGCCTTGATTTCATGGTTTCCCTTCGTTGGCCGGACGGCACGGTGAAGTGCCCGACCTGCGGTAGCGACAAGGTCACGTTCATGGCCTCGCGCCGACTGTGGCAATGCAAGGCAAGGCACCCGAAGCGCCAGTTCTCCGTCAAGGTCGGCACCATCTTTGAGGATTCCCCTATCGGCCTGGATAAGTGGTTTGCGGTGATCTGGATGCTGGCGAACGACAAGAACGGCATCAGCTCCTACGAGGTCGCACGGTCGGTTGGTGTGACCCAAAAGACGGCTTGGTTCATGTTGGATCGGATAAGGCTGGCGATGCAGACCGGAACGTTTGAGAAGATGTCCGGTCACGTCGAGGTCGATGAAACTTTCATCGGCGGCAAGGCGCGGTTCATGCACGAATCCAAGAAGAAGCACGTAGGGACCGGGGGCGCAGGCAAGGTCGCCGTCATGGGCCTCCTGGAGCGCCACGGCGAGTTCCAGTACCGCATGCTGGAGAGCAGGCGCAGGCATCACATTGACGCCGAGGTCCGCAAGGCTGTCGAACCCGGTTCCAGCCTCTACACGGATGCGCTTCCCTCCTACAGCAAGTTGGCCGACACGTACACCCATAACGTGATCGATCACGCTGAGGCATATGTGGATGGTCAGATTCACACGAACGGCCTAGAGAACTTTTGGAGCCTATTGAAGCGCGCAATCAACGGCACTTACGTCAGCATCGAACCCTTCCACCTGTTCCGCTATCTGGACGAGCAAGCATTCCGGTTCAACAACCGCGAGGGCAGCGACAGCCAAAGGTTCGCCAAGGTTGCCGGCTCTGTATTCGGGAAGCGGCTGACGTACTCGGAACTGACCGGCAAAGGGGCAGGCGCCTGATCTGCCGCGCCGGGGCGTAGGATCGTCGGGTGGCCGCAAGCGCCCCGAAACCCGATTCATTCAAGCAGTTCCGAAACTTGGCGCGCAGACTGGTAGCCGTCCCGAAGTCCGAGGTTCAAAAGAGGAAGCCGCTGCAAGCGCAGCGCAAAGGTCCGTCCCCCAAGGTATCCTGAATGTGGAGAGGGCCGGGGGTTAAACCCCGGCCCCCTTGCTTCTTACCTCCGTGCATCCCCGCTGAGTCGGTAAGAACGTGCCTCAGCGGTTCAGACCTGTTTCATAGGCATCACCTCTCAGCCCCTCCGGTGTTGATCCCTTCGAGGACTCGTAGTTGGTGGCTGGGTTCAATCAATGTCCAGGCGCTTCCGACCTTTCGGAAGCGGTGATCGTTTCGCTTTAGGGAGCCGATCACATGAATCATCGAGTTGTTGTTGGCCTTGAGCTTGCCAGCCCTGACGAGAATGTCTAGCAGTTCTCGGGAGGTCAACGCCTCACCGCGCTTGTAGAGGATCGTCGCGCACGCATCCGGAACCGTCATGGACTCAAGGTCGCCGTAAACCGCTGCAACATCCTCGTCGAGGCCAGGAAGCTGGCCGAGCGGAGCGAACTTCCTCATTACGACCAGAGCCGAATCAATCTGGGCGATCTCGGCAGTGTTGCGGTCGACCTCGGCGCGAAGCTCGGAATTCCTGGTCAACAGTTCGCGGCGGCGACTAATCGCCTTCTCTAGCGGTCCTTGGGTCATAACGCCCGAATTATAGGCGATCCTTAGGCAGCGGGTGCATAAGGGCTGCGCTTAGTTCGCGGACGTAGGCCTCCCAACATTAAGGAGGGATCGGAAATGTCTATCTCAACCCACTTCTTTGTGTGTGAATACGGCGCTAAGGGTGACGGTGTCAACGACGACACGGCAGCCATTCAGGGGGCGATAGATGCCGCCTCAGTATTTCTCGGGGAGGCTGTTGACGGCCCCGCATTTGTAACACTTGACGGCAACAAATTTGAATTTGATCTTCGGGTCGGCTCGCCGGACGAGGACCGCGCCGCAGGCTCCGCAGACTAAATCGGGGTCGTTCCCCGTACCCCTGCCCTCGAGCGGTTTTGTGATCACGTAGAAGGAGCCTTCTGGAGGGTTCGCGATGACGACGCATTTCACTTGTGCCATCTCTCAGCAGATTAAGGCCTGTTGGCTACTGAGTCAAGTATGTTATTACCCTAATTAGGCGGTGGTCGCTCGTTCCTCTGTTTCGTCGTCGTCCGGCTGGAGCAGTCCGGGCCGGCTCGCCGAGAAGGCCTTCTTCATGTGCGCATAGGCGTCTTTCAGCTGCCCGCGCTTCTCGAGGATCTCCGCGTAGATGCCGTGGCAGCGAAGCAAGCGCTCTTCGACGCCGACCTCGGTCAGCCTCTGGATCGCGATCGCGAACTCGGTGTCTACCAGCTCGTCGTCCCCCACCTCGGCCGCGATTCTGCCCAACCAGACATGGGCCTCAGCGGCGTTGGCCGCTTCCTTCATGCGCTCCGCCATGTCCAACGCCTGCTCGGCAAACTGCCGGGCGGCCTGGACGTTGCCCTGCGCGAGGCTGAGCTCGCACAAGCTCATCAGCACGTGGCTGCGGCCGATCTCGAGGTTGGCTTCCTCGGCCAGCTCAAGCGAACGATCGAGATGCTTATGAGCGGCGCCACGGTCTCCCCGCGCCATGAGGATGAGGCCCAGGTTGTTCTCCGCCTTCGCAAGCGATACGCGATCCCGCAGCACTTCCAGTAGGGCGATAGACCGGCCCGCGTACTTGACAGCGGCGTCAACGTGTCCCGTCTCCCGATAAGCCAGGCTGAGCCCGCCGTACATCTTGGCCATCCTTGACAGGTCGAACACCGACCCCGCAGCCGTGATGGCCTCCTCGTACAACGTGATTGCGGTATCCCAACCCCGGTTGGCGACGTGCACTGTGGCGAGGATCGACAGGAGCCTGGTTTCTGTTGGGGCGGGTACGGGATTGATGCTGCGGCAGACGGCGAGAGCTCTCTCGGCCAGGTCCTGCGCTTCGGGCTGCTGGGTCATGCAGGCGATATGTGCCTCGTAACCCATGCACTCAGCCAACATCAACGCGTCGTCGACTGATTCAAAGTGGGCGTGAGCCTCATGAAGCAACGAGGCCGCTTTGTCGGGCTGCGAGAGCGCTAAATACGCCTGGGCGAGCAGAAAGCGCAGCTGGCCGAGGCGGTGCGCCGAAGAGCTGAGCTTGAGCAGCTCCTCGCCGTGCGCGATCGCGTCCTGATGCCGGCCCTCCGCGACCATTGCCTCGAGCTCGATCAGCCCGGACCTGGTCTCGTCGGCGCCGCTGCTCTGATCCGCAAGGAAGAACTCGACCGACTTTCCCAGTCGGCGCGCGATGTGCTCGAGGGTGGGGAGCGAGGGGCGGGTGCGACCTGTCTCGATCAGATAGACAGCCGGGGCGGTGACGCAGCCCTTGCCAACCTTGGCGAGACTGAGGCCGGCCTCTAGGCGCGCCTGCTTGACAGCGCCCGGCCGGAGGTCGACCCCAGGCAGACGCCGATGCCCGGCACGCCGAGTTGGGCCGTCCCCGTCGGGTACGGTCTCTCGCCGGCTGCCACCGGTCTGAACCACGATCGGAGCTTAACCGAAATTACTTAACGGCGCCAAGGGCGCGTGGCACCCGGCGCGACAGGCGCGCCTACAGCAGCAATTTTCGGCAAGCTCTTAGGTTTGGCCTACTTGAGTATCGGCCAGCCATCGGCCAGTGCGGTCATACCCGCGAACAGAGCCATCAGGGTGGCCGCCATCGTGGCGACGGTGAATACGAACCCGAACCTGCGCATATCTCTCACCTCCCGGGCCGCGTAAATGGACGCGCGCCTGCGTAAAGGCTAGAGTTAATGCTGGCGTTAAGCTAGTTTCAGATCGAGTTAGTCGATCGATCGATCGCCTTCCGGTGCGCAGGCCCGCGGTAGAGTGCTTCCCGCCGCGGCCTGCGCCCCGCTTGGCGGCACTGTTTGCAGGACAAGGCGTGGCGTCCAGGCCGGATTTACTCCGGCCGTCACCGAGCCTCGGCAGGGACCGCCGCCACATTCACTCCTTCCCGTGCATCCGGCTAAGAAAAGGCGCAGCGTCCGCTGGGGCCCCCGCGACTCTGTCGCGGGAGCTTGCTCCTCACCCGCGCCGTTACCCGAAGATCAGGTGCCTCAGCGTGTCCGCGACGTGGTTGTGGTCGTTGGACTGGTCGGCAAAACCGCCCCCGCCGGCCTCCGGCGCCGTCACGATCCTGCGGAGGTCCTCATCCGTGACCTCTCGCTTGTTGTCGGCGACCTCTTTGAAGACCTTCCAGGCCGCCTGGGTCTGCGCCTCGGTCAGCACCACCCCAAGCCGGCTCAGACGGTGGTGGAAGGCGTGACGCCCCGACCGCGCTGTCAAGACGATGCGGGAGTCGGCCAGGCCGACGTCCTCCGGCTTCATGATCTCGTAGTTCAGGCGGTCCTTCAGGATGCCGTCCTGGTGGATGCCGGCGGCATGCGCGAACGCGTTCGCGCCCACGACAGCCTTGTTCGGCTGCACCGGCGTGCCCGTCAGCTCGGCGACCAGCCGCGACGTGCGGATGATCTCCGTCGGCTCGACCCGACATTCGAGGCCGAGCCGCGACTGGCGCACCCGAAGCAGCATCACGATCTCCTCCAGTGAGGTGTTGCCCGCGCGCTCGCCGATGCCGTTGACCGTGCACTCCACGCGCCGCGCCCCAGCCGTGAGCGCGGCCAGCGCATTAGCGGTAGCGAGGCCCAGGTCATCGTGGCAGTGCACAGAGAACAGGACTTTGTCTGCACCACGCGAGTCGGCGATGAGACGGTGCACGAGCTCTCCGAACTCCCCCGGAAGGCAGTAGCCGGTGGTGTCGGGAATGTTGATGACAGTCGCGCCCGCGGCGATCATCGTCTCGACGGTCTCGAGGAGATACTCCGGGTCGGCGCGCCCGGCATCCTCCGGCGAGTATTCGACCCGCTCGCAAAGCGTTCGCGCATAGGCGACCATCTCGGCCCCCTGCTTCAGCACCTGCTGCCGCGTCATGCCCAGCTTGCGCTTGATGTGCACGTCCGACACGGAGAGGACGATGTGGATCTGGGGAGTCTCGGCCTCCTTGATCGCGGCCCACACAGCGTCGATGTCTTCGCGCACGGCGCGCGCAAGCGCGGTCACGCCTGTGCCCCGGATCTCCCGTGCGATGCGGCGGCAGGCTTCGAAGTCGCCCCGCGACGAAATCGGGAACCCCGCCTCGATGACGTCGACGCCAAGCTTCTCCAGCTGGCGCGCGATGCGCACCTTCGAATTGGCGTCGAGGTGGAAGCCGGGCGACCCCTCGCCGTCGCGCAGGGTGGTGTCGAGAATCATTACGCGCTCCGGTGTAGTCATGCCGTCCTCCTCATGACGACGGGGCCCGATCGGACCACGTCGAGATTTCCGTGACGCCTCAGCTCTTCGACAAACGCTCCGACCTCTTCGCCCTCGCCGGCGAACTCGACCGTAGTCGAGACCGACCCGGGTTCCAGCACCCTGGCGCCTTTCGCGACGAGCTCCGGGACCGCCGACGCCTTTACACGCGCGACCACCAGCTCGCGGCTGTGGACGTCGTGCTCGGTCAGGTCTTCGATCTCCACGACCTCGACCAGGCGTTCCAGCTGCTTCCGGACCTGGTCCACCTCGGCGTGGCCGGCATCGATCTGCAGCGTCATGCGCGAGCGGCCGGGCTCCCCGCTGGGTCCGACCGTGATCGCGCGCACGTGAAATCCGCGCCGGCGGATCATGCCCGCCACCTTGGTCAGAGTGCTCGAGCCGTCTTCGACAAGTACTGACAGGACGCGGATGCGATCGCTCACTGTTGTGGCGCCTCCCAGAAGTCGTTGAGGCCCTTGCCCAGCGGCACGATCGGGTACACGTTGGCCTCGGGGTCGATGCGGAAATCGATCAAGAACGGGCCTTTCGTGCGCTGGGCCGCATCCATCGCCGGGCCGACGTCGGCGAGCCTTTCGACTCGCACTCCGGGCAGTCCATAGGCGTCGGCGAGCTTGACGAAGTCGGGGATGTGGGTGAGCTCCACCTGGGAGCGCACACCGCCGTAGAAGTCGTCCTGGAACTGGCGGACCATCCCAAGGGAGAAGTTGTTGAGCAGGACGATCTTGATGTCGAGCTGGTGCTCAACGGCGACCGACAGCTCTTGCGCGGTCATCACGAAGCCGCCCTCGCCCGCGACACACCACACGTCTAGATCGGGCCTCGCGAACTTGGCGCCGATGGCAGCGGGCAACGCAAACCCCATCGTGCCGGCACCGCCCGAGTTGATGAACAACCCTGGCCTGTCGTAGTTCCACCACAGCGCGGCCCAGATCTGGTTCTGCCCAACGTCGGCGACGACCACCGCCTCGTTGTGGCAGCGCTTGTACATGTCGATCAGCACGTCCTGTGGCTGCAGGTGGCCGTTCGAGTGGGTGTAGCGCAGCGGATGCTCCTCGCGCCATGCGTCGATCTGCGTGAGCCAGGCGCCGCGCCTCTCGTCCACGGTATCGACATTAGGGAGCATTGCCTCCAGAGCATTGCGGGCGTCGGCCACCAGCTCGATATGCGGCCTGACGTTCTTGCCCATCTCGGAGCCGTCGATATCGACGTGGATGAACGTCGTGACCTTGGGTGCGAAGTCGGCGAGGCGGGCAGTGACGCGGTCGTCGACCCGCATCCCGACCATCATCAGGACGTCGGCATTCTGGACCGCCTTGAGGCACCAGCCGGTGCCCATGAACCCCGTCATGTGCAGCGACAGAGGGTGGTTGACGGGGAAGCCGCCGATCCCCAGGAGGGTTGTGCCCACCGGGACGCCCGCCTTTTCCGCGAGGTCGAGCAGCGCCTGCTCCGCGTGGCTCAGGAGGACGCCGTGGCCGGCCAGGATCACGGGGCGCTCCGCGTGCGCGAGGGCTTCGGCCGCGACCTTGGCGTCCTGGAGCCTGACGTGGCCGTTCAGCTGGTAGCCGGGAATGCTGAGGGCTGTGCGCGGCGTGCGCTCGGCCTCGGCCATCTGGACGTCCTTGCAGATGTCGATGAGCACCGGCCCGGGCCGGCCTGTGGTGGCGATATGGAAGGCCTCGTGGATCACGCGCGGCAGCTGGGCGATGTCGGTGACGAGGTAGCTGTGCTTGGTCACTGAGCTGGTGGCGCCGATAACGTCTGACTCCTGGAACGCATCCCTCCCAACCTGCGTGCTGTTGACCTGGCCGGTGATCGCGATCATCGGGACTGAGTCCATGTAGGCGGTGCACAGGCCGGTGACGAGGTTCAGCGCGCCGGGACCTGACGTGGCGAAGACGACGCCCGGGCGGCCGCAGGCACGGGCGTAGCCGTCGGCCATGTGGGCGGCACCCTGCTCATGGCGCACGAGGATGTGCTTGAGCTTGGGGTGCTCGGGCAGGCGCTGATAGATCGGCAGGTTCGCCCCGCCGGGGTAGCCGAAGATGAGGTCGACCCCCTCCTGCTCCAGCGCCTCCAGCACCAGGTCCGCTCCGGTCACTTCATCTCCTTAGAACAAGAAAGCCCCCGCCTTTCGGACGGGGGCTTTGCGATTTGACTTTGTCTGACTAGGTCGCGCGCGCCCCCGTTTCGCCGAGGCCAATAAGGCCCAGGATCCCCAGGAGTACGAGTACGCGGCCGTTGGCAACCATTTGTGACATTGCATAGTAACGAAGCTGGAAGCCCTTCACTTGTGTCCTGCACACAAAATCACCCGCCATGCCTTTGAACGGGCGCCACGGGCGAGGCCACGCAGAGGCCGGTAGAGTTGCCTTCCGCCATGCCGACGACCCTCGCCAAAAAGCTCTGGGATTCTCACATCGTCCGCTCCACGCCCGAGGAACCTGACCTCCTCTACGTCGACCTTCACCTGGTCCACGAGGTCACGTCGCCCCAGGCTTTCGAGGGGCTGCGGCTTTCCGGACGGCGGGTCCGCCGGCCCGACCTGACGGTGGCGACGATGGATCACAACGTGCCCACGCGCGGAGGCGTCCGCGCCGCCGACGAGCTGTCGCGCAAGCAGATGGAGATCCTTGCCGAGAACTGCCGTCGCGAGGGCATCCCCCTCCACCAGATCGGCAGCCGCCGGCAGGGCATCGTCCATGTGATCGGTCCGGAGCTTGGCCTCACCCAGCCGGGAATGCTCATCGTGTGCGGCGACTCGCACACCTCGACACACGGAGCGTTCGGCGCGCTGGCCTTCGGCATCGGCACCTCCGAGGTGGAGATGGTCCTGGCCACGCAGTGCCTGCCTCAAAACCGGCTGCGCGATCTGGCCGTCAACGTGGATGGCGAGCTGCCTCTCGGCGTCACCGCCAAGGACGTGGTGCTCGGCCTGATCGGACGCACCGGTATCTCGCGAGGCCAGGGGCATCTCGTGGAGTACCGCGGCTCGACCATTCGCGCCCTGAGCATGGAAGGCCGGATGACCGTGTGCAACATGAGCATCGAGTGGGGCGCCAAGGCCGGCATGGTCGCGCCCGACGACACCACCTTCACGTACCTGGAGCGGCGGCCGCACGCGCCGAAAGGCGCCGAGTGGGACGTTGCGCTCGACTACTGGCGATCGCTCGTGACGGATGACGGCGCGGCCTTCGACCAGGAGATCTCAATCGATGCGAGCCACCTCGAGCCGCATGTGACGTGGGGCACCAATCCAGGCCAGGTGGCGCCGGTGACGGGGCGCGTTCCGAGCCCGCACTCCGATACGGACGAGAGAGCCCTGCGCTACATGGACCTCAAACCTGGGACTGCGCTGGCCGATATCGCTATCGACCGCGTGTTCATCGGGTCCTGCACCAACGCGCGCTTGGAGGACCTGCGGGCCGCTGCGCAAGTCATCGCCGGCAAGCACGTGCACTCGTCGGTACGGGCCATGGTGGTTCCAGGGTCGACGTCGGTGAAGCGTGCTGCTGAGGAAGAGGGACTCGACGCGGTCTTCAAGGCGGCGGGCTTCGAGTGGCGCAACGCGGGCTGCTCGATGTGCCTGGGCATGAACCCGGACATCCTGGCGCCGGGCGAGCGGTGCGCTTCGACGAGCAACCGGAACTTCGAGGGCCGGCAGGGCTCAGGCGGCAGGACGCACCTGATGAGCCCGCCGATGGCTGCGGCCGCGGCGATCACCGGCCACCTGATCGACGTTCGAGAGCTGCTCTGATGGAACCGGTTTCGAAGGTCACAGGCCGGATGGCTCCGCTCGACCGCGCCGACGTGGACACCGACCAGATCATCCCCAAGCAGTTTCTGAAGCGTATCGAGCGCACCGGTTACGGACCCTTCCTTTTCTATGACTGGAGAGCGAAGGGCGATTTCGTGCTCGACCAGCCTGAGCACAAGGGTGCGTCTGTGCTGGTGACCGGCGAGAACTTCGGCTGCGGCTCGTCTCGCGAGCACGCGCCGTGGGCGATCAAGGACGCGGGCTACCACGCGATCATCTCGCCGACTTTCGCCGACATCTTCCGCGCGAACTGCTACAAGACAGGGATCCTCGCAGTGACGCTGCCCGATCGCCAGGTGCGCCACTTGATCGATCTCGCGACCGAGGACCCTGCAGTGGAGATCACCGTGGACCTGGAGGCGCAAGAGGTACGCGGCGACGGATTCGCCTACAAGTTCGAGATCGACGCGTTCGCGCGAGACATGCTGCTGGGCGGCCTGGACGAGATCACCCTGGTCGAACGCCACGCGAGCTCGATCGGTGCCTTCGAGTCGCAACGCCCCGCCTGGCTGCCTTCAGCCAGGTAGCGCTTCTTCCAGTCGGGCGAGGGAAAGTTCGGTCCAGGATTTCGCGGAGGCGATAATGGCCCGCCGTGCCGTGACGGCGAGAAAAATCAAAGTAAGAAGGAAGCAAACAGTACCGACCGCGATCGCCACGCTCATGACTCACCTCGCATGGGATTTGCGATTGCGAGCCTTCGCGGCAGCCCGGCTCGCTTCGAGAATTTTGGGCGCGTTGGCCTTGTACTCGTCGTAGCGAGCCACCGCCTCCGCGACGTAAGCCCCGACTGCCTCCGGGTCGACGGCGTCGATGAGCGCGAAGTCCCAGG
>DATCAV010000054.1:0-4347 GCA_036512415.1 Candidatus Dormiibacterota bacterium | reverse complement strand
CCAGCTCCAAATACCCACCCGACAAAGAGGCGGCTGACCGATTCGTGGCGGAGATGCGCCACGGCACGCTGGTCGCGTGCGCGCCCGAAGGCTACCCCCAGGTCAGCATCCTGCCCTTCGTCAAGAACGACGACATGATCGAGCTCCATTGCGTCCAGGGCGATCCGACGCTCGGAGCCGTTCGCGCCAACCCTCACGTCACGTTTTTCGTCTCGGATTTCCTCGCGTGGTCGCCACATGACTGGTTGGATGAGAGGGATGCCGGGGAAGCAACCCTTCATTTCAGAGCCGTGGCCTTCGAATGCGACGCGGAATTTGTGTCGACCGATCCCGACGACGTTGCCGGCGCCTTGGGGCGGCTTCTGCGGGCGTATGAGCCTGAAAAAACGTACGAGCCGGTCGAGATGGGGAAGTTCTATGGTCCTCGCCTCCGGCGGCTGGCCACCATGCGCTTGCGGATCGTGCGCAGCCACGTCAAGTTGAAGGCCGGACCAGGTGGGAGCGAGGTGGCCAAGCAGAAAGTCGCCGACCGGCTACGCGAAAGGGGTGGCGCCGGCGACGTTCGAGCTGCTGATGTCATTGAGGCGACCCTGAAGGCTCGGGGCTGAGCTTGAGCCTGGAAGCATTCGAAAGTCGGAAGGGTTGAAAAAGGGGCCGATGAATCGGGTTATCGATCGTTACGCAGTGGTCTTTGTCGCGGTCGCGGCGACCCTGTGGGCGTCGGACGCGTACTTCCGCAACCAGCTCGTCCAGCACCTCAGCGCGACCCAGATCGTCGTCGCCGAGGACGCGCTGATCACCCTCTTCCTGCTGCCCGTGCTGATCCGCAGCCGTCACGAGCTCCGGCTTCTCGGTGCGCGCGGCTGGACGGCAGTCGCCATCATCGCCGCCGGGGCGCAGGCGCTCGCGACGATCCTGTTCACCGCATCCTTCTCGATCGCGGCTCAGCACCAGTTGTTCGCTGAGACAGTCGTTCTCCAGCAGACCCAACCATTGATCGCGATCGTGCTCGCCTGGATCGTCCTCGGCGAGCGGCGGAGGCCGTGGTTCTGGCCGGCCGCTGCGGTGGCGGTCGCTGCCGTGTACATGGTCGTGTTCGCGAGTGACCCGCTGTCGCCTGTGTCCGCCCTTCGAAACGGACGTGTTGAGGTCGGGTTGCTCGCTTTAGGCGCTGCCGTGCTTTGGGCCAGCGGCACTGTGCTCGGTCGATTTGCGCTCGGCTCGATCTCCTTCTGGAGCATGACTGCGCTTCGCTTCACGCTCGCTCTCCCGGTGTTGGTCATCATCGTCTTGTTGCAGAGCGGGCTGGGCGGCTTCAGCCACTACCGCGTGAGCGACTTCGTGCCCAATCTGCTGGCCATCGCCATAGTGCCCGGGCTGCTCGCGCTTCTCCTTTACTACCGCGCGCTCTCCAAGACGCCGGCCTCGCTGGCGACGATTGCCGAGATGTCCTATCCGGTCGCCTTTACCCTGATCGCTTGGGCGCCACCACCCTGGGGCTTCAACCAGCCCGTTTATCCAGCACAGCTTGTCGGCACTGGTCTCTTGATGGCGGTCATCGTATTTCTGAACTGGACTCGGGAGAAGGCGCCACCGGTGGTCGCGCGCAGGCTCTCGGTTGTCGAGGGTTAACCCCACACCCGTCCTTAACGCCGCTTGCGCGCCTAAGCGTCGACTCCTAGGAGAGTCGCGAGAGCGCCGCGCTCATCGCGTCGGCGTCGTCGGTCTCGAGGTGGCTCGCCAGGTTGCGGTCGAGGCTGCGCAGAAAAACCGAGTGCGCCTTTTCGAATCCGTCTTTTCCGGCCGGCGTGATGTGGGCGTAGACGCCGCGACGATCGGTGGGACAGGACTTGCGGTCGATGAGGCCGGCGTTGACCATCTGCTCAAGGCGCCGAGAGGCGCCGCTGTCCGTGATGCCGGCGACCTTGGCCAGGTCCTGGTAGCGCATCAGCCCTTGCGGTGCGCGACTGAGGTGCAGCAGCACCTCATACCAGGCCAGCGGTATGCCCGCCTCGGGCAGCATGTCCTTCTCGATTGCAGCACTCATCGTGCTGTGCGCGCGAGACAAGCCTTCCCACAGCTCTAGCGCCTTCGCGCGGCTGACTTTTGGCACGGGCCTCATGGTAAGGGTGATCTCGCTGGTTGAAACGCGGAAGGGCGGGGATTTCCCCCGCCCCTGCGCTCAGCTCCTTAAGAGACCTGCGCGGCCTCCGCAACCTTGACGACGATCTCGGCGTCGATCTCAAGCTTGACGGCGTGGCTCGCCATGGGCACTACCCCGGCGAGGCCGTCCCAGTTGAGCCCGAAGTCCATCCGGTTGATCTGTCCCTTGGCGGTGACGCCAAGGCGCTCCTTGCCTCCGAACGGGTCGGGAAGCCGGCCTTCGAGAGTCGCCTCGAGGGTGATCGGCTTGGTGGTGTCCTTGATCGTGAGGTCGCCCTTGACCTTGTAGGTGTCTCCCTCGATGTGCTCGACACCGGAGACCTTGTAGGTCATGTAAGGGAACTTCTCCGCGTCGAAGAAGTCGGCCGAGCGAAGGTGGTTGTCCCGCTGGTCCGCGTTCGTGCTGATGCTGGCGACGTCGATCTTGACCTCGCCGCGTGCCTCGGTGAAGTCGCCATCGGGGCCCTCAAAGAAACCCTCGAACTTGCTGAAGTGCCCGCGCACGGTGGACACGGCAAGATGCTTCGCCGAAAACCCGACGTTCGTGTGGGTTGGATCGATTTCGTACCTGACCATTTGTTTGTTCCTCCTGGAATTTGAAGCGGCTATTCGGCCGCAGCTACATAGTAATACTTGCTTGCGCAAGCAACTATTCCAGGCAGACGAAGCCCGCCGGAGGGGGGCAACTACTCCCAACGCCGGCCGTTGCCGGTAGGGCGCTAGCCGATTCGGGTGCTGTAGGCCGCCCCGGCCTTGCGCCAGCTGAACCAGATTCCGGCGACCATCGCCACCAGGAAGATTGCCAGGGCGACCGCAAACACGGTGGGCCCGGCCTTGCCGGAGCCGACCGCGGTGCCCAGCGGGCCCCAGTCGACCGTGGCAGCGGCGTTCAGCCAGGCGATGAGGCCTGTGGCGAAAGCTGCAGCAGCCAGGATCCAGATCCTCTCGGACCGGGACATCTGCCCAATGTCGAATCGCCGCTCCCGGTGCGCGACATGGATGTGGCCCAGCCGCGTCAGCAGCACGATCCAGACGACGAGCATCACCAGCCCGATCCCGAGCGCGATCCACGGATAGGCGGTCTTGTCGATTGGCGAGAGGTCGGCGGACCCGGCCCAGGCGGCCATCGGCAGCGCCCAGATGAGGCTCGAGATCGCCGCGAAGCCGGTCCGTCCGAACCTGTCGACGAGGCCGTTCATGCTTGGCGAGGGTACCGCTTCACCAGGTATTGCTCAAACGTCGTGGTGCCGTCCTTGTGCTCGGGGGTGAGAAGGCGGCCTTCGGCGAACTGGTGGCTGAACTTGAATGGGAGCTGCAGGTTGATCAGCCTTTTGCGCGAGTGGCGCGCAGCGAGCCACGGCCCCGCGAGGCTTCCCAGGTCTCTTACCTCGGGGCCTCCGAAGTCAGGCAGCAACCCGGCGGGCTCGCCCGTGACCACCCCGACCAGGCGGCCGGCGACTTCGGCGAGATCGACGGGCTGGAAGCGCCAGCTTTTCGGCACCAGCGCCACGCCCGGCAGCGTGCCGAACGCGGATAGAAAGGTCTCCATGAGCGTGTGGAATTGGGTGGCGCGAAGGATCGTCCAGGGCACGATGTTCTCGCGCACGATCGCCTCCGCCTCGACCTTGTACCTGTAGTAGGGGTACGTCACGCCTTCCATGCCGACTATCGACACGTACACCGCGTGCCGCACACCGGCGGCGCGCGCCATGGCCAGGACGCGTCGTGTGCCGACGACGTCGGTCGACCGCAACTTCCGCGGCTGGCGAGCGGCCGTGGCTGCGTGGACGACTGCGTCGATTCCGATCATCGCCTCGGCAAGGCCGGCGCCCGTGGCGATGTCGCCCTGAGCCCAATCGCGTTCGGTGCTCGGCTTCCGGCTCAAGACGCGGGCCGTGTGGCCGGCTGCTCGAAGCTTCTTGACCACCTCGCGTCCCAGTGCGCCGGTGCCGCCTGTGACGAGGATGTTCATCGGTGCATTTGTATGGTGCCGGAAACGTGATTTTGGCGAAACCGGTACAGTGAGTGCCTCGGCCGGTTCCTGCCGGCACGCTCGCTCGGGTCCTCTCTCGCCGTAATCGGTAACGGTGTCCTGATCGTCGCGGCAAATACGACCTTAGAGAGGATCAGGAGAAAACGTTGTCATCATTCGCTGACGCGGGCGTAGGCCCGCATACCCTCGCG
>DATCAV010000053.1:0-14345 GCA_036512415.1 Candidatus Dormiibacterota bacterium | reverse complement strand
CGCCTGGTCCCGCGTGCGCGCCGACCACCGGGCCCAACGGCTGGATCATCAGCGTGTCGGCGATCGGTTCCAGCTCGCGGGCCACGCGCTCCGCATCTGCCTCGGCGTCGGCGTGGCCGACGATGATGCAGACACCCTTCCCGCGGTCCAGCTCGCGCGTCAACTCGATGATGCGCGTCAGCGCGCGCTCGAAGGTGCGCACCCTTTCGAGCGGCGTCACCAACCCATCGCGGATGCACAGCACCGGCTTGACCTGCAGCACCGAGCCAACCAGCGCGTTGGCGCGACCGATGCGCCCGCCGCGCCGGAGGAACTCGAGCGTCGCCACGGAGAAGTACGTCTGCAGTTGTGGCTTCATCGCCAGCACCTTCGCCTCGATCGCTTCGGCGTCAGCGCTTCGCGCAGACAGCGTTGACGCGACGAGCGTGATGAGACCGAGAGACATCGATGCGACTCCGGAGTCGATGACGCGAATGCGTTTTGGGTCGGTCATGGCAGCCGCCTGGCGAGCCGAGTCGAAAGTGCCGCTGAGCTTCTCCGAGATGTGGATCGAGACGATCGACTCGTGATCTTTGAGCAGCGCGTGGTACGCCTCCGCAAAGCGTCCGGGGGACGGTTGCGAAGTGGTGGGATGCGCGGTCGCCAGCGGAAGCCGCCGGTAGAACTCAGCCGGGGTTATGTCGACTCCGTCCAGAAGGCTTTGCCCATCCAGGTGAAGGGTTAGCGGCACCACGGTGATGCCCCGGGCGGCGGCGAGCGCGGGAGGGAGGTCGGCGGTTGAGTCGGTGACTATGGCGACGCCGCGGGCGGTCACTGGATCCCGAATCCCGTCACGGAGGGACGACCTTTACTTCGACCGCCTCTTGAATCTTCTTGTACCTGTGGAATAGGAGCATCTCGACCGGCCGCAGCAGTACGAGCATCGCGAGGATGAGGAGGGTGGTGAAGATCGCCGCCACGTAAAAGCCGAAACCGACAGCCATCCCGATCGCTGCCACGACCCAGATCGAGGCCGCCGTCGTGAGGCCGTGGACCTCGCTGCCCTGGCGGAGGATGGCGCCCGCGCCGAGAAAACCGACTCCCGTCACCACCTGGGCCGCGATTCGGGTCGGGTCTGTGGAGCCGCGAAAGACCTCGAGCCCCAGCCCCGAGAACAGGCACGAGCCGACACCCACGAGCCCGAGGGTTTTGATCCCTGCCGGATGGCCGTGGAACTCGCGCTCGAAACCGATGGCGATCGCGAGTATTGCGGTGACGAGCAGTCGGAGGGCGAAATCGACGTCGTTGAGGAGTGGCAGCTGCTCAGCCTTTACCCGGCCGGCCGCCGGGTTGTTTCTTGCCGCGTGGTTCCTCGGGGAACTCCGGAAGGTCGGGCAGGTCGAGGCTGTTGACGAAGTCTCTGAACACGGCCAGCCGCGCTTCGTCGACCGGGCTCTCGCTCTTCTCCTTGTCGTCGGAAGCCTCATTCGGGTCGGGGATGATGCCCGCCGTCTCCATCACCTCGGTGGCGACGAAGATCGGACACTCGACGCGGACGGCCAGCGCTATGGCGTCGGAGGGCCTCGCGTCGAAGTCGAGGTCGCGCCCATCCTGCTTGACGTACAGGCGCGCGTAGAAGACCTGGTCGGCGAGGCGGGTGACGACGATCCGCTTGACGCTGATGCCCAGGTCGCCGAAGGCTGTGGCCATGAGGTCGTGTGTGAGGGGGCGGCCGAGCGGATTGCCCGAGATCTTGGTGGCTATCGCCTGGGCCTCGAAGGAGCCGATCCAGATCGGCAGATAGCGGTCCGCCTCCTTCTCCTTGAGGATCACCAGGTGCTGGGCGCTGGGCATGTGGATTCGGATGCTGTCCACCGATACCTCGATGAGGTTTTTCATCCTCGATCACATTACTCCTAGAGCCGCCTAGGGCCACCTCTTTAAGCCCCCGTAGAATCCAGTGGTGGCTCCCAAGGGGAGGCGGGGGCGAGTCGTGCTGATCGACGCCCACAGCCTCATCTATCGCGCTTTTTTCGCGCTGCCGCCGATGAGCACATCGGACGGGCAGGTGACCAATGCCGCGTACGGATTCACGTCGATGCTCGCGATCGTGCTCGCGTCACGTCCCGAGTACGCGGTGGCCGCTTTCGACGTCGCCGCGCCGACGTGGCGGTCCAAGGAATACGTGGAGTACAAAGCCGGCCGTCGAGCGATGCCCGACGACCTGCGGCCTCAGATCGAGATGGTGCGCGACATCCTGACCAGCCTCTCGATTCCGATCCATGGCATCGCCGGCTTCGAGGCCGACGACCTGATCGGCACGTTCTCCCGGATTGCCGAGGAGCGAGGCCATTCGGTGACCATCGTGTCCGGCGATCTCGACTGCCTCCAGCTGGTGTCCGAATCGGTCGAGGCCCTCGTACCCAGGCGCGGCATCACCGACACGTTCGTTTACGGACCCGACCAGGTCCGCCAGCGCTACGGCTTCGAGCCCGTGCAGCTCATCGACTTCAAAGCCCTGCGCGGCGACACCTCGGACAACATCCCCGGTGTTCCCGGCGTCGGCGACAAAACCGCAGCCAAATTGGTCCAGGACTTTGGTTCGGTGGAAGCCCTGCTCGATCGCGTCGAGGAGCTTCCCGAAGGCCGGTTGAAGACCTCGCTCAAAGCAAACGCCGATCAGGTGCGGCTGGGCAAGAGGATGGTCACCATCGTGCGCGACGTGCCTGTCGATCTCGACCTCGAGACGGCGCGATGGACCAGGTACGACTACGACAAAGCGCGGGCGGTGTTCGACCGGTTCGAGTTCAGGCAGCTCCTGAGCCGGTTCCCTCCGCCCGACCAGGCGCCGGTGCAGCCCAGTCTCACGTTCGAGGCGGCGCCCGAGCCGGCCGGTTTGAAGGTGGTCGACGACCCGGTCGAGGCGGCGAGCTTGCTTGACGGTTCTGGCGACGTCGGCGTCTACGCCCTCAGCG
Organism: Candidatus Dormiibacterota bacterium; assembly: GCA_036512415.1. GTDB lineage: Bacteria > Chloroflexota > Dormibacteria > Dormibacterales > Dormibacteraceae > Palsa-872. Next base: position 11,391 of record DATCAV010000053.1, on the reverse strand, counting down.
AGAGCAGCACACGCGGCGCGCGAACCGTCGGCCTTGGCGTGTCGACAGGCAAGGAAACCTTCTACGTCGCCAAGCCAGAGGCGATGGACGCTGTCGCGAGCACGCTCTCCGGCCGGCCCATCTCAGGCCACGACGCCAAGGAAACCGAGCTAGCGCTTCGCTCGCTTGGCGGCGGCAAGCGCGAGTGGGCCTTCAGCACTTTTCTGGCCGCCTACCTGCTCGGTGCAGGGTCGCGCGACCCGCGTCTGGAAGACCTTGCGAAAGAGTTTCTCGACGTGACGCTGGTCAGCACCGAGCAGCTCCTCGGCACCGGGCGCGCGGCTCGGAAGGTGGCTGACGTGCCGGTGAATGAGGCGGCGGAGTTTGCGGCGCGGCGTGCGGAAGCGATCCTCAACCTGAGGCCCCGGCTGGAGGCCGAGATGCAAAACCTCGGCGTTGATTACCTCTTTCATGAGATCGAGCTGCCGCTGGCCGGCGTGCTCGCCGACATGGAGTCGGAGGGCGTGGCGATCGACGTCGCTTACCTCAAGGACATGCAGGAGGAGCTGGGCTCGCAGCTCGCCGCCATCGAATCGGAGGTTGAGCAGGTCGCGGGCCAGAAGTTCAACCTCAGCGCGCCGCAGCAGCTGGCGAAGGTGCTGTTCGAGGATCTTCGGCTCCCGGTCGGTAAGCGAACGAAGACGGGTTACTCGACGGACGCCGACACGCTCGAGGCGCTGCGCGACAAGCATCCGATCATCGGGCTGATCCTCGAGCACCGCCAGCTGTCGAAGCTCAAGTCGACCTACGTCGATGCGCTGCCCCAGATGGTCGATCCGATGAGTGGGCGGGTCCACACGTCGTTCGGCCAGGCCAGCACCGCGACGGGGCGGCTTGCGTCGTCCAACCCGAACCTCATGAACATCCCCATCAGGACCGAGCTTGGGCAGCGCATCAGGCGCGCATTCAAAGCGGGTCGACCGGACCATGTGATGGTCTCGGCGGACTACTCGCAGATCGAGCTTCGCATTGCTGCGCACCTCAGCGGCGATCCCAAACTGCTCGGCGCGTTTGCCGCGGGGCAGGACATCCACACGGCCACCGCGGCTGCGGTGTTCAAGATTCCGATCGAGTCGGTCGATCCGAACCAGCGGAGGCTTGCCAAGGTGGCGAACTTCGGGTCGATCTATGGGCAGGGTGAGTACGGCCTGTCGCAGCAGCTGGGGATCACCGGCGATGTGGCGAGGGATTTCCTCAAGGAGTATTGGTCCACGTACTCGCGGCTCAAGGAGTATCTGGACGAGGTGCGGCTCAAGGCGAGGGAGGAGGGGTTCGTCGTCAGCGCGACAGGGCGGAGGCGCGCGATCCCCGATCTGCGGTCGCCGAACTTTCAGCTGCGCAGCGCCGCTGAGAGGATGGCCATCAACTTTCCGATGCAGTCGCTGGCCGCCGACATCATCAAGATCGCGATGGTGCGCCTGCAGCGCGAGATCGAGGCCGATCACATCGAGGGCCGCATGCTGCTGCAGGTGCACGATGAGCTGCTGTTCGAGGTGCCGGAGTCGGAGGTGGATCAGTTCGCGGAGAAGGTGCCGCGCATCATGACGGGCGCCTACGAGCTGGAGACGGGGATCGAGGTCGAGACGAAGGTTGGTGCGAATTGGGCAGACATGAAGAAATTGGCGGTCGTTCGTGCCTGAACTACCCGAGGTCGAAACCATTGCGGCTGATTTGCGGCCGCATCTCGTCGGCCGCACGATCATTCGTTGCGACCTTCGATTTCCAACCATCGTCAGGCATCCCGAGCCCGAGACATTCATCGATGCGATAGTCGGAATGCGGGTCACCTCGGTTGGGCGGCGCGGAAAGTACATCCTCATCCGCCTGGTGGAAGAACTCGTGCTGGTCGTGCACCTTGGCATGAGCGGCCACCTCCGTCTCGTCGATCCGGCGACTCCGCTCGTCGCCCACACCCACGCAGTTTTCGACCTCGACGATAGCTCGCAGCTGCGATACACAGACCCACGTCGCTTCGGACGCCTGCTGCTCGGCACCGAGTCGGACCTGCTCGTGGCCAGAGCCATGCCGCCGCTCGGCCCCGAACCCATCGATCCCGGTTTCGGCGCCGACGACCTGTACCAGCGATTTCGTAATCGCAAGGCGCGGCTCAAGGCTGTGCTTCTCGACCAATCGACGATCGCAGGCGTGGGCAACATCTACGCCGACGAGTCGCTACATCGAGCCCGCCTCCGCCCCGACAGGATCGCCGGCAGCTTGAGCAGGAGCTCCGTGCGGCGGCTGCACGAGGCGCTCAGGGTTTCGCTCCTGCTCGCGATCAAGAACCGCGGCAGCTCCGTCGACACATATCGCGACGCGTGGGGAGAGGTCGGGAGTCAGCAGGAGAAGCTGCAGGTCTACGGCCGCGCCGGCGAGCCATGCTTCACGTGCGGCCGTCCCCTTTCGCTGGTGCGAATCGCGGGCCGCAGCTCGGTTTTCTGCCGCCGCTGCCAGCGTTAGTGACGCCCCTGGTCCCTCGTCTCCTCGTGCTGATGGTGCTCGTCGTGTCCTTTGTCGGCCTGACCCTGGTGGTGAGCGCCGGGTGGCTCGGTTCCCTCGATCACCAGGTCCTGGTCGCGATGTCCGGCTCGTGGAGTGAGTCTCTGCACCCGCTGTTCCAGTTCCTCGCTGAGCTCGGCGGCCTCGAGGTGACGAGCATCCTCATGCTCGGCCTATTCATCTATTTATTGCGTGGCGGATTTGGGGCCGACGCGCTGGTGGTGCTCGCATTCGCCGGCGGATTGGCCCTCGAGATTCTGTACAAGGTCGCGCTCTACCACCCCGGACCGCCGCGGGCAATCGCGCACAGGGATGGCCCGAGCGTCACCGACCTGCTCACCAGCGGCGGCGGACTCAACAGCTTTCCAAGCGGCCACGTCGTCCGCGCGGTGGTCGCTTATGGGCTGATCGCGTTCGTGGTGAGGCGCCTGGCTCCGTGGCCGATTGCGCGCGCTCTTGCCATCCCTATTGCAGCGGTGCTGATCATCATCGTGTCGTTCGATCGGCTTTACCTCGACGCCCATTGGGAATCGGACGTTATCGGCGGACTTCTTCTCGGCGCCATCGCCTTGCTCGCCGCCACCGTCTGGCTGGACCGGCCGAGAAGGGCCGACAATTGATGTGATGAAAGACGGCCGCGACAAACCGGCGACCAAGTCTTCCGAGCGCCCGGTGCTGATCATGGTCACGGCCGGCGGCCGCAACGACGCCGAGCGCATTGGCGAGGGCCTGGTGGAGGGCCGTCTCGCGGCGTCCTGCACGGTGATTCCGATGGTCCATTCCTTCTATTACCAGGACGGCCTGCTCAAGCGAGAGCACGAGTCGCTGCTGCTCATCAAGACGGTCGAATCGCGAAGCCAGGCGGTCCAGGAATACGTCCGCGCCAACCACTCCTACGAGGTCCCCGAAATCCTCCAGATCGCGATCGAAAGCGGCAGCCCGGCCTACATTCAGTGGCTTGCCGACCAGGTGTCGGTACCGTAAACCGACCTGCCTTTGAACACTTAGACTCTGGGGTGGGGTGGCTACGGCAGTTGATCGATCTGATGCTGATTCGGATAGCTCCGGAGGTCGGCGGCGACGTGCCCGCCGCCGCGCCGCTGCCGGGGAAGGACTGAGCCTACAGTCGGTCCCGTCCGACATGGCCGCCCGCGCGGAACCACCTGCCTCAGCGCCCGTTGTACCTGTTGTGGTCAAGCGCAAGGGCGAGCGCAGGCAGGCGCAGCGTCGGGAGGCGAAACAGCCCGCTGACGTCGCGGTCCAAGGGCCCGCTCTCGCCCAGGTCATCGCGACCACGGTGACCGTGGCCCAGACGGCGCCTGCCTCTTCACCCGTGCCGGCCCCGGCGGCGCCGCCGCCTGAGCCGGTGGCCCCGGCGATCTTGCTGCCCACCACGGTCACGCACGACGACAAGTACGCCGATCTCATCGGGCAGGCGGTCGGCCTCCGACTCGACAGCGTGTCGCGCGAGTTCGGCGGCGACGAGGACATGCGCGTGACCGCGCTGAGAGATGTGTCCATCGAGATCGGTCCTGGCGAATTCGTCTCGGTGGTCGGTCCGTCCGGCTGTGGCAAGACGACGTTGCTCTCGATGATGGGAGGTCTCGACCGCCCGACCTCGGGCCACGTGTACGTCGCCGGGCTGCCGCTCGGCGAGCTCTCCGACAGCGACCTTGCCGACTACCGCCTGCAGCGGGTCAGCACGATCTTTCAGTCGTTCAACCTGGTGCCCTCGATGAGTGTCGAGGACAACGTGGCGCTGCCGTTGACTCTCGCGGGCGTTGAGCTGGAAGAGCGGCGCCGGCGCGCTCGTCACCTCCTCGAGCTGGTCGGCCTGGAAGGCCGCAGCCGGACGCGAGTGAACCGCTTGTCGGGAGGCGAGCAGCAAAAAGCGGCGGTGGCTCGCGCCCTTGCCAACCGGCCGGGACTGATCCTTGCCGACGAACCGACCGGCAGCCTCGATTCTGCCGCCGGCGAGGTGATCCTCAAGCTGCTCGCGGACCTCAATCGGCGTGGCGCGACGGTAGTGCTGGTCACCCACGACTACGAGGTGGCGCGGCGAGCGCGGCGCGTCGTCAGGATGATTGACGGGCGCGCGATCGAGCTCGAGCACGGCAAGCAGACAGTGCGCAAGCAGGACCCCATCACCCCGCCCGCGCGCCTGCACTGGCGTGACACGTTGAAGGTCGGCCTCGGCAGCGCCGGCCGACGGCCCTTGCGTACCGCCCTCACCACCACCGGTGTGGCCATCGGCATCGCCGCGATGAGCTTGATCGTGGCGCTGGCCGGCGGCCTTCAGAGTGCTCTGAGCTCGCCTGCGCTTGCGAAGAGTCAGCTGCACCAGGTCGTCGTGTATCCGGCGCCCGACGCCAATGCGTCGTCGTTCGACGCCGGGACGTTGGCCACCTTTGCCGGGCAGCAGCACGTAACCGCGGCCTGGGGGCAGATCGCGATGAGCGGGACGTTTACGGGCGGACCTGTCGCGGGCACCGTGCCGCCCGCCGGCGCGCTCGTGTCGTTGCCGCCGCGGAGCCAGGCAAACAGCACGTTGCACCTGAGCGCGGGCCGGTTGCCTTCATCCGACTCTGCACCTGAGGTGCTCCTCACGGACAACGCGGCGGTCGCTCTCGGGTTCGGCAACCCGGCGACCGCGCTGAACATGCCGGTCAAGTTCAGCACGCTTTACGGCGTTCTCGCGTTGCCAGGGCAGCAGAAGAACCCGGCGGCCAATCACGTGCCTCTCTCGCTGACGGTGGTCGGGATCATTCCCAGCCGCTTCATGCCGGCAGGCGCTGCGGGCGGCATGGTGCCTGACACGCTGGCGGGCACCTACTGGACCCAGGTGGCTCAGGCCAACGGTTGGAGAGGCGGCGAGTTCGCGACCATCACATTGCTGGCCGACTCGGGCAGCGCCGTTAAAGCGCTCAGCGACCACGTCACTGCTCTCGGCTTCCAGGCGCAGACATTCGGCGATCAGTTCCGCGGCTTCGAGGACCTGCTCTCGAGGCTGCGTCTGGCGCTTCTAGGCCTGGCCATCGTGGCGCTGCTGCTCGCGTGTCTCGGCATCGCCAACACGATGTACACGGCGGTGCTCGAAAGGACCAAGGAGATCGGCGTGATCAAGGCGTTAGGCGCGCGTTCTCGCGACGTGCTCCTGCTCTTTGTCGCCGAGGCAGCGGTGATCGGGCTTGCCGGTGGCCTGATCGGGACGATCATCGCCGTGGCGTTGGCTCGTGTCGGCAACGTCGCAGTGGATCGGTTGACCCAAGGCGTCGCGGCCGGAGGGCTTGACGTGTTCCGGACCGACGCCTGGGTGGTGGTGGCGGCCCTGGTTCTGGCGGTGCTGCTGAGCACCGTGAGCGGCCTGCTGCCGGCGGTGCGCGCGGCGCTGCAGGACCCTGTCAAAGCCCTGCGGTACGAGTAGCCGGTTCTCTCGGTCAAGCATTCCCATCGATCTCTAGACGCGAGCGCCGAAGGGCCAGGCGCGCCGACCTGGGGGGTAGTTTTGCAAGGGGTAATCGGGCCAAAAGGGCACGAATCGTCGCATTCGCCGCGGGTTGATAGGCCAAACGGGCACTAAAGGTCGTCCTTGACTCATCACCCCGCGGCGGGGGCCCACCCTCCTCCCGGGCTGGTCCCACCCCCACCAGCACACCGCCGGCCACTCAACCAGATCAAATCGTCGGTGGGAATCCAGGCTGTTAAGGGAGCTAGTGCCCGGCCCATTACGCTGAGGTCGTTATGAGGGCGTCAACCTATCCACTTGTTGAGGTCGACGAGGCCGCCGCGCTCGTGCTCGACCGCACCCCCGTCCTCGGCATCGAGCGCGTGGCGCTGGCGCACTGCGTCGGACGGGTGCTGGCGGAGGACCTGGTCGCGCCCGCTTCGCTGCCTCAGTTTCCTTCGAGCGCCGTTGACGGCTATGCCGTGCGCTCGACTGACGCCGGCAAGCCGCTGCGTGTCGTCGGCGAATCCGCCGCGGGCAGGCCATTCACCGGGACCATCCAGGTCGGCACCGCTGCCCGCATCCTGACCGGGGGCGTGCTGCCCGACGGTGCCGACTGCGTGGTGATGGTTGAGGACGTGCAGTTGGTTGGCGATGTGGTGACGACACCCTCGCCTCTTCGTGCCGGCACCAACTTTCACGCTCCCGGCGCCGACCTTCGAGCGGGCGAGATGGTGATGAGGGCAGGCACGCAGCTCGGTGCCGCTGAGCTCGGATTGGCGGCTGCGCTCAACTTCCCCAGGCTGCCTGTCCGCAGGCGGCCGCGGGTTGCACTCCTGTCGACGGGCGACGAGCTCGTCGAGGTGGGGGAGAAGCCGGGGCGCGGACAGATAGTCGACTCCAACCGATGGGCTCTGCTGGCGGCGCTGCGCGAGGCCGGCGCTGAGGTGCGTGGGCTGGGCATCGGACCGGACGAGCCTGAGGCGCTGCGCAAGCTCGTCGTCGACGCACTGCGCGAGGTCGACGTGCTGGTCACGTCGGGTGGGGTGTCGGTGGGGACCCACGACCTGATCAAGCCGCTGCTCGAATCGCTCGGAACCGTGCACGTGGGGCGGGTGAAGCTGAAGCCGGGAAAGCCCTTTACTTTCGCAACCGTGCCAGCTCACGCCCCTCACCCCAACCCTCTCCCCTCAAGGGGAGAGGGAGACATGCGCTCCCCGCACCAAGGCGGTCTCCCCCCAGGGGGAGAGGGAGATAAGTTGGCGTTTGGTTTGCCCGGATTCCCCGTTTCCTCGTTGGTCACGTTCGAGGTGTTCGTGCGGCCGGCGCTGCGGAAAATGCAGGGTTTTGGCAGCTTGCAGCGCCCGACCCTGCCGGTGCGCCTGGCCTACGACGCTCGGGGGAGCGCCGACAGGACCGAATACCAGCGTGTGACCCTGCATCGAGAGGGTCGCGAGCTCGTGGCTGAGACCACAGGCTCGCAATCGTCATCGCGGTTGATGTCGCTGGCGGGAGCCCACGCTCTCGTGCGGGTCCCGCCAGGCGATCACGGGATCAGAGCCGGCACGATCGTCGACGCCTTGATCCTCTCCCTACCGTGACTTGTCGTCGTGGCCGCGGTGCTTGTCGACTTCCTCTTTTGCGTCGGCCTTGATGTCCCGGACAGCTCGTTTGACGTTGCCCGCCGTCTGCCTCGCCTTGCCCTTGAGCTCCTCGCCCTTGTCGCCTGTGACCTTGCCCTTGATCTCTTCCGCCTTGCCGCGAACCTGGTCTTTCATTTAAGACCTCCTTGTGTGAATTGGACTCTAGAAGGGTAACGCGCCAGATCAGGCGAAAAACTCTCATGTCGAACGTTAGTTCGCCCTAGAATTAGTGATCCACATGGCCTGCCGCTTTCGTGTCGACGCACCCTTCAAGCCCGCCGGGGACCAGCCTGAAGCCATCGCTCAGCTGGTCGAAGGCGTCCAGTCGGGCCTGACCCAACAGGTCCTCGCCGGCGTGACCGGAAGTGGCAAGACGAACGTCATGGCCTGGGCCGTCGAGCAGCTCCAGCGGCCAGTCCTGGTGCTCAGCCCGAACAAGACCCTCGCCGCCCAGCTGTGCGCCGAGTTCAGGCGTCTCTTGCCGGACAACGCCGTCGAGTACTTCGTCAGCTACTACGACTACTACCAGCCCGAGGCCTACATCGCTCGGAGCGACACGTACATCGAGAAGGACTCGAGCCGGAACGATGAGATCGACCGCATGCGGCACTCGACCACGCAGTCGCTGATGACGCGGCGCGATGTGCTCGTCGTGGCCAGCATCAGCTGCATCTACGGCATCGGCTCGGTCGAGGACTACATGGGCGAGTCGCTCCATGTCGAAAAGGGCCAGACGATAAGGCGTGAGGTGTTCCTCCGCAAGCTCACCGAGATGCTCTACGAGCGCAACGATTACGAGCTGGCCCGCTTGCGCTTCCGCGTTCGCGGCGATGTCGTCGACCTGGTGCCCTCAAACGAAGAGAAGGTGTATCGGGTGGAGTTCTTCGGCGACGAGATCGAGAGGATCCAGGAGCTCGATGCGGTGACCGGAGAGATCCTCGGACCGCGCAGCGAGTTCACGGTCTTCCCTGCATCACACTACGTGACGCCCGCCGACAAGCTCCGACTCGCGATGGTGGACATCGAGGCTGAGCTCGATGAGCGCTGCAAGTGGTTCGAGGAGCACGGCAAGCTGCTCGAGGCCCAGCGTCTTCGCCAGCGCACGAACTTCGACCTCGAGATGCTGCGTGAGACGGGCACGTGCGCCGGGATCGAGAACTACTCGCGACACCTGACGCGAAGGCAGCCCGGTGACGCCCCTTACACGCTGCTCGACTTCTTACCCGACGACACGCTGATCTTCGTCGATGAGTCACACGTTGCCGTTCCGCAGATCGGCGGCATGCTGGGCGGCGACCGCTCTCGCAAGGCGGCGCTCGTCGAGTACGGGTTCCGGCTGCCGAGTGCATTCGACAACCGCCCTTTGAGCTTCGACGAGTGGGAGGAACGCGCGGGCAAGGTGATTTACGTGTCGGCGACGCCAGGGCCATACGAGATTCGGCGCGCGCAGCGTACGGTCGAGATGGTGGTCAGGCCGACGGGCCTGGTCGACCCGACAGTCGAGGTGAGGCCGACGGCAGGACAGATCGACGACCTGCTCGCTGAGGTCAAGAGGCGCACCGAGCTGGGTCAGCGGTCCCTGGTGACGACGCTGACCAAGCGTTTCGCCGAGGACCTTGCCGACTACCTGCGCGAGTATGGGGTCAAGGTTCGCTACCTCCACTCGGAGCTCGACGCGATGGAGCGGATCTCAGTCCTCACCGACTTGCGCACCGGCGCGGTCGACGTCGTGGTCGGCATCAACCTGTTGCGCGAGGGGCTCGACCTGCCCGAGGTTGCGTTCATCGGCATCCTCGATGCGGACAAAGAGGGATACCTGCGCGCGTTCAGGTCGTTCATCCAGATCATCGGCCGCGCGGCGCGAAACGTCGAAGGGCACGTGGTCATGTACGCGGACAAGATCACCGACTCTATGCGCCAGGCGCTTGACGAGACGGACCGACGGCGCAACCGGCAGATCGCGTACAACGCGGAGCACGGCATCACGCCGGCGAGCGTGAAGAAGGCGATCTACGCTCTGGAGATCAAGGAGAAGGACCTGCAGGTCGACGCTGTCGAGCTGATGGCGGGAGCAGGCGTGCCACGCGAGGACTTGCTCGCGATAGTTCGCGACCTCGAGAAGGAGATGCGGAGGCTGTCGAAGGAGCTGCAGTTCGAGGACGCGGCGCGCGTGAGGGACCGGATCATCGCGCTGCGCAAGCGGCTTTCGGGAGAGGAGTCCGTCAAAGAGAACGACGCCGATGTGGCGCTGGCGATCGCCGCGGCCCCAAGGCAGAAGACGATGGTGCGCAACTGGGACTCGCGGCGCGGGCGCCGCAGGTAGGCGCGTCCTGAGGAACGAGAAGCGGGCGGCTGCGCTGCTGAAAGCGGCGCCTGACGGTTGGATGGCGACCCTTGGGGCGCGGATCACCGAGGCGGAGCCAGGACGCGTCGTGCTCGAGCTCGAGGCCGGCCCGCAGCACCGCCACGGTGGCGGCGTTGTTCAGGGCGGGGTAATCACCCAGATCGCCGATGCCGCCATGGGCATGGCGCTCGCGACCTTCCAGGAGGACGGTCTGTGGAACACGACGATCGAGCTGAAGATCAACTTCATCCGGCCCGTGATCTCTGGCCGGATCCGCGCGGTGGGCCGCGTCGTGGAGATGAAGAAGACGCTGCTTTTCAGCGAGGCCGATGTGCTGGACGAGCAGGGCAGGCTGGTGGCCAAAGCGTCGTCGACGTGTATGCCGGTGCCGGAGGGGCAGGGACGTGAGTGACGTCAACGCGGCGCCCTCCCGGGCTTGGGCGTGGATGGGGTTGCAGCTCGTCGAAACGGGGAGGGGGACGGCCACTGTGGACATGACCCCCACCGACGACATGGCGAACGCTTCCGGGTTCGTTCACGGCGGTATCATCAGCACCCTTGCCGATTCGGCGATGGGGCGATCGGTGCACACCCTCAAGCCCGGGGTCGTTCGGGCGACGAGCTTCGACCTCAAGCTCAACTTCATTAACGCGGCGAAGATTGGTGAGAGCCTGCGCGCTATCGGAAAGGTCGTCCATGCCGGTCGCCGGACAGTCGTCACTGAGTGTCGGGTCGAAGACAGAAACGGAAAGCTGGTCGCGACTGCGAGCGGAACGTTTGCGGTAAAACGAGAGAAGGAATAGACACGGGTGCCCATTGACCACATAACCATTCGCGGGGCGCGTGAGCACAACCTCAAGAACGTCTCACTGACGATTCCGCGGGACAAGCTCGTCGTCTTCACCGGCCTGTCGGGCTCCGGGAAATCGTCGCTCGCCTTCGACACGATCTATGCGGAGGGCCAGCGCCGGTACGTCGAATCCCTCTCGTCCTACGCGCGCCAGTTCCTCGGGCAGATGGAGAAGCCGGACGTCGACACCATCGACGGCCTCTCGCCCGCGATCTCCATCGACCAGAAGGGCACTTCCAAGAACCCGCGATCGACGGTGGGCACCGTCACCGAGGTGTACGACTATCTGCGGCTGCTGTACGCGCGGATTGGGATTCCTCACTGCCCGGTGTGCCGCCGCGAGGTGCGCAGGCAGACCGTCGACCAGATGGCCGACCACGTCGAGAAGCTGCCCGCTGGAATGCGCGTGATGGTTCTCGGCCCTGTGGTCAAAGGACGCAAGGGCGAGTACAGGTCTCTGATCGAGGACGTGCGCAAGTCGGGTTTCGTGCGTGTTCGCGTCGACGGCAGCCTGTACGAGCTGGGCGAGAAGATCCCGCTGGACAAGAACAAGAAGCACGACATCGAGGTCGTG
>DATCAV010000052.1:0-11984 GCA_036512415.1 Candidatus Dormiibacterota bacterium | reverse complement strand
CGAGATTCCTTACATCGTCATCGTCATCGACGAGCTCGCCGACCTGATGATGGTTGCGGCGGGCGAGATCGAGGAGCTCATCTGCCGCATCGCGCAGCTCGCCAGAGCCGTCGGAATACATCTGATAATCGCCACCCAGCGGCCGTCCACCGACATCATCACCGGTCTCATCAAGGCCAACATCCCGTCGCGCATCGCGTTCGCGGTCGGATCGCAGGTCGACAGCCGGGTGATCCTCGACTCGGGCGGCGCCGAGAAGCTCCTCGGTCGCGGCGACATGCTCTATCAGCCGGTCGACGCCGGCAAGCCCACGCGAATCCAGGGCGCCTTCGTGAGCGACCCCGAGGTCGAGGGGGTGGTGAACTTCTGGAAGTCGCAGGGCCCGCCTCGTTACATGGAGGAGATCCTCGAGGAGGGCGCGGGCACGGAGTGGGAGAGAGGCGAGACCGCCGAGCGCAAGCTCGACCCACTATTCGCGCGCGCTGCACGAGCGGTCGCTGCCGAAGGCGCGGCGTCGGTGTCACTGGTGCAGCGCAAGTTCAACGTGGGCTACTCGCGCGCCGGCCGCATCGTCGACCAGCTGGCCGAGAACCACGTGGTCGGCGGGTACCAGGGCTCGAAGTCACGCGAGGTGAATATGAACCTGCCTGATGTCGACGAGCTGTTGGAGCGACTGGGCATCGAATGAGCCAGCGGGAACCTGCGGGTGGGCGGTGAGCGCTCGTCGCAAACTCTCCTCGTAGGAACTGGGTGAATTTACCAAACGCGTTGACGCTGAGCCGCCTCGCGGCGATCCCCGTGCTGATGGTCCTTCTCATCGTTCGGTTCCAAGGCCACGATCAGATCGCGGCTGCCCTGTTTGTCGTCTTCTCGCTCACCGACACGCTCGACGGCCAGATCGCGCGCCGACGCGGGCTCGTCAGCGACCTGGGCAAGTTCCTCGATCCACTGGCCGACAAGCTGTTCGTCCTCTCCGTGCTTATCGTGCTGGTGCAGGAGGGACTCGTCGCCGCGTGGGTCGTGGTGCTCATCTTCTCGCGGGAGCTGTTGATCACCATTCTGCGATCGGTCGGCGCGAGCCAGGGCCAGGTGATAGCGGCGGCGCCGATGGGCAAGACGAAGACCATGACGCAGATGGCGGCCGTCGTGCTGCTGATCCTGCAGCGACCCTACCCGTCGCTGGTGCCGTTCGCGGAGCTGGCGGTTGGCGTCGCGATCATCTTCACGATCGGCAGCGGCATCGACTACATGTGGCGGTTCCGGTATGTCCTCTGGCCCGCGGGCGGTGCAAACCATCGCCCGTCGCCCAGCGGCGGAGCGCCGGGCTCCGAGTCGCCGGTCGATCCCCTGGCAAGGGAGCTGGGCAGCCTCTTGACCAAGTCGCGGCTCACCGTTTCCGTGGCAGAGTCGTGCACAGGCGGCCTCCTCGGGTCCCTCATCACGGACCACCCGGGCAGCTCCGCATATTTCCTGGGCGGCGTCATCGCTTATGCGGACGAGATCAAGCGCGCCCAGCTCGGAGTGCCCGCCGACTTGTTGGCTCGGCACGGAGCGGTGAGCCGGGAGGTCGCGATCGCGATGGCCGACGGCATTCGCTCAAAGTTCGCGACCACGATCGCGGCGGCGATCACCGGCATCGCAGGGCCGGACGCCGAGGGCTCGAAGCCGGTGGGCCTCACTTATATCGCGGTCGCGAACCCGCGCGGGACCACCTGCACCGAATACAGATTCAAGGGCGACCGTTGGGCCAACCGGCGACAGGCTGCCGACGAGGCCTTGCGGCTGCTGATCGCGGCGGCCCGCTCCAACGCAGACAAGCTGGCCTCTTGACCTCCGAACGCATGTTCGCTAGACTCTGCCGACGGCCTACATCGAGCACTGCTGTTAAGAACACATTGACCCCAGCACCACGACGTAGAACACTCGCCGCAACGACTTAGGAGGATCGATGGAAAAGGAAAAAGAAAAGTCACTCGACTCGGCGATCTCCCAGATTGTCAAGGCCTATGGAAAGGGCGCGATCATGAAGTTGGGCGAGCAGGCCGCGTTGCACGGGGAGATCATGGTCATCCCGACAGGCGCGCTGTTGCTCGACCTGGCGTTGGGAGTGGGGGGGATTCCCCGCGGCCGTGTGACCGAGCTTTACGGCCCGGAATCGGCAGGCAAGACCACGCTGGCGCTGCACGTCATCGCCGAGGCCCAGAAGCTGGGCGGTGTGGCGGCCTTCGTCGACGCCGAGCACGCGCTCGACCCGCTCTATGCGGCGAAGATCGGGGTCAAGATCGACGACCTGCTGATCAGCCAGCCAGACACGGGCGAGCAGGCTCTCGAGATCGTCGAAGTCCTTGTCCGGTCGGGGGCGATAGACGTGATAGTGATTGACTCCGTCGCGGCGCTGGTGCCCAAGGCCGAGATCGAAGGCGAGATGGGTGACTCCCATATGGGGCTGCAAGCACGCTTGATGTCGCAGGCGCTGCGCAAGCTGACGGGCGCGATCTCCAAGTCGAACTGCTCGGTCATCTTCCTCAACCAGCTGCGCGAGAAGGTCGGGATCATGTTCGGCAACCCCGAGACGCAGCCCGGCGGTCGCGCATTGAAGTTCTACTCGTCGATCCGCCTCGACATCCGCAAGGTCGAGGTGATCAAAAACGGGCTTGACTCGGTCGGGGCGCGCGTGAAGGTCAAGGTCGTGAAGAACAAGGTTGCGCCACCGTTCAGGTCCGCCGAGTTCGACATCCTCTTCAACGAGGGCATCTCGCGCGAAGGCTCGTTGATCGATGCCGCGCTCGAGTACGCGATCCTCGAGAAGAGCGGGACGTGGATGTCCTACGGAGATCAGCGCCTAGGCCAGGGACGCGAGAACGTGCGCAACTACCTACGTGAGAACCCAACCCTGTCCGCGGAGATCGAGGCCAAGGTAAGGGAGAAGGCCGCAGGCGCCGCCTCGCCGCTCAAGGTCGTGGGCCCGGTGAGGGCCCAAGCGGGTGCGGCAGAGGACTAAGCGACCCGCACCATCGTCTTTCGGTAGGCCGGCGGCCCCGCCTTCGGATGATCCTGTCGCCAGGGCGGTTGGCCTGCTCGCGCGGCGGGCTCACTCAAAGTGGGAGCTGCGCCGCAAGCTGCGGATGAAAGGGTTCGGCCCCGAGGCTGTAGACACGGCAATGGCGCGCCTGGTCGAGCTCGGTTACCTCGATGACTCGTCCTTTGCAAAAGGGCTGGTTCAACGCCGGGCTGCGCTTAGAGGTCCGCGCGCCCTATCGGCGGAGCTTGCCGCCAGGGGCATCGATCGGGCGGAGGCCGACGCGGCCGTCGCCCAGTTCGACACCGAGGCCCAGCTGGTCTCGGCCACCCGCCTCGCGGAACGCCTGTATGCGAGGAAGGCTGGGATTGGCTACCGCGAGATGCTCGCCACCGTCGGGACCAAGCTCCTGAGGCGCGGGTTCTCGACCCCCATCGTGCGGGAAGCGTGCCGGTCCGTGCTGTCGGGAGCGGCCCAACCGCCCGAAGACTAAACTTTTCCTTCCGCGGCGCTTTACAGCGCCCGCAGTCACTGAGCCAACCCGACGCGGGGCTATGAGTCCTGCATTGGATCCGCACTTTGACAATTGAATACATGAGGTGCATGTCACATGCCTATTTACGTCTACGTACCGATTCTGGTGGTGGTGGCATTGGCTGTCGGATTTGGAGTGGCCTATTTGCTGCTCCGGCGCCGGCAGAACGATGGGAGCAGCGCACTGGAGATCAAAGCCCAGCAGGCGCTGTCGGAGGCCGAAACGACGGCCAAGGAGAAGCTCCTAGAAGCCAAGGAGGAAGCGGTCCAGATCCGCACCATCGCCGAACAGGAGGCCCGGGAGTACCGGGGACAGTCACAGCAGATCGAAAAGCGTCTTTTCCAAAAGGAGGAGAACCTCGACCGCAAGACCGAGGACCTCGGCAAGCGAGAGCGTGAGCTCGGCGACCGGGAGAAGGGGCTGGACGAAGTCAAAGCGCAGCTCGACGACACTTATAAGGAGCAGGAGAAGGAGCTTCAGCGGGTCGCCAACATGACACGCCAGGAGGCCCAGGGAGTCCTGATGAGCCAGGTCGAGCAAGAGCTCCGCAACGAGGTTGCCCGCAAGGTGCGGGAGGCAGAGCTTGGAGCTCGCGACGAGAGCGAGCGCCGCGCCAGGGAGATCGTCACCGCGTCGATCCAGCGAATCGCCGCCGACCAGACCGCCGAGGTCTCGGTCTCGGTGCTCCCGCTGCCGACGGACGAGCTCAAGGGACGCATCATCGGCAAAGAGGGCCGCAACATTCGGGCCCTTCAGCAGGCGACGGGGATCGACCTGATCGTGGACGACACCCCGGAAGCCGTGATCATCAGCGGATTCGACCCGGTACGCCGCGAGGTGGCTCGAGTCGCGCTGAACAAGCTAATAGTCGACGGCCGCATTCATCCGGCCCGCATCGAGGAGATCGTCGCCAAGTCCCGCGTCGAGGTCCTGCAAAGGGTTAAAGAAGAGGGGGAGGCGGCGGTTCTAGAGGTCGGCCTGCAGGGTCTTCATCCCGAGGTCGTCCGACACCTGGGCATCCTTCGTTTCCGGACGAGTTACGGGCAGCAGGTGCTCAACCATTCGAAAGAGGTCGCTTATCTCGCCGCCATGATGGCGTCGGAGATCGGCGCCGACGTTCGCACCGCCAAGCTGGCGGGTTTGCTTCACGACATCGGTAAAGCCATCGACCACGAGGTCGAGGGCTCGCATGCCGTGATCGGCGCTGACCTGCTGCAGCGGCATGGGGTGCCTGCGGCAGTGGTGCACGCAGTTCGCGCACACCACTACGACGAGGAGCCTCACAGCCTCGAGGCGCTGCTGATTATCGCCGCAGACGCCATCTCCGCTGCCCGCCCCGGGGCGCGCCGGGAGTCGCTGGACGCTTACGTCAAGCGGCTGGAGAAGCTGGAGGAGATCGCAAACTCGTTCCAGGGCGTCCAGCAGTCCTACGCCATCCAGGCCGGACGCGAGGTCCGGATCCTGGTCAAGCCGGAGCAGATCGACGACACGGCTGCCCAGCTGATGGCCAGGGACATCGCCAAGCGGATCGAGACGGAGCTCAGCTTTCCGGGCCAGATCAGAGTCACAGTGGTCCGCGAAACCAGGGCAATCGAGTACGCCAAATAAACTAATCAGGGGAGCCCACGCGGGCTCCCCTTTTTTGTTGCCAATAGACTTCTCGTGCCGTGCCTGACGATTTTCGGATTCTCTTCGTCGCCGACGTCGTCGGCTCGCCCGGGCGTGACGCCGTCAAGGCGATCCTGCCCGAGCTCAAGAACGAGGTCCGGCCACACCTGACCGTGCTGAACGGCGAGAACTCGGCGGGAGGCTTTGGCATCACCGGCAAGCTGGTCGCCGAGCTGAAGGCGGCGGGCGCCGACGTCATCACCACCGGCAACCACGTCTTCGCTCAGAAGGACTTCCTGCCGGAGCTGCCCAAGCTCGAGCGCGTCCTACGGCCTGCCAATTACCCGCCCAAGGCGCCGGGGAAGGGATGGTGCGTGGTCGAGGCCGGCGGCCAGCAGGTCCTGGTGATGAACCTGATGGGCCGCGTCTTCGTCGAGGCCCTCGACGACCCGTTCCGGACCGCAGACGCGATCCTGGAGGCTAATCCCGGGGTAAAGATCGTCTTCTGCGACATGCACGCGGAGGCGACCTCCGAGAAGACGGCCATGGGCTGGTACCTGGATGGCCGGGCCAGCGCGGTGGTCGGCACCCACACCCACATCCCGACCGCTGACGCCAGGGTCCTGCCGGGCGGCACCGCCTACGTTACGGACGTCGGGATGGTGGGCCCCAGGGACGGCTGCATCGGCATGGACAAGGACGTGGTGCTCCAGCGCTTCCTGACCGGGGTGCCAACCAGGTTCGTGGTCGCCTCCGGGCCCGTGACATTCAATTCGGTACTGGTTACCATTAACAGTTCCACCGGCCGGGCAACATCGATCCAACGAATCGACCGAGAGCATTCTTGAAGGGGTTCCAGCAAATGACGGGCGAGCGTGCACCAGTCGAGGTGCTGAAGGTTTCAGCCACCTCCAAACCTGTCGCCGTTGCCGGAGCCATCGCCGGCGTGATCAGGAGCAAGGGGCGGGTGGAAGTGCAGGCGATCGGAGCCGGCGCCATCAACCAGGCCGTCAAGGCGATCGCCATCTCGCGCGGTTACGTCGCACCCGGGGGCCTGGACCTCGTCTGCATCCCAGCCTTCATCGACATCTCGATCGACGGCGAGGAACGCACCGGAATCCGCTTGCTGGTGGAGAGCCGCTGACCTCGGAGGCACCCGGACGAACCAGGTCGTTTCACATCTGGTCGATCGGCTGCCAGATGAACACCGCCGACTCTGAGAGCCTCGCGCGAACTCTCCTGGCAGCCGGCTACGTCGAGGACTCACTCGACCGGGCCGATGTTGCGATCCTCAACACCTGCGTCGTGCGGCAGGCCTCAGAGGATCGCGTGTACGCAAAGCTGCATGAGCTGAAGGAGTGGAAGACTCCAGAGCGCACCGTGGCGGTAACGGGATGCATCGTCGCCAAGGAGGGAGCCAACCTCGGGCGTCGCTTCCCGACGCTCGATCCGGTTGTCGTCCCGATCGGCGGGTACGACGCCTTTGTCGCCGGCCTGGATGCTCGCTACGACTACTCACAAGGCGAGTCGCTGCCACCCTCAGGACGCACAGGCGTCAGTCACTTTGTGCGAGTCATCGAGGGCTGCGATCACAACTGCACGTTCTGCATAGTGCCGAAGGTGCGCGGCCGGGAGCGTCACATCCCCTTCGACAAAGTCGTGGCCGAGTGCCGGCAGGCGGTGGATGCCGGCGCGAAAGAGGTGGTGCTCCTGGGCCAGAACGTTGACGATTACCGCGATCCGGACGGCTGTGGCGGCCTGGCGGCCCTGGTCGCGGCGGTGGAGAAGATTCCCGGCCTGAAAAGGCTTCGCTTCATGACCTCGCATCCGCAGGACCTTGAGCCCCAGCTGCTCGAAGTGATGGCGGCAAGCGACGTCATCTGCCGCGAGCTGCAGCTACCGGTGCAGTCGGGCGACGATGGGATCCTCAAGCGAATGGCTCGGGGCTACCAAACGCGGCACTATCGCGCGATCGTTGAGCGCGCACGAACGCTGATGCCTGACATCGGGCTCGTGACCGATGTGATCGTAGGTTTTCCGGGTGAGTCGGAAGAGGCGTTCCTGAACACGCGCCGGCTGCTCGAGGAGATCGAGTTCGATGTCGTGCACCTGGCGATGTATTCGCCTCGTCCTGGGACATTCGCGGCCGACAAGATGCCGGATGAAGTGCCGGCCGCCGAAAAGTTGCGCCGCCTGAACGACCTGCTCGCCCTCCAGAAATCAATCGCAGCCAAAAAGACGGCTCGGTGGGTTGGCCGCGATGTGCAGGTGCTGGTCGAGGGACACGACGAGCTTGGTCGCGTCTACGGCCGGATCCGGCAGGGCAAGCGGGCGATCGTGCTCAAGGGTCAGGGTGGCGGAATCGAGCCCGGCGAGCTCATCGACCTGCAGGTCTTGCAAGCTACCGCGGGGCAGCTGCTGGGAGTGGTATCAGCGGCGTGAAAACAGACGCAGGTCGAGCGCAAGGCTCATCTGCGAGGGCTGCGACCCCGGTGATGCGCCAGTACCGAGAGGCGAAGGAACAGCACCCCGATGCCATCCTCCTCTTCAGGCTCGGCGACTTCTACGAGATCTTCTTCGAAGACGCCGTGATCGCCGCCCCCGTCATGGGGGTCACCCTCACGTCGCGGCCGCTGGGCAAATCTGGTCGCGCGCCGATGTGCGGTGTGCCCCATCACGCATGGCAGGTCTACGTGGGCAAGCTCCTGCGCGCCGGCCATAAGGTCGCCATCTGCGACCAGCTGGAACCGGCCGGAAAGAAAGGCGTGGTCAAGCGCGGCGTAACGCGCGTGCTCACTCCGGGCACCGTGGTCGAGGACGCGTACCTGGATCCCTCTCGGCCCAATTACCTCGTGGCGGCGTGGACGAAGGGCCTCGAGGCCGGGCTTGCGGCCTGCGACGTATCCACCGGTGAGCTGCTGCTCTGCCAGCTGTCGAGCGAGCGGCTGGCCTCGGAACTCGAGCGTCTCGCCCCGGCCGAGGTGCTCACGCCTCCCGCAGTCGAGGAGTACCGGTTCGACCCGGTTCGGGGCCAGCAGCGGCTGCGTGACGTGCTCGGCATCGCGTATGCGGCCTCGGTGGGGGCGGCTGACGCGCCCATGGCGGTGGGGGCCGCGGGGGTCGTGCTCGACTACCTCAAGCAGAACCAGAACGAGGTGGCTCAGGGATCGTTCAGCGTGCGTACCTACTCCCCCGACGCGACGATGCCACTTGACCCGGCCACCGTGCGCAACCTCGAGCTGCCCGCGCTGATCGGCCTGATCGATCGGACGCGAACCCCGATCGGGGCTCGCAAGTTGCGAGCGTGGATCAGTGCGCCGTTGCGCGATGTGGAGTCGATCGAGCTCCGCCTTGGCGCTGTCGACGAGCTCGCATCGGCGCCGACGCTCAGAGCCGGCCTGGCCGTTGCATTGAAAGAGGTTGGCGACCTGGAGAGGCTGGTGTCGCGTGCGGCGCAGGGCCGGGCGAGCGCTCGGGAGCTGGTTGCACTGCGTCGGTCCCTGGAAGCGATCCCTGCACTCCAGGACGCGCTCAAAGGCTGCGACGCCCTTGCGGTGCGAGCGCTCGCTGGAGAAATCAGTGCAGCGCCCGGGCTGGCGGAGGAGCTCAGCCGCGGCTTGGTCGAGGACCCTCCCGCGCTGGCTCGCGGAGGCGGAGCGATCCGCCGTGGTTATGACGGCGAGCTCGATGGCATCGTCGAGGCGTCGAGGAGCGCGCGGGACTGGATCGCCGGGCTCGAGGCTTCGGAGCGCGTGCGCACCGGTATCCGGTCGCTGAAGGTCGGCTTCAACAAGGTTTTCGGTTACTACATCGAGGTCAGCAACGCGAACTCCACCGCGCTGCCGGTGGACTACGTCCGCAAGCAAACGCTGACCGGCGCTGAGCGGTACCTGACGCCCGAGCTGAAGGAAAAGGAGGCGATCGTCCTCACGGCGCAAGAGAGGATCGTCGCGCGGGAGCTGGAGATCCTCGCGCAGCTCGGAGCCAAGGTGGCTGAGTCAGCGGCCACGCTCCGGACGGGCGCCCAGGCGATTGGCGCCGTCGACGCTCTACTGAGCCTCGCAATCGCCGCGGCCGCTCTCGGTTGGCGGCGGCCGGAGGTGAATGCGGGGCTGCGACTCAGCATCAAAGATGGCCGGCACCCGCTGGTCGAGAACAGCCTGCCCGCTGGAGTGTTCGTCGCGAATGATCTCGAGCTCGATCCCGACACCGAACAGATAACGATCCTGACTGGCCCGAACATGGCCGGGAAGTCGACCTATCTGCGCCAGGCCGCCGTCATCGTGCTGCTTGCTCAATGCGGGAGCTTCGTTCCGGCCGAGCGCGCGATGGTGGGGCTCGCCGATCGCATCTTCACGCGGGTCGGAGCTCACGACGACATCACGGCCGGCATGTCGACCTTCATGGTCGAGATGACGGAGACTGCGTACATCCTCAACCACGCCACCCGAGCTTCACTCGTGATCCTGGACGAGGTAGGGAGGGGGACCTCGACCTACGACGGCTTGTCGATCGCACAGTCGGTGGTCGAGCACCTGCACGATTCACCACGGCTTGGCTGCCGGACGCTGTTCGCCACCCACTACCACGAGCTGACAGCCCTCGCGGAATCCCTGCCTCGGGTGCGCAACCAGCGTGTCGAGGTGCTCGAAGAGGGAGAGTCCGTGCGGTTCTTGCACCGGGTGGTGCCGGGTGGCGCCGACCGCTCGTACGGAATCCACGTCGCGGCCCTGGCGGGCCTGCCGTCGGGTGTGATCGCCCGCGCTCGCCAGGTGCTGGCCGAGCTGGAGAGGCAACGTCCACTGGAGCCACCGGACCAGCAGCTGGGCCTGCCCATCGAGATGGCTCCGGACCCGCTACGCAAGGAGCTCGAGGAGATCGAGCCTGACTCCCTCAGCCCGCTCGAGGCGCTGCAGAAGCTCTACGAGCTGCGCTCTCGGTTGAGCCAGTGAGCATGATTCATCTCCTGACGCCCGAGATCGCCGATGCCATCGCTGCCGGCGAGGTGATCGAGCGGCCAGCGTCGGTCGTCAAGGAGCTGGTCGAGAACGCGCTGGACGCGAACTCGAGGCGCATAACCATCGATGTCCGCGGGGCCGGCAAGATCTCGATCCGTGTCAGCGATGACGGCGGAGGCATCTCAGCCGAGGACCTCCAGATGGCATTCGTGCGGCACGCTACGAGCAAGGTCGCCAATCTGTCAGACCTCGACGCGATTGCCACGCTGGGCTTTCGCGGCGAAGCGTTGGCGAGCATCGCATCCGTTGCGGATGTCGAGTGCAGCAGCGCAGGCGCGCGCATCCGCGTGCGAGCCGGCAACGTCGTCGAGCACGGCGCGGGTCCCCTGCTGCCCGGCGTGACGCTCGAGGTCAAGGACCTGTTCGCCAACGTGCCGGCTCGCCTCAAGTTTCTAAAGTCCGATGCCACCGAAGTCGCGGCCATCAAGGATGTCGTGAGCGCATTTGCGCTGCTCCATCCACACGTTCGGTTTCAGCTGACGATTGACGCGCGAAATGCTGTCAGCAGCACTGGTGACGGTGACCGGAGGCGCGCGATCGGGTCCGTGTATGGGTTACCAGTCGCGACTGAGATGCTCGAGATGATCGGCATGCCGCTCGTCACGGGGATGGTGAGCCAGCCTCGAATGAGCCGAGGCAGCAGGGACGGCATCGTGCTCGCCGTCAACGGCCGCCCGATCAGCTCGCGGCCGCTGGCGTACGCGCTGGAGGATTGCTACCAGGGGATGCTCGAGCGAGGCCGGCATCCTATCGCTGTAATCGACATCGGCATCGATCCGGAGCTGGTCGATGTCAACGTCCATCCCGCCAAGCGAGAGGTGAGGTTTCGCGAAGAGGGCGCCGTTTTCTCAGCGCTGCAGCGCGCGGTTCGGGTTGCGCTCGGCGGGAGCCAGCCGTACCAATATCACTCCGCCGCTGGTGCTCCGGCCGCGATCCCTCGCGACCCGACGCCGCAGCTCACCCTGCATGAAGCCACGGTTTCGGTAGCTGTCGCCGAAGCCGGACCGCGTGTCGCCGAAAGCATGCTCAGGCCTATCGGCCAGGTTGGCCCCGGATACCTCGTCGCAGAGGGTCCCGACGGTCTAGTCCTCGTCGACCAGCACGCGGCCCACGAGCGTGTGCTCTACAACCGGCTCCTGGAAAGGCTGCGAACCGGCCGGGGCATGACCCAACCGCTGCTGATGCCTCAAGCCGTCGATGTCGAGCCGCGGCTCATCGCCGCCGCTGCCGACCATCGCGCAGACCTTGCCAACCTGGGTCTCGAGTACGAGGAGTTCGGCCCGCGCAGCTTGCGCATCACCGCCGTCCCGGTCGAGATGCCTGCCGGGCGCGCAACGGCCGCCGTGCAGGAGACCCTTGCCGCGCTGGCCGACAATCGCGGTGAGGGGGCCATGGAGAAGGCCGCAGCGGCGCTTGCCTGCCACTCTGCTGTTCGCTTTGGGGACACGCTGGACCTGGCCGAGCAACGAAGGCTTCTGATCGATCTAGAGGCGGCCGACGAGGCGGTCACGTGCCCGCACGGGCGCCCGACGAGATTGCTGGTCGACTGGCAGGACCTGAGGCGCCACTTCCGAAGAAACTACTGATCACCAGGATCCCGATCCAGCCGGCAGCCACCGCGGCTGCGGCGAGCCACAGTGGTGGCCGCGCAGACTGCGATGGCGATGATTCACGTGAGTGCCTATTCTCGACCAGTGACCTCGCAGAGATCAGCCGGCATCCACGTTCCAGTCATCGTCGGCCCGACCGGCATCGGCAAGTCACAGCTGGCGTTCGAGCTTGCCCTGGAGCTTGGCGGCGAGAT
>DATCAV010000051.1:0-2121 GCA_036512415.1 Candidatus Dormiibacterota bacterium | reverse complement strand
CCCCGCCGTGATGCTGGGCCCGCAAGCGGCATCTACGTCTTCCGGCAAATCGACCGTCGCAGGGATTAGGGAGTCGCCGTTACCCGAAAAGCCTCGGCCCAGGTCCGGCCCCAGCTTCGACAAAGTACGATAAACGTCTCTGCAACCCAGAAGCAATTCAGTGGAACCCAGCGTCCCCGCCGCCACAATCACAATGCCGCCGATGATCGAGGCCGACTCGGGACTATGCTCCACTGGTTGAGCGAAACGGGCGATGTCCTGAAGGCTGTTGAGATTTGAGTGGCGGCAATCCTGGCCCGATCGGAAGATCGGGTTGGGTAAGAGGAGGAGGCCGCCATGAAGAAGAGTGCCAAGAGCAAGGATGGAAGGAAAGCTGCGAGGGGACAGTTGTGGCTGCACTTGCCGGGCATGGTCCGCGAAGCGTTGTACGACACGGTGATCGGAGCGGGCCTGGCGTGCGTGGACGAAGTTCTGGAAACGGAGCGGGTGGCGCTGTGCGGAGAGCGCTACGAGCATCTGCCCGATCGCCAGGCGCTGCGTGCGGGACACGTGGCGAGCTCGCTGGTGCTGGGTGGACGGCGGGTCGCGGTGCAGCGGCCGCGGGCGCGCAGTGTGGCGGGTCGCGAGCTTAGGTTGCCGAGCTGGCGGGAATGGAGCGCACGCGATCCGTTGGAGCAACGCGCCGTGGAGCAGATGGTGCTGGGAGTGTCGACCCGAGGCTACGCGCGCTCGTTGGAGCCACTGCCGGAAGCGGTCGCGGTACGGGGCATCAGCAAGAGCGCGGTCAGCGAGCGGTTCGTCTATGGCACCGAGCGCAAACTGGCAGAACTGATGAGCCGCGAACTACGCCAGCTCCGCGTGGTCGCGCTGCTGATCGACGGGGTGCACTTCGGCGAGCACGTGGTGCTGACGGCAGTCGGGGTCGATGAGCACGGCGACAAGCACGTGCTGGGACTGCGCGAGGGCGCGACCGAGAACGCCGCGGCAGTACGGGCCTTGCTTGCCGATTTGGTCGAGCGCGGGCTCGATACCAACCGCGCGTTGCTCATCGTGATCGACGGAGCCAAAGCGCTGCACAAGGCGGTGGTGGAGGTGTTCGGTGCGCACGGGCTGATTCAACGCTGCCGCGAGCACAAGAAGCGCAATGTTACCGACGCCCTGCCCGAGCGGCTGCGCGGCACGGTCCGCAGCGCGATGAATCAGGCCTACGCGACGCGCGACACTAAGCGCGCCCGGCGCCTGCTCGACGGTCTCGCGCGCCGGCTTGAACATCAGCATCCCGGCGCCGCCGCCTCGCTGCGCGAGGGGCTGGAGGAAACGCTGACCGTGATGCGTCTGGGGCTGCCCGAGAATCTCGAACGGGTGCTGTCCTCCACCAACCTGATTGAGAACCTGTTCAGCCGGGTGCGCGAGATCGGCCACCGCGTCAAACGCTGGCAGAGCGGCACCATGGTGCTGCGCTGGACCGCCACCGGCGTGCTCGAAGCCGAGCGCGGCTTCCGCAAACTCGTCGGCTATCGTGCCATGCCGATCCTGGTCGCCGCGCTGCGTGCCTGTGATGCTCAGTGCGGGCGCAACCCGGAGGTTGACGTTGCGGAGAAAGCCGCTTAACTGACTATGTCGCCGCTACCCAATTCCAACAGCGCAGCGGACATCGCCTCAGTCGAGGGCTTAATGAAACTGGTGGCCGCCTGCGCGCCCTTTGCGATTTGATCACTGTCCGGAACTCCACTCTGCGAGGCAGCGAAGGCACGCACATCGATCGTGTCTACTGCCGCGAGGATAGCCGGGCTTAGTCGGATTAAGCTGCCCGCAGCGTAGTCCCTACGCTCTTTTGCAATTTCATACTGTGCGAGCGCAAGGCGAACTTGAGCGCTTTCCGAGTCATCTTTCGCCTTGCACTGCTTTGACTTCGCGGGATCCGAAACATCTGAAAGCGATGGAGGAGGCTTGATATTGGCGAGCGCGGCAGATTTCCCTTTCAGCGATTGGGAGTCACTCACCACACATTGCAATCGGACGATCGCGTTAGCATAGACCTGAGTTTTGGTCTTGTTGTAGGTCATGTAGTCGAAGCCCAGGCCGGCTCCCGCTGCGCCACCGAGTGAAACGGCCGCAACT
>DATCAV010000050.1:0-3202 GCA_036512415.1 Candidatus Dormiibacterota bacterium | reverse complement strand
GCTTGGGCCTGCTCCGCCGCACGCTACAAGCAGGATCGAAAGCCCTATCCAGGCGATGACTCGCATGGGAGAAGGGTCTCACCACATTTCGCCCAGTCATAGGGCCTCCAGGCAGGTGCTCGACGGTACGTAGGACCCAGGCGGGTCAGACGGCGGCAGCAGCGCTTTGGATCTGATCGCGAAGTTGGTGCTGAAGGTGCGCTGAGTCCAGAGATGCGGACAGGCGGCCCGCGATCGCACGCTTGAGTTCAGGCGGCAGCAGCCTCTCGAATTCAGCTCGGGCTGCGGGAGGCCCTGCTACGTAAATGCCGTGATACGACCCGGCGCGCATCTCACGTTCGATCGTGCTGACGAATTGAGTCAGGTTTGCTTTGGCCCGGTTGTCGGCTTTTCGCTGGTTGCTCAACGCGGAGCTGCCACCCGCTTTGTGACGCTTGACGTCCTTACCGACCAGGTGTTCGAGGGGGAACACCTCGCCGAGGACTGCGCCGAACACCCTCGCCTCCTCCTTATCGACCACTGCGATGAGCGCAGGTGGGAATCGCTCGAGCAGGCGCTCAATGGGCGCCAAGAGCAGCGGCCCGACCTCGAGCCTGGTTTCAGTCTCGGCGGGCAGGCGGATGAGCTCGAGCAAACCGGCCTCTTCATCGGCGAATGCCGCCAGCGCAGGAGAGCCGGCGGGCCGGACTACCTCGATTCGAGCGCGAACGCGTGGGATCTCGCGCTCCATCACTTCGCGTTCCTTGTCGCTAAGGCGCTCCCGGTACCTGCTCAGCACGTGGCCGATGACCAGGTCGAAATGGCGTGCGTCAAACCCCTCAGCCCGCACCGGCAAATAGACGCTGAGGGCATGGCTGTACCTCTTGTCCAGGCTGGGAGCGAAAGCCATCAGGGCCGGCATCATGCTGTGCGTTGACATCGCATTGACCTTTGCACCTTTCCCTGGCCGCGCAAAGGCACGAATGGCCCGGAACTTACTGGGTCGAATGGCTCTGGTGGAGAGCGACGGCGTCAGCGAAGCTCAAGTGCGTATCGAGGACTGTGAGCAACGAGGTACCCACAATGAAGAGCCTGTTCGAGCCCGATGGCGTCACGGAGAAGGAGCTGCACACTTACGTTGCCGGCCTTCAGGAGAACGCTAAGAAGGACGTCCGGACCTTGCTCGACTCAGGGGCTGGCGAAGCCGAGGTTGCCGAGTACATCGTGAGCCTCGAGCCGGAGCCCGATGACGAGATCGGACCGCCGGAGGGGCAACCGCCACTGCCCCGGATAGAAAAGAAGTCGCAACCGCCACCCCGGATAGAAAAGAAGTCCCATCCGGCCGGCGTCCAGGGCGCGAACACCGGCTACTGGCAGGCCCGCGGCGTGACGAGGGCAGGAGCCAAACGCTCGAAGCGGCCCTAGTCAGGATTTGCCTACAGGTCGTTGAGCCCTCTGAAAGGGGGACTGGCGCCTCATGCGCCGGCCTTATGCGTCGGCTACAAGTGATCCAGGGGGTGCTGCGCCCCAAATCACTGAGGAGGTCGTGCCATGCAACTGGACAAAGAGCTTCAAGCGGACGTTATTCGTGAGCTGGCTTGGGAGCCGAAAGTCGATGCGGCCAACATTGGCGTCTCGGTGGACAAGGGTGCCGTGACGCTGACAGGGCATGTGAAGACTTACGCGGAGCTGATCGCTGCGGAACATGCAGCGTTGAGGATCTACGGAGTGCTGGCAGTCGCCAACGAGCTGGTCGTCAAGCTGCCTGGTGACCGGACGCGCGACGACACTGATATCGCACTGGCGATATCAAATCAGATGAAGTGGAGCGCCGCCATCCCCAGCGAGGCGATCAAGGCCACGGTCACGCACGGATGGGTCGCGCTCGAGGGCCGTGTCGACTGGGCTTATCAGTCCGAGGCTGCAGACAAGCTCGTCCGTGGCCTGATTGGCGTCAAAGGCGTCACGAACCGCGTGATCGTGAAGCCCGCGGTCCACTACAAGGACGTCAAGTCGAAGATCACAGAGGCGCTGCACCGACAGGCACAGATCGACGCGCGCCGGATCTGGCTGACGACCGACGACGGCCACGTGACAATGCACGGGCGGGTCGGCTCCTGGAGCGAAGCCGCGGCAGCCAAGAAGGCAGCTGAATCGGCGCCCGGCGTTACCAAGGTCGACAGCATGCTGACCATCACCCCATAGGACCAGGTCCTCGGCTCAGCGATTCCAGGCGCCTTCGGTGGCCCGCCGAGCGCCTGGGTCGCCGCCAGTCGCGGGCGCGGGCGGATGTAAGCCGTTTCGCGCGCCGGATGACGATCAACGGCAGCCGGGCCGGGGCGGCTAGAGCTTAGGCTGACGCACGTGTCCTGATCCCGGTAGGGCCGAGCGCCCTTCAAGGAAGAGGGCGAAAAGCCCTGTCCGGCGGGTACGTCAAGGTGGATGTTCATGACATCACGGACGCATTTGGTCAGGAGTCGAGGTGGCTATGAATCACGGTGGTATTGGTCGAATTGTTGTCGGCGTCGACGGCTCCCAGCATTCAGAGGCTGCGATCAAATGGGCTGTGCGCATGGCTGGAGGAATGGGCTCCGAGGTCGTCGCTGTGTTCGCAATCGCCCCGCCCGTGTACTTTGACGGCGGTTTCCTCGCTCCGGTCGTGCCGCCCCAGCTCGATGAGGAGTGGCGAGCCGGCATGAAGAACCAATTCGAAGAGGTGTGGTGCAAGAGCCTGCGAGACGGGGGCGTCCGGTACCGAGCGATCATGGAGGACGGCCGACCGGCGTCCGTGATCGCACAGATCGCTGAGAGCGTCAACGCCGACGTGATCGTGATCGGTCGTAGAGGCAGAGGTGGGGTCGCAGAGCTCGTTCTGGGTAGTGTGAGTCACGAGTTGGTGCTGCACTCCAAGCGGCCAATCCTTGTGATCTCGACCGACCCTCCAATCCGAGCACGGAGCCGGGCGGAGACCAGCTCTCTCAAAGAGGCATAGCTGGACTCGCATCGTGACCCCCACGATCCGGCTCGGGCGCCTGTTCGGGATCGATATCGGTTTCAACTGGAGCCTGGTCTTCATATTCGTGCTCATCGCATGGACCCTGGCGACTGGTGTGCTGCCACAGGATGTCCCCGGACAGGGAGCCGGTGCCTACTGGGTGGCCGGAGCGGCCGGAGCGATCGTCTTCTACGCGTGCTTGCTTGCCCATGAGCTGTCGCACGCGCT
>DATCAV010000049.1:0-10897 GCA_036512415.1 Candidatus Dormiibacterota bacterium | reverse complement strand
CTATGACGGACGCGAGCGACTGAACGTCGAGGGCGCCTACCTCGTCCCCGGTTTCATCGACGCCCACATGCACATCGAGTCCTCGAAGCTGACGGTCGACGAGTTCGCGAGGGCGGTCCTGCCGCATGGCACGACTGCGGTCGTCGCCGACCCTCATGAGATCGCCAACGTGCTCGGCTCTGACGGCATCCACTGGCTGCTCGACTGCTGTGCAGACCTGCCGCTCGACGTCTACGTGATGGCCTCCTCCTGCGTGCCCGCTTCGCGCTTCGAGTCGCCGAGACGGCCCTTCACCACCGGCGATATCGAGAGCCTGCTGCGCAGGCATCGCACCATCGGCGTGGCCGAGATGATGAACTTCCCTGGTGTGATCGCGGGCGACGCAGCGGAGATGGCGAAGTTGAGCACCGGCCTCACCGACCACGTCGACGGGCATGCCCCCGGGGTGCGCGGACCGGCGCTCAACGCCTATGTCGCCGCCGGCATCCGCTCCGACCACGAAGCGACCACGTACGAAGAAGCCCTGGAGAAGCGACGCCTGGGGATGTGGGTGATGTTGCGCGAGGCCTCAATCGCTCGCAACCTCAGTGACCTGCTTCCCCTGGTCAAGAAATTCGGCAGCGATTGGTGCATGTTCTGCACCGACGACCGCGAGCCCGGCTTCATCGTCGAGGAGGGCCACATCAACCAGATGGTGCGTGTGGCGGTCGCCGACGGCATCAGCCCAGAGGATGCACTGGTCATGGCGACGATCAACCCCGCCACCTATCACCGGCTGTGGCACCTCGGCGCCATCGCCCCGGGCTACCAGGCCGACATCCTCGTCCTCGATGACCTCAAATCGTTCGAGCCCCGGCAGGTGCTAAAGCGCGGCGCCGCGCCGCGGTTCACCAAGCTCGAGGTTCCCGAATGGGTACGGCAGACGATGCACCTGGCGCCCGTCAACGCGGCGTCGTTTCGCGTGCCGGCCGGCCCGCGGCGGATTCGTGTCATCCGTGTCATCCCGGCCCAGCTGCTGACCGGCACCGAGGTGGTCGAGCCGACCGTGCGAGAGGGTGCGATCGTCGCCGACCCCGCCCGAGACCTCGCCAAGATCGCGGTGCTGGAGCGGCATCACGCCACCGGTCGAATCGGCCTCGGCTTCGCCACCAACATCGGTTTGAAACGTGGCGCTTACGCGTCGAATGTCGCGCACGACGCGCACAACGTCGTGGTCATCGGAGTCGACGATGCCGATATGGCCGCCTGCGCGTGCCGCCTGGCCGACATCGGAGGCGGCATCGTCGTCGCCGAAGGTGGGCGCGTGGTGGAGGAGCTTCCTCTGCCCGTTGCGGGCCTGATGAGCGACCTGCCGCTCGCGAGCGTGTACGACCGGCTCGCCTCGATGGAGAGGAGGCTTGCGACCCTTGGCGTGACGATGACCGCCCCTTTCATGACGTTGAGCTTCCTGGCGCTTTCGGTAATCCCCGAGCTGAAGATCACCGACCGCGGCCTTGTCGACGTGGCCCGTTTCGAGCTGGTGCCCTTGGGCATTGAGTGAGACCCTTGCTTCGTTCAATCGCCTGTCTCGCGCCGAGGCGGAGCGGCGCCTGCTGGCCTGCTGCGGATCACGGGCCTGGGCTTCCAAAGTTTCCGCTGGCAGGCCGTATGCGAGCGTGCCGGCTCTGATGGAAACCGCCGACGTTGAATGGGCGAAGCTCAAGGCTTCCGATTGGTTGGAGGCATTTACGGCCCACCCCAGGATCGGGGAGAGAGGCGGGCGCGCCCCCGCCGCCTCCAATCGCGAGCAGAAAGGAGTCATGAGCGCGCGGGAGGAGACCCTGGCCGTGCTGGCAGAGGGGAACCGCCTGTACGAGGAGCGGTTCGGCCATGTCTTCTTGATCTCTGCCGCCGGTCGCAGCGCCGAGGATGTGGTGGCGGCTTTGCGGCAGCGAATCGAAAACGATCCTGCCACTGAGCTGAACGTGGCCGCCGAGGAACAGCGAAAGATCACCCGGCTGCGCCTCAAGAGCATGCTGAGCTCATGAGCGTTTCGACCCACGTGCTCGACACGGCGCGGGGGCGCCCTGCGAAAGGCGTGCCGGTCACACTCAGCCACCGCGGCACGGATAGGCGCTGGACAGTCGTCGGTCGCGGGACGACGGACGCCGACGGTCGCGTCAGAGAGCTGGCGGAAGGTGGGCTCGCCGCCGGCGAGTACAGGCTGGAGTTCGACACCGCGCACTACTTCCAGGGGCAGGGGGATACCGAGTTCTACCCGGAGGTGTCGGTGGTGTTTGCAGTTGCAGACTCACGGGGCCACCTCCACATACCGCTCCTCCTCAGCCCATTCGGCTACAGCACATATAAAGGAACGTGAGCCCATGACCATTCGGCTTGGGCCGAACCAATACGGCAAGGCCGAGACCCACCTTGTCCGGGTGACGAAGAGTGGGCCCTTCGGCTCGGTTCACGAGATCAAAGACATCAACGTCAGCGTCGCGCTCACGGGAGATTTTGCCGGCAGCCACCTCACCGGCGACAACAGCAACATCGTGCCCACCGACACGCAGAAGAACACCATCTTCGCGTTCGCCAAGGACGAGCCGATCGGCGAGATCGAGCAGTTCGCGCTGCGGCTCGCGCGACATTTCGTACACGACTTTCCCGCCGTGCAGAAGGCGCGCGTGTCGATCGAGGAGTACCCATGGCAGCGAATCGAGGTGGACGGGCAGCCCCATCCGCACTCCTTCGTCCGCGCCGGCTCCGAGAAGCGCCTCGCCACGATCACCTGCGTCGGTGACGATGAGTGGGTGGTCGCCGGGCTCAGCGACCTGGTGCTGCTGAAGTCGACGGGGTCCGAATTCTTCGGTTACCCAAGAGATCAATACACGACCCTCGCCGAGACCCACGACAGGGTGCTGGCGACCGCTGTCGTCGCGCGGTGGCGCTACGGGCAGCAGAACGTGAGCTGGGCCGAAGCTTTCGGGGCAACGCGCAAGCTGCTCATCGAGACGTTCGCGTCCAAGCACAGCCTTGCTCTGCAGCAGACCCTTTACGCGATGGGCGAAGCGGCGCTGAACGCTCGTCCCGAGATCGCGGAGATCCGCCTGTCGATGCCGAACAAACATCACTACGCAGTCGACCTGGCGCCCTTCGGACAGGACAACCAGAACGAGGTCTTCTATGCCGCCGACCGGCCGTATGGCCTCATCGAGGGAACTGTCACGCGGGACGACGACTCAGCCGACCTCGCCTGGTGATGGAGTTTCTTCAACCCTCGACCTGGTCCGAGGCCCTGCAGATGAAATCTGCGCATCCCGAGGCGATGCCCATCGCCGGGGGGACGGATGTGATGGTGGGGATCAACCTCGACCGCCAGCGGCCTGAGGCGATCATCGACCTGACGCGAATCCACGAGCTCACCGAGTGGGGGATGGAGGCTGGCTCCCTCCGCATTGGCGCGGGCGTCACCTACTCGCGGATCATCGGCGAGCTTGGCGTCCGCCTGCCTGGACTGGCGATGGCGTCCCGCACGGTCGGGTCGCCCCAGATCAGGAACCGCGGCACCGTGGGAGGCAATCTCGGGTCTGCCTCCCCGGCCGGCGACGCCCATCCGCCTCTGCTGGCTGCCGACGCCGTGGTCGAGCTCGCGTCGACGGCCGGAACGCGCCGGCTCGCGGCGCGCGAGTTCTTCACCGGCCCAAAGCGGAACGCGATGAAGAAAGACGAGCTGATCGCAGCCTTCCTGGTGGCGCCCGCCAACGGCCCACAACAATTCAGCAAGGTCGGCACGCGCAACGCCATGGTGATCGCCGTGTGCTCATTTGCGCTGTCGCTCGACCCTGCGCGCAGGCACATCGGCACCGGCATCGGCTCCGCCGCGCCCACTCCCGTGATCGCCGAGGAGGCCGAGCGTTTTCTCGAGGGCGTGCTGGACGAAGGTGGGTTATGGGAGAAGCCCGCGCCTGTGGAGGCGAGCGCGCTCGCACGTTTCGGCGAGCTGGTGTCGGCCGCGGCCAAGCCCATCGACGATGTGAGGGGCACTGCGGCCTACCGCCGCCATGCGCTCGCGGTCATGGCGCGGCGAAGTTTTGGCTGGGCCTGGGACGAATACCGCGCGAAGGCATCGGCGTGAAGATCGACTGCACCGTCAACGGCCGCTCGCGCACGGTCGATGGCCTGTGGGAAGGAGAGAGCTTGCTCTCCGTTCTGCGCGACAGAATGCAGCTGCCGGGCTCGAAAAATGCCTGCGAGCAGGGCGAATGCGGATCGTGCTCGGTCTATTTGGACGGAGCCCTGGTGTGCGCATGCCTGGTTCTCGGCGGCCAGGCCAACGGGCGAACGATAGTGACGATCGAAGGGCTGATGTCAGGCGATGCGCTGCACGCCGTGCAGCAGGCTTTTGTCGAAGCGGGCGCTGTGCAGTGTGGCTTTTGCACACCAGGGCTGGTCGTGGCGACGCACGACCTTCTCAATCGGGTGCCAGAGCCGAGCGTCATGCAGATTCGCGAGGCGCTGGCCGGAAACATCTGCCGCTGCACGGGTTACGCGAAGATCATCGAGGCAGTCCAGCTCGCCGCCCTGCGCATGGCAGTGCACGAGCGCACAGCCAGATGACGGCGCAGCCTCGCCTCGCCCCCCATTCGGTGGTCAGCGGTCGCGTGGGCGAAAGCGTCCAGCGGCCGGACGCCGTGCTCAAGGTCAAGGGCGACTTCCCTTATTCGTCCGACCTGCAAGTGAAGGGAATGCTGTGGGGCGCGACTGTGCGCAGCCCGCATCCGTATGCGCGGATCGTGTCGATCGACACTGCCCAGGCCCTCGCCTCGCCCGGCGTGAGGGCGGTGCTGACGCATGAGGACGTGCCCGGACGCAAGGTGTACGGCCTGGAGATACCCGACCAGCCGGTGCTCGCTTTCGACGTGGTCCGCTACTGGGGCGAGTCGGTCGCGCTGGTGGCGGCCGACCACCCGGAGCAGGCGCGCCGCGCGGCAGCCAAGGTTCACGTCGACTACCAGGTGCTCGTTCCACTGACCGACCCAGAGGTTGCGCTGACGCCGGATGCTCCTTCGCTGCACGAGGGCGGCAACATCACGCGCCAGGTGCGGATCAGGCGCGGGGACCAGAACGCGGCGGCTGACGTGGTCGTGATTGGCGAGTACGAGATCGGCATGCAGGACCAGGCCCCCCTTGGGCCGGAGTCCGGCCTTGCCATCCCGGACGGCGAGGGCGGTGTCGACCTCTACATCGCAACTCAGTGGCTGCACATCGATCGCGAGCAGCTCGCGGAGAGCCTGGCGCTGCCACCGGACAAGATCCGGCTCACGCTGGCGGGCGTTGGGGGCGCGTTCGGCGCGCGCGAGGACCTATCGATGCAAGCGCATGCATGCATGCTCGCCTTGCGCACCGGGCGGCCCGTGAAGATCTCCTACTCACGTCCCGAATCTTTTGTCGGCCACGTCCACCGTCACCCCGGCCGCCTTCGCTACGAGCATGGCGCGACGCGCGACGGCAAGCTCGTCTACGTCAAGGCTCGAATCCTCCTCGATGGCGGCGCATACGCGTCCAGCTCGACAGCGGTGATCGCCAACGCATGCTGCTTCGCCATCGGCCCGTACGAATGCCCGAATGCGACCATCGATGGCTGGGTCGTCTACACCAACAACCCGCCATGCGGTGCGATGCGCGGCTTCGGCTCGGTGCAGAACTGCTACGCGCACGAGGCCCAGATGGACAAGCTCGCGGCCGCCATAGGCATGGACCCGGTCGAGCTCCGCATTCGCAATGCGATGAAGACTGGCAGCTCGATGGTCACCGGGCAGGTCGTCGAGGGCCCCGTGCCGGTAGCGGAGCTGCTGCGGAGGGTGCGTGATGTTCCGCTGCCGCCGTCAACGACAAGTGACCCTATCGATTTGACCGAGATGCCTGGTGGCGTCTCGAACACGACGCACGGAGAAGCGGTCAAGCGCGGCATCGGCTACGCGGTGGGCTTCAAGAACATCGGCTACTCGGAGGGCTTCAACGACTACTCGACCGCAAGGGTCAGGTTGTCGGTGGTCGGTGGCCGGCCGCGGGTCGAGGTGCACACGGCCAGCGCCGAAGTGGGCCAGGGGCTCGTCACCGTGCAGGCGCAAATCGCGGGCACGGAGTTGGGCGTCAGCGATGTGGTGGTGCTCGACGCCGACACCGTCGTCGGCTCGGCCGGCTCGTCGTCAGCGTCCCGCCAGACCTACATCACAGGCGGCGCTGTGAAGGCGGCCTGCGAGGCGGTGCGGGAGCGCGTTCTCGGCCTCGCCCAATCGGAGCTGGGAGGTCGGCACCTTGGCGACGCTCACGGCCTCCGGCTGGAAAACGACGCGATCGTGTCGGCGAAGGGGGCTGTCGTCCTCAGCCTCGCGACTCTATTGGGAGAAGAGGTGATCGAGGAGACGCGCGAGTTCCGTCCCAGGCGCACCTCCCCCCTGGATCCCGAGACCGGCCAGGCCAACGCCCACCTCCAGTACGCGTTCGCCGCCCACCGCGCCGTCGTCGACGTCGACACCGAGCTCGGGCTGGTCAAGGTCGTCGAGCTGGCGACCGCGCAGGACGTCGGCAAGGCCATCAACCCGCAGGCTGTCGAAGGCCAGCTGGAAGGGGGCGCGGCCCAGGGGCTCGGCCTGGCTGTGATGGAGGAGATTCAGGTCAAGGATGGGGTCATCCGCAACGCCTCTTTCACCGACTATTTGCTGCCGACAATCCTCGACATGCCGCCCGTGCGCATGCAGATCCTGGAACTGGGCGACCCGCACTCGCCGTACGGTCTCAAAGGTGTTGGCGAGCCGCCAACCATCTCATCGGGGCCGGCGATCATCGCGGCCATCCGCGCAGCGACGGGACGGCCGCTCTCGCGCGCGCCGGTGCGGCCCCACGACATCGTCGACACCGGCAGCAGGGGGGTGCGGAGCTGAGCCCGCCAGGCCGGCCGGCTCAAGGGGGGACGTCCCCCCTTCAAAGTTGAAGACACTGGCGCTGAGGGCCGGGCTGCTCGTCACCGGCGCGGCCGAGCTCGAGGGTGGCTGGCTGCTTGCGCGCGACGGCGTGATCGTGGAGATCGGATCTGGCGCGCCTCCCGCTGCCGACCAGAAGATCGACCTGCCCAACTGCGTCGCCATGCCAGGTCTTGTTAATGCGCACGACCACATGTACCAGTGGGCGACACGCGGCTATGCCCCCGACGGCACGCTGTTCGAGTGGCTGCGCGCCCTGTATCCCGTCTGGGCACGCATCGACGCCGAGACTGTGCGGGCTGCCGCCAGGGCCGCGATGGCGAAGCTCCTGCTCTCCGGTTGCACCCTGTCGACGGACCATCACTACGTATTTCCATCGGGCGCCACCGGGATCTTCGAAACCCTTGTCGCTTGCGCATCCGAGCTCGGCCTGCGCTTCCATCCTTGTCGCGGATCGATGTCACTCGGCGAATCGAAAGGTGGCCTGCCGCCTGACAGCGTGGTGGAGGACGAAGACCGCATCCTTGCCGACACCGAGGACATGATCAAGCGCTTTCACGATGGGAGCGACGGCTCGATGTGCCGCGTCGCCGTTGCCCCATGCTCGCCCTTCTCGGTGACTCCTCAACTCATGCGCGACTCAGCAACGCTGGCCCGCCGCCACGGCGTGCGCCTGCACACTCATGTGGCGGAGACGCTGGACGAGGAGCGGTTTTGCGTGGAGCGCTTCGGACGCCGGCCCATGGAGCTGATGGAAGACCTGGGCTGGTCCGGGGACGATGTTTGGTTCGCGCACGGGATCCACCTGAGCGATGCGGAGATCGATCGGGTGGCGGAATCGAAGACCGGCATCGCGCACTGCCCATCCAGCAACATGCGCCTGGGGGCAGGCGCATGCCGTGTCGAAGATCTGGTCAAGGCTGGCGCTCGGGTCGGTCTGGGGGTCGACGGGTCGGCGAGCAACGAGGATGCCAACCTCGCGATGGAGGTGCACCAGGCGATTTACATGGCGCGGGCGCGAGCCGCGATGTTGGGGCGCGCCGACGCTCCCACCGCCCTCGACACACGCGCCGCATGGCGTCTCGCGACGGCCGGAGGCGCTGCATGCCTTGGTCGCGATGACTGCGGCACGCTCGAGGTGGGGAAATGCGCCGATGTCGCCTGCTTCCGGGTGGACGACCTGGGGCATTCAGGCGTTCGCGACCCACTGGCCGGCCTGGCGCTGGCGCCGCCGGCACGCGCCGAGGCGGTCGTTGTCAATGGAGCGATCGTCGTGCGCGACGGCCGGCTGCTGACGGCGGACGAGGACGAGATCGCGCGGGAGATCAGTGCAGCGGCTCGGCGCCTCTCGAAGGCCTGAGCAGACGCCCGATCGGTTTGGTCGTCGTGGGTTTGCCGTCGACGAAGACGGTCTCGCCGCGAACCAGCGTGCGCACGGTACGGCCCCGGATGGGCTGGCCCTCGTGTGCGCTGAATGGATTGCGATAGAGGAGATCCTCGTTACGCACGAGCCCGTCGTGCGACAGGTCCACCAGCCAGAGGTCGGCGTCGTAGCCGGAGGCGATGTCGCCTTTGCCTTCCAGGCCAAAGCGGCGGGCGATGTTGGTCGCAGTCACCGCTGCCACCTCCAAAAGGTCGAGATGGTTTTGGGCCAGCAGCAGCTGCCGCGTCGTCTGGCATCCGGAGATCCCGCCCCAGATCTTCACGAAGTCATCGCCCCGCTTCAGCTCGAGAGTGCTCGGCGAGTGGTCCGAGACGACCATCGGCGCCGTCCAGAGCGCCTCGCGATCCCTTGCGGTCCGAAACGGCGGGGCGCATTTCGCGACTCCTCCGAGCCGTTGGAGGTCTTCTTCGACGTATAGAAGGTAGTGAGGGCACGTCTCGCCGCTGACGTCGAGCCCTCTCTCCTGCGCCTCGCGGATCAGATTCATGCCGCGGGCAGTGCTGACATGGACCACGTGCAGAGGGCAGCCGGTCAAGTCCGCCAGCTCGATCGCTTGGGCGATCGCGGACCGCTCCGCCTCGGGGGGCCGCGAGCGGATGACGTCGAGCGCCCCGGTCCCCTTGGGCTCGAGCAGGCGCGCCGGGTCCTCCGCGTGGACCAGGAGGATCGAGCCCAGCGCCGCGATGCGCTTCATGCCCTCGCGGAGCATGGTGAGGTCGCCGGGCGGGAACTCATCGATCCCGCTTGGGCACATGAAAGCCTTGAAGCCCATGACCCCACGCTGGGCCAGCGGCTCCAGCTGGTCGAGGTTGCCCGGCACCAGCCCGCCCCACAGCCCGAAGTCGACCTTCGATGAGCGCTTCATCGCCTCGAGCTTCAGGTCGAACGCCGGGACGTCCGTCGTCACCGGGAGGTTGTTGAGCGGCATGTCGATGAAGCTCGTATATCCTCCGGCAGCGAGCGCCGCCGAACCGTGCGCGATGTCCTCCCACTCGGTCCGTCCTGGCTCGTTGAAGTGAACGTGCGAATCGATGCCGCCGGGAAACACGTGCAGGCCTGACGCATCGATCTCTTCGCCGTCAGCGGCGAGGTTCAGTCCAATCGCGGTGATCCGGTCGCCCGCGATCGCGATATCGGTCTTCTCGACTCCGCGGGCTGTCACGACCGTGCCGCCGCGGATGATCATGCTTTGGCCAGCAGCTCCAGGAACCGGCTCAGCACGTCGATCGACACGGACACGTCCTCCGCGGTCACCGACTCCGCGGGGTTGTGGCTGATGCCGCCCTTGCAGCGCACGAACAGCATCGCGACGCCGGTCAGATCCGACATCGGGACGGCGTCGTGGCCGGCGCCGCTGGCGAGATGAACTGCCTTGACCCCTGCAGCTTCGATGGCTTTTGCCAGCAACGACTGCAGGCTCGCCGAGCAGGGCACCGAAGAGTTTTCGCTCAGCGGCTGAGCGGCGGTTTCGACGCCGCGGCGCGAGGCGATGTCACGGGCGCGCACGAGAATCTGGCGAGTGCTTTCGATTCGGACGCGCTCGTCAGGATGCCTCACGTCGAGGCTCAACGCCGCCTCGCCCGGAATGACATTGGATGCGCCGGGGTAGACGCTCAGCTGGCCGACCGTGGCCACAAGGCCTTCGTGCGACGCGGCTTCGGCTTCGACTGCGAGCACGAACTCTGCAGCCGCGGCCAGCGCGTCGCGCCTCCCGCGCATCGGCACCGTGCCGGCGTGCCCAGCCGAACCCGTGAACGTGATCCGGTATCGAGCCTGCCCTGCGATCGCCGTCACGACGCCTACCGGCAGGCCAAGGTCTTCAAGCACGGGCCCCTGCTCGATGTGAACCTCGACGTAGCCGAGAAGCTTGCCGCCCGCCCATCTGTCCTCGCCGATGCGCGACGGGTCACCGCCAAAAACGCTGATGGCCTCGGCCATCGTCACGCCCTCCCCATCTGTGCGGTCGAGGTCAGCGGTATCGAACGTGCCCGCCACCGCCCGGCTGCCGAGGTATGTCGAGCTGAACCTCAGTCCCTCTTCATCTGCGAAGGCGATGATCTCGACGGCGAATGGCAGGCGCTTCTGGAGATCGTGCAGGCGCTGCACCGCCGCGATGGCAACCATGACTCCGAGCGGCCCGTCGTATCTGCCTGCATCACGAACTGTGTCGAGGTGTGAGCCGACGATGAGCGTTGGTTTGCCCGTCGTCTCTGCGTCGTAACGCCCGTGCAGGTTGCCGATGTTGTCGTGCCGCACCACCATGCCGGCGCCGCGCATCCATTCGGCCACTGCGTCGTGCGCGCGACGCATCGCATCGCCCGCGAACTGACGCGTCAGCCTTTCGGGCTCTTCGCTGATCGCGCCCAGCTCATCGCAGCGTTTCATGGCGGTCACCGCGAGCCCTCCGCTGTGGCTCATCAGCGGCGAGCGGGTCGCGGGGCCTGGCCTTGAAACGTGATTTCCTGCGCGCCCTCCCAAAGGACGATGC
>DATCAV010000048.1:0-14565 GCA_036512415.1 Candidatus Dormiibacterota bacterium | reverse complement strand
GGTGCGAGAAATCCTCGCGGAGGTGGCTCGCAAATCTTGGACAAGCTCAGCTACGTTCACGGCGCCAGCGCTGTCCCTCTCCTGGGCGAGACCATCTTCCAAAACCTGCGCAGGACTGCTGAACGCGTCGGCAAACGTGAGGCGTTGGTCGTGGTGCACCAGGGTTACCGCGCCACCTATGGGGAGCTGATCGACCAGTGCGAAGCGATCGCGCGCGGGCTGGTGTCGCGAGGGGTGCGCAAAGGCGATCGCGTTGGGATCTGGTCCCCCAATCGCTTCGAGTGGGTGGTGGTCCAGTACGCGACGGCGGCGATCGGAGCGATCCTCGTCAACATCAACCCCGCGTATCGGACCTCTGAGCTCGAGTACGTGCTCAATCAGTCGGGCATCAGCTTTCTGATACTGGCGGCCGGCTTTCGACAGGCGGATTACGTCGCGATGCTTGCCGAGGTCAAAAGTCGCTGCCCGGAGCTCAGAGAGGCGCTGGTCCTGGAAGATGGCTGGGCTGCGCTCAAGCGCGACGCCGAGAAAACCAGCATCGACGAGCTGCACCAGATCGAAGCTTCGTTGCAGTTCGACGACCCGATCAACATCCAGTACACCTCAGGGACAACCGGTTTTCCTAAGGGTGCGACGCTGACCCACCACAGCATCCTCAACAACGGCTACTTCATCGGCGAGACCTTGAGATATTCGGAGAGGGATCGCGTTTGCATCCCCGTGCCCTTCTACCACTGCTTCGGCATGGTGCTGGGCAACCTTGCGTGCACCACTCATGGAGCCACGATGGTCATCCCGGGTGAGGCTTTCGATCCGGTTGCAGTCATGGAGACCGTCGAGAAGGAGCGCTGCACTTCTTTGTATGGCGTGCCGACGATGTTCATCGGTGAGCTCGACCATCCGCGCTTCAACGATTTCGATTTCAGCTCGTTGCGGACCGGGATCATGGCCGGCTCGGCCTGTCCGGTCGAGGTCATGAAGAAGGTGCAGACAGTGATGCACATCCCCGAGATGACGATCGCTTACGGGATGACCGAGACGTCTCCCGTCTCGACGCAGTGCGCGACCGATGATCCGCTCGAGCGGCGTGTTTCAACAGTGGGCAGGGTGCACCCGCACGTCGAGATCAAGATCATCGACCCAGCGACCGGCAACGTAGTCGCGCGCGGCGAGACCGGCGAGCTGTGCAGCCGCGGTTACATCGTGATGCGCGGGTACTGGAACAACGAGGAGGCGACTGCTCTTGCCGTGGACGCCGCGCGGTGGATGCATACCGGGGATCTGGCCACGATGGACGAGGACGGGTACGTCAACATCGTTGGGCGGATCAAAGACATGATCATTCGCGGCGGGGAGAACATCTACCCGCGAGAGGTTGAGGAGTTTCTCTACACCCACCCCGATGTCGCCGACGTGCAGGTCATTGGCGTGCCGTCCGAGAAGTACGGCGAAGAGGTGATGGCCTGGGTCAAGCCGCGAGAGGGCGCGGAAGTGACGGGCGAGGAGCTCGCCGGATGGTGCAAGGGAAAGATCGCATCGTTCAAGATCCCGCGCCACTGGAAGCTCGTCGACTCGTTTCCCATGACAGTCACCGGCAAAGTGATGAAGTTCAAGATGCGCGAGGCGGCAGTGGAAGAGCTGGGCTTGGGAAAAGCGGCAGGCATCCGCACCGCTTAAATCGCAGGCGGCCTGCTTTATTAGCTAGCGCGGCAGGGTTGGCCGGGGTCTCCCCGGCCATTACTTTGTATCCCACACCCCCAAGCTTGGCGTGGAGAAACCAATTCAATAAATCCAATCCCGGGAAGGAGAGCAGCCGCGCGCGAAGCGCCCGGCGATGAGAGGGAACAGTCTGGTTCCCTCTCATATGAGGCTTTCGTAAGGGAATGCTGCGGCGAACGGTTCGTACAGCAGGAGGACCTGCTCGATCGGCATCACGTCGCGCAGGAATATCGCTCCGGCCGCGACCCCTGCCGATCCGACGATGCCGGACCCGTCGTGAGGCGCGTTCTGCTCCGCCCCCTCCTGCGCCGCCCGGAACGAGTTGGTGCGCCCGGTCTGGTTGGCGGTGGCGATCGCCAGCTTCCAGGCGGCCGAGTAAAGCGCCGGTGGGTCGAGCTCGTCAGGCGCAGCAACGGGAACGGTCCCGACTGCTCCCACCGCAGGCGCGGCTTTCGGCGGCTCGCTCAGCACCTTGGCGACGGCGGCCACCTCTGCCTCCGCCTCACCGGACAGCGAAGGCAGCTTCTGCAGAAAGGCGGCGATCTGGCGGTCAACCGAAGGCGGAGGTTCGTAGCCCGGCCCCGGCAGCACTGTGGCGAAAGGCCGGTAGATCGCGGCGAACTGCAGCGGGTACAGCTGCTCCCTCACCAGGATCGCCAGAGCGACCACCTGAGCCGACTCCAGCGCCGCGGCGGCAGCGGGCTCAGGCAGCGCCTTGCCGATCGCCTGCTTGATCTGCGCGACTCTGAACCCACTCGTGAAAGCGTTCACCATCGACTCGTCGGCCCCGGATAGCAACGGATCCAACAGCTGCTCCATGGCGGCGTTGGTCGGCCGCTGGCGGGAAAGGATTCGCGCCAGCGCGATCCAGCGCCACTGCTCAACGGTGAAGGTCTTTCCGGCAGCAGCCAGGAACTGCCCGGCTTCGGTGGCGCTCAGGCTCTACCCGGACGGGCCGTCACCTGCTCTGGCAGCAGCTCTTTGACTCGCAGCTTCTCTATCGGGTGGTACGCGTCGACGATGCGCATTGTTCCCGACGCGGAACGCAGGACCATTGACTGCGTGTAGGCGTACACAACATCGTATCGAACCCCTTTGAGCAGTTCACCTGACGTGATGCCCGTGGCGGCGAAGAAGATGTTGTTGCCCGAGCACAGGTTGTCGATAGACAGCACCCTGTCGGGTCGATGCCCCTCCTTGACCGCCAACTGGCGCTCGTCGTCGTCGCGAAAGAACAGTTTGGCTTGCATGTCACCACCTATTGCCTTAATCGCGCATGCGGCCAAAACTCCCTCCGTGGCTCCGCCGGAACCCATCATGCAATGGATGCCGTACCTCGTATCGAGCGCGGCCTCGAGTGCACCACCGACGTCT
Organism: Candidatus Dormiibacterota bacterium; assembly: GCA_036512415.1. Lineage (GTDB taxonomy): Bacteria > Chloroflexota > Dormibacteria > Dormibacterales > Dormibacteraceae > Palsa-872. The sequence continues at coordinate 11,472 of DATCAV010000048.1, read as the reverse complement.
CCCGCGGGTATCAGCTTGATACGCGCCCCGACGTCGCGGATCTCGGCGATGATGCCGTCGTTGCGCGGCCGTTCGAGCACGACCACAGTCAGCTCTTGCGGCGGCAGGCCCTCAGCCTTGGCGATCCTGACGAGGTTCCATTCGACAGGCATGTCGAGATCGATGACGCCGCGCGCCCGACGGCCGACCACGAGCTTCTGCATGTAGTGGACGTGGGTCGTGAACATGGTGCCGCGCTCGGCGAGGGCAATGACTGAGATCGCCCCAGGCAGGCCAGCAGCCGTCAGGGTGGTCCCCTCGATCGGATCGACTGCGACGTCGAGCGCGGGCTCAAGGCCGTTGCCGATCTCCTCGCCGAAATACAGCATCGGCGCCTCGTCCTTTTCCCCCTCGCCGATGACGACCGTGCCTTTCATGTCGACCGACGCGAGTGCGTTGCGGATGGCCTCGACCGCGCGCCGGTCGGCGCCCATCTTGTCGCCGCGGCCCTGCAGTGGAGCAGCGGCCAGGGCACCGGCCTCGGTGACCCGAAGCAACTCCAGGGCTAAGTTTCGGTCCATCTCCCGATCCATCTAAGCACTGCCCCCCGTCGACATCGCGCCGGGTAGCGTATCCGGTATCTCTAGCTGATGCCGCGCCGGCGGATAGGCAGCCGGCCAGCCTCCACCCAGAGGTCGTTCTTGCTGGCCAGCCGGCGATCGCCGCCGCCGTCCAGGCGCCTAGAAGAACTCACCCCACAACTTCCTCACCCGGCCCACTGGGTTAGGGACGCTCTTGTCTGCCACCACGGCCGGTCGCGCTGCCGCGTCGACGACAATCTTGTCCTCACCCTCGGGCACGCCCTCCGGGTGGACCCTGATCACCCCGTGGTGAACGCCGCCTTCCTGGACCACCAGCGCACCGACTTTGGCATCGCCCTCGAGGCGGCCGGTGCTCGTGATCTTGAGACGGCTGGCAGCGATGATGTTGCCGCGCACGAACCCGGCAATCGTGACCCTGACGCTGCGGATATCGGCCTCGACATGAGCTTCGGAGCCGATCAGAAGGTCACCGTCGCACTCGACCTGGCCGCTGAAGTTGCCAAGGATCTGGCCGCCGCCCTTCAGCTGCAGCCGGCCCGACAGCGTGTCGTCGCGGCCGAGAATTGTCGACTTCTGCTCGACACCATGGGGGTCGGGCCCCCCGTTACTCCCGGCATTCGCGACAGTTTCCACCCCAATGTCCGTCATCTGGACCTCCCTTACCCAGCCCCCCGGCTGTTCCCAATCCGCAGCATAGACGCTACGGAGTCAAGGGGAATCGTGCAATTCCTCCCCCCTTGGGGGGACGGCAGGGCGGGCGGTCGGGGCATGCACGCACTATTCAGAGGTCGGGGTGTGACTTCAGGTAGGCAAGGACCGCCTCGCGTGTGGGCTCGATGTCCCCGTCCATGATCAGCTCGCTCAGACGTTCCTTGATCCGCCCCACCTGCGGCCCAGGCGCCAGGCCGAGCTCTCGCATGATGTCCTCGCCATCGATGGGCGCAGCCATCCGCGTCGGCTGTTCAGCCAGCACGCTCGCCAGGCGCGCCGCCAGCTCATCGAGCTTCTCCGGCTCGGGATACGCAGAGGCCGCAATATCTGCGCGCGCGAGCGCCAGCAACCTTTCGATCTGAGGGCCGGCGTCGCGAGCCAGCCGCCGTACTGCCCCGTCGCTCCACTCCGAGCGGTAGTACACCGGGCGAAGGTGCAGCCGAACCAGGGTGACCACCGCATCGATGTCCCTTTGGGGGAAGCGAAGCCGTTCGAGCGCACTTCTCGCGATGCCGGCGCCGACCTCCTCGTGGCCGGTGAACGCCCCGTCGGGGGTGGCGGTCATGGGCTTCCCCACATCGTGCAGGAGCGCGGCCAGCCTCACCACCAGGTCGGGCGCCGAGTGTTCCACCGCCAGCAGCGTGTGGCCGAAAACGTCGTGGGTGTGGTAACCACCCTGCTCAACTGCTTTGCAGGCGGTCACCTCGGGCAGCACCACCTCGAGCAATCCGCCCGAGTCAAGTAGCTCGAGCGCCAGCTTCGGCCGCTCGGACTCGAGCATCTTGCCAAGCTCATCGGTGATGCGCTCGACCGAAAGCACCGGCGGCGCGAGCCGGCCGCTGAGCTGCCGCATGGCGGGCAGCAGGTCAGGCGCCGGCTCGAAGCCGAGCTGAGCCGCAAACCGCACCGCCCGCAGCATCCGCAGAGGGTCGTCGCTGAACGTCTGAATCGGGTCGGCCGGAGTGCGGAGGATGCGCGCCTCGAGGTCCGCCCGAGCGGTACCGAGCCGATCCTGGATGTGGCCGTCGAAGTCCATCAACAGCGTGTTGATGGTGAAATCCCGGCGCCGCAAATCCTCTTCGAGCGTCGCTGGGCGCACGTCTGGCTTTCGGGAGTCGCTCGCATATGACTCTGACCTTGCTGAGACAAACTCCACGAGATGGCCGGGCAGGGTCACCTGGGCGGTGCCGTATCGCTCGAAGATGACGGGCGGGCCGGCGCCGGCCAGATCCGCGAAGCGCTCGGCGAGCTGGCGAGCCCCGCCCTCCTCGACGACCACGTCGAGGTCGGGCTGCCCGCGGCCCAGCAGGTGGTCGCGGACGTAGCCGCCCACCACCCACGCCTTTACTCGCTGGTCAGCGGCGGCTCGTTTGAGGAGACGCAGCAGCTCCCGATCGTCTATTGGTTGATCCGCGCCCACTCGACAGCTCCCACCTGCCCGGCGCGATCACCAAGCTGGGCTCGGCGCAGCACCGGCCTTCGTGCGGGTCTGATGAATGGAGATGAGCGCAGCGTCTCCAGCAGCAGCGGCTGCACCAGGCCCCACGAACGCGTCACGCCGCCGCCCATGACGAACATCTCCGGGTCGATGACGTTTGTGAGGCTGATCAGGGCCTTCCCCATGTAGCGTGCTGCCCGCTCGACCACGAGGCCGGCGCGCTTGTCGCCCTTTGCTGCGGCCGCGAACAGCTCGGCCGCCGGATGGCCGGTCTCTCTGGCGAGGTTTGCACCCCCGCAGAACACCTCCAGACAGCCGTGCTGCCCGCATTGGTCGAGCGGCCCGTTGGCGTCGATGATCATGTGGCCGACCTCGCCGGCAGTTCCGTGGCCTCCGCGATGGAGCTTCCCATCGATGATCAGTCCGCCACCCACGCCGGTCGACCAAGTGATGTAAACCATGTTCCGCGTTCCCCGGCCCGCTCCACGGTGGAACTCGCCGAGCCCGGCCATGTCGGCGTCGTTCGCGACGTGAGCGGGAGCGCCCGTCGCCTTCTGCAACATGGCCGCCAAAGGCACGTCGCGCCAGCCGGGAAGGTTGGGCGGGTTGACGAGCACACCGCGCTTGATGTCGATGGGGCCGGGAGCGCCGATCGCGATGCTGCGGACCTTCTGGCGCCCACGGTGCCGCTCGATCTCCGCAGCCGCCCACTCGACCACCTTCTCCGGGCTGCCGAGCAGCTGCGTCTTTGTCTTGAAGCTCGCGATCAGCTGGCCGTCAGAGCGTGCAAGAGCAACCCGCACCTGCGTTCCGCCAAGGTCGATTCCGGCGAGCACCGTGCCAACTCTAATCGGCGCGCGGCGCAATCAGGACGCGATTAGCTGCTGTCCTCTGAGCGCCGCGAGGATCTCGATCGGCGCCCGCGCCCGGTTGAACGTGTAAAAGTGCAGCCCCGGAACCCCGCGCTCGAGAAGGTCTGCGCACTGCGCGATGCAGTGCTGAACCCCGAGCTTGCGGACAGCGTCATCGTCAGGCTGCTCATCGATAGCTCGCTGAAGCCCTTCGGGAACAGTTGCCCCCGACATCTTCGACATGTGCGCGAGCGATCGGCGGCTCGGCACCGGCATCAAGCCCGGCACGATAGGGACGGTGATGCCTGCCGCGCGCGCCCGCTCGACCAGGTCGAAATAGAACCGGTTGTCGAAAAAGAGCTGCGTCACCAGAAAGTCCGCGCCCGAGTCGACCTTCAGCTTCATGTACCGGAACTCGTGCTCGATGTCGGGGCTCTCGGGATGCGTCTCGGTGCTGCATGCGGCGCCGATGCCGAAGCCGTATCCGTTGCGGCGCACGAACGCGACGAGGTCGCTGCCGTGCTCCAGCTCCGGGCCCGCCGGCACGAAATGCTCGTTCGAGTCCTGCGGGTCGCCCCGAAGCGCCAGCACATTGGCCACCCCTTCCCTCTCCATCCAGTTCAGGATCTGCCGCGTCTTGTCCGCCGAGTTTGCGCACGTGAGGTGCGCCATCGCCTCGATGTGGTACTGCCGCTTGATCCGCGTCACCAGCTCGAGCGTCTTGTCACCAGTGCGCAACCGGTAAGTGACGGAGACCCAATCGGGTGCATGTCCGGCCAGCGCCGCGATGGTCCTCTCGAGGGCCTCGACCTCGGTTTCGTCGCGGGGCGCCATGAACTCGAACGAGATCGTGGGCCGGCTGCGACCCAGCAGCTCGGCTATTCGCATGGCCGAAGGTTAGCGAAAAAGGACACGCTGGTCGCCGACCCGCCGCGTCACCTTCGCCGCGTCGAGATGCTCGAGCAGCGCCAGCACCGGCCTCCGACTTGCACCCATGCGATCGCGCAGCTGGGCGACAGTTACGGATCCTGTCGAGGCGATCAGCTCTTTGACCATATCGACCGCATTCGCATAGGCGTCCTGCGTGAATGCGATATCGTCGCTCACCCGCACGATGGCGCCGCCCTGGGCCAGCGCGCGCACGACCTCTGCGCCAACTCCGGTCTGCTGCATCGCTTCCTGCAGCGATGGCGGAGCAAAGCGATTGTGGCCGAGCAGCTCGAGCAAGCGGCCCGCCGGGCCGTCGGACGAGTCGATCGCGACGCGATGATCCGGCGCGGCGATTACCCCTTGCCGCTCCTCGAGCCTGCCCTCTGCAATGAGCGTCGCGAGCGCAGCGGGAAAAGAGCTCGGGTGCAGCCGGAGGCGATTCCTGAGCTCCTCACGAGCCATCCCCGGGCGGAGAGGGTGAGCGTCGTGATACGCGGCGATCTCTATGGCGGCACGGTCTGCCAGCGTGTTCCATGCCTCGGTGGCAAAGAGCCACTCGCCAACGCGCCGCGCATCGAGGCGATCGACATCGGCCTCGCGAGCCATCGTGGCCTTCAGCAACGCGGCCACGCTGACTCCTCGCGGGTACTTGCGTAGCTCCTCCTGCAGCACCTCGCCCGCAGCCCGCCGGTCGAGCGATTCGCTCACCGCGTTGTCGTGGCGCGGGTGCTTTCGGGGATCTACGTCGACAAATCTGCCGCCGGCGATCGTCATAGCCGGGCTCGGTATTCGAAGGACGAAGCGGTCGTTGGCGCCGGCGGCGATGGCGCGCTCGAGGTAGAGCTGGACCCACCCGTCCCGACCAGGCTCGATCGCGTCACCCGCGAGCACGATGACCCGGCATCCGACTTCTGCAGTGCCCGTATGCAGAAGGACCTCTGCACCGTGACGCAACGCTCGCGGCGCAGACGCGAGGACGCGGACATGCGCGTCGATGCGCCTCGTCGATTGCAGCATCTGTGGCGGCGAGAGCACGTCGCCGCGCGCCACCTCGCTCTTATCGACTCCTGTCAGATTCACGGCCACCCTGCTCCCAGGCGGCGCGCTCTGGACATTCTTGTTGTGCCTCTGGAGGCCGCGGACACGTACCAGCCGCCCACGTGGCACCACCTCGAGCTCATCGCCGGCTGTGAGGGTGCCGTCGGCAAGGGTGCCCGTCACCACCGTGCCGAATCCGCTCATCGTGAACACGCGGTCGACGGGCAGCCTCGGCCGCCCCAGGTCCAATCGCGGCTCAGCAGCGTCGAGCAGCCTGTCGAGAGCATCAACCAGGGCCGAAAGGCCCTCGCCTTCCGTTGCCGACACCGGGATCACCTCAGCGTCCGCCAGTGCGGTGCCGGCGATCGTCTCGCGCACCTCAGCGATGACGAGCTCGAGCCACGGTGCGTCGACGAGGTCGGCCTTCGAAAGCACGACGATGCCTCGACGCACCTCGAGCAGGTCGATGATCTCGAGGTGCTCGCGGGTCTGCGGCATGACTCCTTCATCCGCCGCAACGACCAACAACACGGCGTCCAGGCCTTGGGCGCCGGCGAGCATGTTGCGCATAAAGCGCGCGTGGCCGGGGACGTCCACGATGCCGATCTCGCGACCGCTGGGCAGCACCATGTGGGCGAATCCCAGGTCGATCGTCATGCCGCGGCGCTTCTCTTCCGCGAGGCGGTCCGGGTCGATGCCCGTCAGTGCGGTTATCAGGGTCGACTTGCCATGGTCGATGTGTCCGGCGGTGCCGACGACGAAACCCCCGTTGCCCTGCCGAGGGCTCGCACTCACCGCCGCAGGCTCCGCGCTGCGACCTCCACTGCGTCGATCAGCGTTTCATCTTCGCCTCTCAACACCGTCCTCGGGTCGAGGCAGCAGGCGTCGTTCTCGATGCGGGCGATCACGGGCGGGTCTCCACGCCGAAGGGCGGTGGCCAGGCGCGACGCGGGACCTTCCAGCGCGACCAGCATCGTGGGAATGCCGTGCCCTGGCACTGATCCGCCGCCGACCGCTGACTCGCCCGCGATGACGCGCGATGCGACCCCCCGGTCCTCCAGCTTCACCGACCAAAACGCGGCGCGCCTGCGCACCTCGTCGACCGGCACTCGCAGCATCCTCTGGACGGGGATCTCGTCGGCGCGGCCCGAAAGCCGCTGCTTGAGCGTCGCCTCCAGGGCCGCAAGCGTCAGCTTGTCGATGCGCACCACTCGCGCTAGCGGATGTCGCGCCATCTTGCGCACGCCCGTAGCGCCCGCCTCTGTCGCCGCAAGCACGATGCCGGCTTGCGGTCCGCCCATCAACTTGTCCCCCGAGAACGTGACGATGTCGCAGTGCTGCAGCGAGTCGGCGATTGTCGGCTCGTCGGCGATGGGCTCGACAGCGCCGCTCCCAACGTCATCGAGGAGGAGCAGCCCACGCGGACGCGCCACTGCAGCCATCTCCGCGAGCCCCGCGGATTCGGTGAACCCTGCGACGCGGAAATTCGACGTATGGACCCTCAACAGGGCCGCGGTGCGCGGCGTCACCGCCTCCTCGAAGTCAGCCGCCCGGGTACGGTTGGTGGTCCCCACCTCCACCATTCGAGCGCCTGACATGCGCATCACGTCAGGCATGCGGAACGAGCCGCCGATCTCCACGAGCTGGCCCCGCGACACGATGACCTCGCGGCCCTTGCATAGCGCGGTCAGCGCGAGCAGCACGGCAGCCGCGTTGTTGTTGACCACCAGCGCCGCCTGGCAATCGAAGAGCGCGGTCAGCAACCCCGCCACCAGCGCCGACCGTTCGCCCCGGCGGCCGGTCTCGAGATCCAGCTCGAGGTTCGTATAGGCGGCAGCCGCCGCGGCCACCGCGTCGACCGCTGCTCGAGAAAGCGGGGCGCGGCCGAGGTTGGTGTGGAGGATCACGCCGCTCGCGTTGATGACCCGGCGCAGCGCCGGGGCCATCGTCTTGCGGAGGCTGGCTTCCACCTGGTCGAGACGCTCCGCATCTGTTACAGCAGTCCCGTTCCGCTCGGTCGCGACCTGCTCCCTCAGCGCCACGACCACGCTCGCGCGCCCGAAATCGGCCACGAGGGCCGCATAGCCCGGCTGGTTGATCAGGGTCCCGACGGCAGGCAGGGTGTTAGCCCCGCCAGGCCCGGGATTGCGTAGCCGCTGCATTGACCCAATGAGATTAGGCTCGCAGGGGTGTAGAACGGCGACATGACCAGCGCGAGCAGGTTCGCGCCCTGGAGGAGCTGGAAGAGAAAGAAGATGACGAAGAGGCCAATCCAGATATTCCGCCGGCGCGCGTAGACGTTGACGAAGAACCGCGGATTGCGGCTGCGGAACAGGGTTTCGACGACTTCCCAGCCGTCGAGGCCTGGGATTGGCAGCAGCTGGAACGCGAAGATCGAAAGGTTCAGAAAAACGATCGCGTAGAGCGTGGCGCCGATCAGCCCGGTCGACAGGGTGAACGTCGAGGGGAGGCCCGCGGCGCTCAGAAACCGCCACAGCCCGCCCAGCACGATCGCCACCAGCAGGTTTGCCGCGGGGCCGCCGAGCTCATGGACCAACCGCTGGCGCATCGAGCTGATCCGGTTCGGCTGGACAGGCACGCGCCGGCCCCAGCCGACGAGTGCGACGAACACGGCGATCACGCCGAGCGGATCCAGGAAACGGCGCGGGTCGAGCGTGAAGTAGCCGAAGTACCTGACAGAGCGGTCGCCCTGGAAGTACGCGGCCGCGCCGTGACCCATCTCATGCACCGGGATGGCGACGAGAAGGGCGGGCACGAGCACCAGCGCCGCCAGAACGAAGGCGACGAATCCGCTCACTCTATGGGGATCTTGCCCACGCGCCTGGGTGAGCGGCGGCGAGCCGCCGGGCGCGATGAGGATCTCGGTTGCGCGCGCCCGGTTGGTGGAGCGGCCACCCTGTTCTCGTAGATCAGCATGAGTGCGGTTATCAGCTCACGCTGGGCGTTGAGCAGATGGACCTGCGCTGCAGGGGGCACCATGTCGGACACCACGTGCGTGACACGAGAACCGAGCTCGTTGATCAGCTCGATCAGGCGCTCGCCATCACGTGTCATCGTCGCTCCCCTTTGACCTTGCGGCCGCCGGCAGACTCGCCCGCCGCACCTGATTCAACCCGGCGCGCGAACCGCACGCGCAGCTCCCCATCCTTGATGGTGGCGCCAGCCGTGTCACGCTTGGCCAGCACGGTCGGCAGCGCGATCTCCCGCCTGTAATTGCCCATCGTCACGAAGAGCTCTCCGTTGTGGCGGCTCAGGTCGACATTGGAGCGATCCGCAAAAGGGACCTTCAATGTGAGGACGTAGTCCGAGCCATCCTTGTCGATTCTCTGCGGGCTCGTCGTCGCAAAGAACTCGGCCGGGTCGCGGGTCCCATAGGTCGCTTTGGCCATGCGCAGCAGCATCGTCTCTCCAACGACCTCCTGGTCGAAAAGGGGCACGTTCAGTATCGGGATACCGACGAAGGACTGTTCGACCTCCGCCTCGTACCGCTTGTGAATCTGCTGCCATTTCTTGAAAAGCTCGTCGTGCACCTCGGCCGGCAGCAAACGATTGACGACAACCGCGTCGGTCACATAGCCGAAAAGACTCAGGTAGCTGTACGCGCGCTTCGCCTCCTTGACGACCATTTTTTCGAGGTTGAGCACGATGCGCACGGTTGTGATGGCCGGATCCGTCAGCACCTTGCGCATGCCGCCCAGGTCCAGCAGCAGGTCTTTCAACGATGCGTAGACCTCGTCAGATGGAAGAGGTATTCCCATCATCGGCTGCAGCATTGGTCGCGCCAGGCGCATCGCGCGCCGCTCCCACGGGTAGATCTTGTCGAGCCACCACTTGGCCGCATCAGGAAATGTGAGGAGCTGGAGAGTTTCTCCCGTCGGGGCGCAGTCGACGATGAGGACGTCGTGTTCATTGCGCTGCGCGTAGTGCTTGATCCACATGAGCGATGCGATCTCGTCCATTCCCGGCGGGTTGGCCACCTCCTCGGCGACCACCTCATCGAGGCCTTGCGTCGAAAAGACCTCGACGGCGTACTCGTGCAGCTTTGCCCAGTGACGCTGCATCTCGTGGAGCGAGGAGACCTCGTGCGCCCACAGGTTCTTCGAGATCGGCGTGAGGTCCGTGCCCAGCTCGATGTCGAACGAATCGCCGAGCGAGTGGGCAGGGTCTGTGCTCATCACCACGGTGCGGTAGCCGGCGCGGGCGCACTGGACGGCCGTGGCGGCGGCGACCGACGTCTTGCCAACTCCACCTTTGCCCGTAAACAGGATGACGCGCACAAATTGAGTGTATCCGCGAACGCAGGCCTCCCCGCTCGCAGGGGAGGTCGGCCTTCCTTTGGGGCCCCCGCGCCGAAGGCGTGGGGCGGGTCGGCGGGAGGGGCGTCTGTGCACTTAGCCCTCTTTCTGAGGTACGTGGTTCGAGACCAGCGTCTCGACGTCACGGGATCGTGAGCATCACCTCGGCCGCAGCCGGGTTATTTGATGATCAGGGGCACCGCAAAAGAGCCGACCGCGAGGAGCACGATCATCGCCGCGCCCACCACGAGCAGGCGGACCAGGTCTTTGGTGAAGTAGGGGACGCGGTCGAGAGGAATCGCGGGGTCGCCTGACTCGATGACACGCTGTCCGCCTCGCTTCTTGACCACCTGGTTGCGCGCACCAAGCGACATCTCCACGGCGCGCACCGTTGCCTGGTCTCCGCCGACGCGGGCCTGAGACACGCTGCGCTGCGTGAGTGGAACGCCGGGGGCGCCAGGGGTGCCGGCGGCTCTGACCGGTGGGCGGAACTTGCCGCGCGCCTTCTTCTTGCCCTTGCGACTCATCAGGTGACGAGTTTAGGAGGTTGGGGACTCGGGGCGGTTGGGGCCTGGAGTATTTGCCCCCTCCGGCCCTTCGGGACCTCCCCACGCCTGCGGCGCGGGGAGGATCCGCTAGAGGTTTAGAACAGGCAGGCGGTGCTGGAGCGTTTGGTGGGTCGTGGAGTGCGATTCTTTGGGGGATCCGCCTGCCTGTCGTTGGGCCGTGGGACTCAACCGAGTAAGACGTGGGCTACGACATATTGTGTCCCGCGCGCAGTTATACCGCTGAATGTGGGGACTGTCAAGCCCTAACAGGCATTCTTGCCAATAGCCGTGGCCTACGGCGTTGCCGTTTGTAAGACGATATACGCCGATGTCCGGGCTGCCCAATCGACCGCCGCCCGGCGCGGGCAGTCAATCGTTCGAGCCCGCGCCGCCAAAGCGGCCCGCCCCGATGCAGCCGGTGGGGTTGCGGTGGTTGCCTTTCGTCTTCGGCGCAGGCGCGGTGTTCTGGCTCGTCCAGCTCGCGCAGTTCGCAGCGATTATCGCTGCGCCTGCCGGCCGCGACCAGCTCCATCAGGCGCTCGTCCAGGCTGGAGTGAAAGGCGACCTGTCGACGCTTCTCGTCTTCGAAGCAATCCTCGTTTTCTTCTTCGTGATTGTCGCCGCCATTCTTCACGCGACGGCCTACTTTGGCTTGAAGGCGCGCAAGCCGTGGGGTTGGATTGCCGCAGTCATCGTGGCTGCAGCATGGTCGTTGATACTCGTCGGGATCCCTGTGCTCGTCATGTTGATCAGGTCCAGCACCCGCCACGCATACGGGATTCCCTAGGCAGCCCTAGCTGACAGGTTCCGGTTGCACGCGCAGACGGATCGGTCCTAGAAGAATCCAGAAGCCCGCGCAGGGCCCGCCATCTGCGCCACCGAGCTGGTCACCTGCAGCTTGGTGTTGCCCTCGATGAAGTCGGTGCGCGGAATCAGCGCCGGCAGATACGACTGGTACGCGACGTCGAAGAACACCGTGCCCACGCCGGTGATCAGGGCCACCGCGTAGAGCTGCTGCATCGACAGGACGTTGAGCGCGAACGCGATAGGCACGCTGGC